>CAZHUI010000040.1:0-27960 GCA_964535605.1 uncultured Caulobacterales bacterium
GAGACCGGAGGGATCGCGCTTCGACAAGGTGAAAGTTTGGCGCGCGCCGTAAAGATGCGCGAGCCGTTCGCGCATATTGATGAGACCGACGCCGGCGTTGGCGTCGGACAGCAGCGTTTCCGGGTTGTCGGGCGCCGCTGGCCCGTTGTCGCAGACCTGCAATGTCAGCATGTCGCCGTCGCGCTTGGCGACGATGCCGATCTCGCCGCCGGACTCCATGCGCGCGATCGCGTATTTGATCGCGTTCTCGATCGCCGGCTGCATGATGAGCGAGGGGACGCGCGCATCGAGCGTCTCCTCATCGATGTCGAGCGTGATCTTCAGCCGGTCGGCGAAGCGCGTCTTCTCGATGTCGAGATAGAGTTGCAGCGCGCGAATTTCCTCGGCGAGCGACGTTTTTTGCAAGGGATCGCTGTCGAGGGAATAGCGCAGGAACGCCGACAGCTTCGTCAGCATCTGGTTGGCTTGGCGGCCGTCCTTCTCCAGCACCAGCGTCGAAATGGCGTTGAGGGTGTTGAACAGGAAATGCGGGTTCAGTTGATAGCGCAGCATCTTCAACTGCGCCTGATCGGCGAGGCGTGCGGACATCAACGCGCGCTCCGATTCGTCGCGCAGCTTCAGGTAATAATTAATGCCGAAATAGAACCCGCCCCACGACATCAGGAGGAAGAAATTCGGCGGCAGATCGGGGCGGATCAGCATCAGAATGTTCATGCTGCCGAGATCGGCGCCGCGATTCAAAATCCATTCCTCGCCGAAGATGAGGATGAAGGTCTGGAGTTTCGCCAGCGACATCGCGACCGTCGCCGCGAGCGTCGTCGAGATCGTGATGAGGAGCAGCGCCGCCGGATGCTGGCGCCGCGCGAAGCGGTAGATCGGGCGCAAGACGATCGACGTCGTTAGCAGGCCGACAATCGACATGGCGATCGAATAGGCGACCGATTGAGGCGTCCATCCGGCGACCAGCGAGGAGACGGCGAGAACGTGAAAGACGAAAAAGCCGAGCCAGCCGGAAATCTGCAGGAACCAGAACAGGCGTTCCTTCTCGGCGAAAAACCAGTTCGCCGCCCGGCGCGAGCGCGATGGCGCGGCGACAAAAGGCCCGCGTTCGGCTGGGTGAAGGTCGATCGCCGTCATCAAGGTCCGGTCAAGGTTCTGCAATCCGCTTCGGCTCCTTGCGGGCTTCGTTCAACGCCGTTGCGGCGAAAGGCCCCGGCCGCGCGGCGAACGGCGCAGCCGAAGACCCCCTCGTAACGCTATTCCGGCAAAGACAAAAGGCGAACGTCGCCGCCGGCCGCCGTCGTATTGATGGTGAGCGTGCGTTCTGTGGCGAAGCGCGCCGGGTCGTCGGCGCTCGAAAGGAGCGGCGCGATCGGGCCGGTCCGGCGGGCGAGGGCGCCCGCGATCGCCTTGCGCGCCTCTGCCGTGCCATCGAAGACGACCGCGCGCACGCGCGGGTCGATCAGAGCGCCCTCGTTCACCGAGGCGCCGGCGGGAAGGCCGATGACAAGATGATCGGGTGCGCCGGCTTGTCCGAGCGCGCGGGCGATCAATTCGGCCAGCGGCGCGGTCGAGATGACGGCGTTGCCGGCGCTGAGCGCGAGCGCGATCTGGCGCCGGTTCGCCGCCTCGGTTCCCCCGCCAAGGCAAAGGACGGCGCCGCGGCCCTTGAGGCGCAGGGTGTTCGACTCGCCGGTCGGGCCGGGAAGCTCGACAGACTGCTCGAAATGCTCCGCATAAAGAGAGACGGCGAGCCGGAAGACGTCCGCCGCCTCGTCGCGCGCATTGGCGGCGGCGCGCACGAGAACGTCGCGGCGAGTGGCGCTTGCCGTCCAATCGTCGAAGGCGATGGCCGCGCGTCGCAGCTGCTGGTCGAACAGCGGGGCGGGCGCCGAGGCGCTGATGCTCAAGACGCCGGCGCCCTGCGGCTGCCGCCGCTTTTGCAGCGCTTGGAGGTAGTGCGGGCCGCCTGCCTTGGGGCCGGTCCCGGAGAGGCCGTCGCCGCCGAAGGGCTGAACCCCGACCACCGCGCCGATCTGGTTGCGATTGACGTAGATATTGCCAATGCGCGCATGGGCGACAACGGCGTGCATCGTCTCGTCGATGCGCGTGTGAAGGCCGAGCGTGAGGCCGTAGCCGAGCGCGTTGATCTCGCCGACGAGCCTGTCGATCGCCGCCGCCGGGAAGCGGACGATGTGCAACACCGGGCCGAACACCTCGCGCGTCAGATCGCTGAGCGCGCCGATTTCGATGGCGATCGGCCGGATGAATGTCCCGGCGACGGCGCCCGATGGCGCCGCCGCTTCGGCGATGACTTTCGATTTGCCGCGCAGGGACTCGACATAGGCCGCGATATTGGCGCGCGCTTCCTCGTCAATCACCGGTCCGACATCGGTCGAGAGAAGCGCCGGATCGCCGGTGACGAGTTCCGCCATCGCGCCCGCCAGCATTTCATTGAAGCGGTCGGCGATATCTTCCTGCACGCAGACGACGCGGCAGGCGGAGCACCGTTGACCGGCGCTCTGGAAGGCGGAGGAGACCGCGTCGCGAACCGCCTGTTCGAGGAGCGCTGTTGAATCGACGACCATCGCGTTGATGCCGCCCGTCTCGGCGATCAGCGCCGCATCCCACTTGCCGGCCGCGATCAGCCCACGACTGATGATCTGCGCGACTTCCGTCGATCCGGTGAACACGACGCCGGCGACGCGCTTGTCCGCGACCAGCGGCGCGCCGACGGCGGGACCGTCGCCCGGAAGATATTGCAAGGCGCCGCGCGGCACGCCCGCATCGTGAAGGAGCGTGACCGCTTCATATGCGATCACCGGCGTCTGTTCGGCGGGCTTGGCGATGACGGCGTTGCCGCTCGCGAGCGCTGCCGAGACCTGCCCGAGGAAGATCGCCAGTGGAAAATTCCAGGGGCTGATGCAGGCGACCACGCCGAGCGGCTCGGCTGTCAGTTTGACGCCTTCATTCGCGTAGTAGCGCAGGAAGTCGACCGCCTCGCGCACTTCGGCGACGGCGTCGGGGATCGACTTGCCCGCCTCGCGCACTGCGAGCTGCATGAAGCGCTCTGCGCGAGCCTCCAGAAGATCAGCGGCGCGATGAAGGATCGCCGCGCGCGCCGCGGCAGGCGTCGCGCGCCATCCCGGCGCGGCGAGCGCGGCCTTGTCGCAAGCAAGGCTGACATCGACCGCGCTCGCTGACCGCACCGCGCCGATGATTTCATCCGTATGCGCCGGATTGACGGATTTGGCGGCGGGCCCCTTTTCGGCGAGCCCGTCGATCAGCGGACCAAAGACGGTGCCGCCTTCAAACGCCTGTCCGACCGCGCGTTCCAGTTGTTTCGCGGTGTCAGGATCGGTTTCGTCCCAGCCTTCGGCGGACAGGCGTTCGCCCTTGTAGAGGTCGCGAGGGCCCGGGATCGCCGGGTTCGCAAAGACATTGAGCGACCGCGCCTCCTCGACCGGATCGGCGACGATCGAATCGATCGAGAGATCGGCGTCGAAGAGTTGATTGACGAAGGACGAGTTTGCGCCGTTCTCAAGAAGCCGCCGGACGAGATAGGGCAGCAGCTCCTTGTGGCCGCCGACCGGCGCGTAAATGCGCGAGCGCGCGCCGCCGGCGATGAGGCTATCATGCAGCGCCTCTCCCATGCCGTGCAGGCGCTGGAGTTCATACTCCGTCACGTCGCCCGCCATCTCGCGCACGATTGCGGCCGTCAGCGCGTTGTGGGTCGCGAATTGCGGGTAGATGACGTCGGCGTTAGCGAAGAGCGTCTTGGCGCAGGCCTGATAGGATACGTCGGTCAGCACCTTGCGCGTGAAAACGGGATAGCTTTGAAGCCCCATCACCTGCGCGCGCTTTATTTCGCTGTCCCAATAGGCGCCCTTGACGAGGCGCACCATGATGCGCCGGCCGGTCTCGCGCGCGGCGCTTGCGAGCCAGTCGATGACGAACGCCGCGCGCCGCTGATAGGCCTGCACGACGACGCCGAAGCCGTCCCAGCCGTCCAGTTTCGGATCGCGCAGCAGCGCTTCGATGAGATCGAGCGACAGGTCGAGGCGGGCAGTCTCCTCGGCGTCAATGTTGAAGCCGATATTGGCTTCCTTCGCCTGAATGGCGAGCGCGCGGGCGCGGCCTCCGAGTTCGTCAAGCACGCGCGCGCGTTTGCCGTATTCATAGCGCGGGTGCAGCGCCGACAGCTTCACTGAGATGCCGGGATTGTCGACCGGACGCGGCGCCGTCGCGCTCTTGGCGATCTCGGCGATCGCGGTTTCATAGTCGCGGAAATATTTCTCCGCGTCGGCGCCCGTGTGCGCGGCCTCGCCCAGCATGTCGAAGGAGAAGTTGTAGCCCTTCGAAGCGTAGTCGCGCCCGCGCCGCTGCGCTTCGCCGATCGTTTCGCCGAGCACGAAATGCTCGCCCATGATCTTCATCGCCTGAGCGACGGCGGCTCTGATGACCGGTTCGCCGACGCGGTCGAGGACGTCCTTGGTCGCCTTGACTATCCGGCGCGCCGGATCCTTCGCCTCGACGTCGTCGAGCCAGGCGGCGGTCAGCATCAGCGCTCGCGTCGAGAAATTGACGAGCGGGAAGGGGCTCTTGCCCTTGTGCGCGGCCCAGTCGCCGGCATCGACCTTATCCTTGATGAGCGCGTCGGCGGTCGCCGCGTCCGGCGTTCGGAGCAGCGCTTCGGCAAGACGCATCAAGGTCACGCCTTCGGTCGTCGACAGTCCGTATTCCTGCAGAAACTTGTCGACGAGGGTCGAACGCGACGCGTTCGCGCGCGCCGACGCGACGAAGGCCGCCGCCTTCTCCTGCGCGGCGCGGCGCCGGTCGGCGGGAAGTTCCGCCGCGGCGAGGAGGCGCCTTGCGGTCGCCGCCTCATCCGCCAGCGTGTGCTCGCGGATTGAATTTCTGATGTCGGAAAGCGGGTTCCGGGCGGTCATGGGGCTCGCGGGGTTCGGTTGGTTAAGGGGCGCGGCGACCGCTTAGCGCGGCGGGTTCGCGCTGTCATTCCCGCCCTCGCCAAAGAGTGAGCCGCCGCACTGCACAACGGCGTTGCGGCCGGGAAGGGCGCCGCCTAGGTAGACCATTCTAAACGCGCGGGCCTAGCCTCCGCTCGCCAGCCCGAAAGGAAGCGCTCCGATGACCGAAGCCTATGTCTACGACGCCGTCAGGACCCCCCGCGGCAAAGGCAAGTCGGATGGAAGTCTTCACGAAATCACGCCGGTGCAACTCGTCACGCAGGTCCTTGAGGCTGTCCGGGACCGCAACAACCTTGACACGAGCCATGTCGACGATGTCGCGATGGGCGTCGTCTCGCCGGTCGGCGAACAGGGCGCGGTGATCACGCGCACCGCCGTCCTCAATGCGGGCTTCGCGGAAACGACGGCCGGCATTCAGGTCAATCGCTTCTGCGCGTCCGGCCTTGAGGCTATCAATATCGCGACGGCCAAGGTGAAATCAGGAGAGGCTGACCTTGCAATCGGCGGCGGCGTCGAATCGATGAGCCGCGTGCCGATGGGCTCGGACGGCGGCGCCTGGCCGGTCGATCCGTCCGTCGCCTTCAAGACGTATTTCGTGCCGCAGGGAATTTCCGCCGACCTCATCGCGACGAAGCACGGCTTTTCGCGCGACGATGTCGACGCCTACGCCGTGGAAAGCCACAAGCGCGCAGCGCGGTCGTGGGAAGAAGGCCGCTTCAAGAAATCGATCGTGCCGGTGAAAGACGTGCTCGGCATGGACGCGCTCGCCCATGACGAAACTGTGCGGCCCGAAACCGACATGCAGGTCCTCGGCGCGCTTGCGCCGTCCTTCGCGATGCTCGGCGAGGCGGCCGGCTTCAACGCGGTGGCGATCCAGAAATACCCGGAAGTCGAAAAGATCAATCACGTCCATCACGCCGGCAATTCGTCCGGCATCGTCGACGGCGCCGCCGCGGTGCTGATCGGCACGAAGGAAATGGGCGCCAAGATTGGCTTGAAGCCGCGCGCGCGCATCGTCTCCATGGCCTCGGTCGGGGCCGAGCCGACGATCATGCTGACGGGCCCGGAATTCGCCGCGCAGAAAGCGCTGAAGCGCGCCGGCATGACGAAGAAGGACATCGACCTTTGGGAATTGAACGAGGCGTTCGCCTCGGTCGTCCTGCGCTTCATGCAGGCCCTCGACATCGACCACAAGGACATCAACGTCAATGGCGGCGCCATCGCCATGGGGCACCCCTTGGGCGCGACCGGCGCGATGATCTTCGGCACGATGGTCGATGAACTGGAGCGCTCCGGCAAATCGACCGCGCTCATAACGCTGTGCATCGGCGCCGGCATGGGCACGGCGACGATCATCGAGCGCGTTTAGTCCTTATCACTTTTATTATTGCGAGCGGCACCATGACCAACGAAGCGATGACGGTTGAAATCGACGGCGACGGCATTGCGCTCGTCACGATCGACCTCAAGGGCCAGTCGATGAACGTCTGGAACGAGGCGCTCATGACGGAGTTCGCCGCGTTCATTGAACGCTTCGCGTCGGACGACGCCATCAAGGGCGCCGTGATCACGTCTGGGAAAAAGTCGGGTTTCCTCGCCGGCGCCGATCTCAGAATGCTCGGCGGCGGCGGCATCACCGGCGGCGCGACGGACAAGAAGGAATTGTTTGCGCGGCTCTTCAATTTGAATTCGATGTTGAGAAAGCTCGAGACGAGCGGCAAGCCTACGAAGAAATTGATGAGCGGCGAAGCGTCGGCGAAGCCGGTCGCCGCGGCCGTCAACGGCCTCGCTCTCGGCGGTGGTTTGGAACTCGTCCTCGCCTGCCATTATCGCATCTGCGCGGACGACCCGAAAATCCAGCTCGGCGTGCCGGAAGTGCAGGTCGGCCTGCTCCCCGGCGGCGGCGGCACGCAGCGCCTGCCGCGCCTTGCGGGTCTTCAGCAAGCCGCGATCATGGCGACGCAAGGCCAGCCGATCGATCCGAACGCCGCCAAGGGGTTCGGCATCGTTCAGGAGATCGCGCCGGCCGGCGAGATCGTCGACAAGGCGAAAGCCTGGGTGAAGGCCAATCCCAAAGTCACGCAGCCATGGGACAAGCAGGGCTTCAAATATCCGGGCGGCGCGGGCCCGACGAACCCGGCGGCGGTGCAATTCCATATCGGTTCGAACGCCATGGCGCAGCGTGAGACGCAGCACAATTATCCGGCGGTCCAGCACATCCTCTCTTGCCTCTACGAAGGCTCGGTGGTGCCGTTCGACACCGCGCTCCGCATCGAGTCCAAATATTTCGGCAAGCTGCTGACGAGCCCGCAAGCCCGCAACATGATCCGTACCCTGTTCATCAACAAACAGGCGGCGGAGAAGGGCGAGGCGCGGCCGAAAGGCGTTGAAAAATCGGCGATCAAGCGCGTCGGCGTTCTCGGCGCCGGCATGATGGGCGCCGGCATCGCCTATGTGACCGCGAAAGGCGGCATGGAGGTCGTGCTTCTCGACCGCGATCAGGCCTATGCCGAAAAGGGCAAGGCGTACTCAGCTGGCATCGTCGAAAAAGGCGTTTCGCGCGGCAAGGTGACGAAGGAAAAAGGCGACGAACTTCTCGCCCGCATCAAGCCGACGACGAAGTATGAAGACCTTAAAGACGTCGACATGATCATCGAGGCGGTCTTTGAAGACCCCGATGTGAAGGCGGACGTCATCAAGAAGACGGAAGCCGTCATCCGCAAGGACGTGATTTTCGCCTCCAACACCTCGACGCTGCCGATCACGGGCCTCGCGAAAAACTCGGTGCGCCCGGATCAGTTCATCGGCGTTCATTTCTTCTCGCCGGTCGACAAGATGCCGCTCGTCGAAATCATCCCGGGCGAGAAGTCCGGCGACAAGGCGCTCGCCGCCGCGCTCGATTATGTCGGCATGATCAAGAAGACGCCGATCGTCGTGAAGGACACGCGCGGCTTCTACACGAACCGCGTCGTGCCGCCTTACCTCAATGAAGCGATGCTGATGGTGAAGGAGGGGATCAGTCCCGCCTTGATCGAGAACGCGTCGAAAATGCTCGGCATGCCGGTCGGCCCGCTCGCGCTCGTCGACGAAACCTCGCTTGAGCTCGGCAAGCGCGTGATGGAAGCGACGAAGAAAGAGCTTGGGAAGGACTACAAGCCGTCCGGCGTTGAAGACCTATTCAATGTCATGGTCGACAAGCTCGGTCGCATGGGGCGGAAATCCGGCGGCGGCTTCTACGACTATCCGGCTGACGGCAAGAAGTCGCTGTGGAAGGGGATCGCTGATTATTTCCCGCCCGCGAAAACGCAGCCTAGCGCCGACGAAGTCAAGGAGCGCATTCTCTATGCGCAGCTTATCCCCGCCGCGCAGTGCTACGCTGACGGCATCGTCCCCGATCCGCAGTCGGCGGACCTCGGCGCGATCTTCGGCTGGGGCTTTGCGCCGTGGACCGGCGGCCCGATGAGCTACATCGACACCGTCGGGCTGGAGACCTTTGTGCGTAAGGCCGAAAGCCTCGCGCAGAAATACGGCGCGCGCTTCAACCCCCCGCAGAAATTCCGCGACATGGCGGCAAAGAAAGAGACGCTGTACAAGGCGGCGTAAGTCAGGGGATCGCCCTCTTTCATGTTCCAACAGGATGGAGCATGAACGCGCGGCGCGGATGATGCTTTACGGACCGCCGTCGGCAAGAGATTGCCGCAAGCCAAACTATTTCAACGGGCAAACGAGTATATGCCCATCGAATACGGCCCCAACAACAAGCGTATCAGCGGTCGCTGCACCAACCGATGAGCCGTTCAATATCCCCGACGTGTCGATCAGCACGTCTTCAGGTTCGCCGGTCGCCGGATTGACCCGAATGACATGGCTCGGCGCGATCGCGCTCGGATCTCGGGCATGTTCTAAGAAATCAAACACTTTCGAATGCCCGCCGATCCAGAGCGCGCCATCCGGCGAGATTTCGATGTTGTCAGGCGCAGTGTTCACCGGATAGCGCCGCTGAAGCGTGAGAGCGCCTGTTTCCGGATTTCGCGAATAAACGCCCACGCGGCGCCGTAGAAACTCAGAAATAAATACGGTGCGCCCATCGGCGGACATGTTGACGCCGTTTGCATAAGTGAGCCCGCTAACTGCGATCGACCCGGTCTGACCGTCATAGTAGGCAAGGCTTGACGCGGGCAATGCGAGATAAGCCTCGAGGGTCTCCATAAATCCGGTCGTAAATCCGCGGTCATTGGTGACGTAGAAGCTGCGCGGCCCGACGCCGAGAAGGTCGTTCGGCGAAGTCATCGCATCGAATGCGATCGTATCGACATGGAGGAGGGCGCCGCCGAAGCCGACATCGAAAATCTCGACTTTATGCCCGTCCTTGATGGTGTGATTAATCGCAAAAAGGCGCTTGCGGCCGTCAACGCCGCGCCAAAGGCTAATGCCGTGCGGGTGAAATTCCCCAAAGCTGTCCGGCGAGACTTTCGAGACGCGATCGGAGCCATCAAGCTTCACAGCGAAAATTCCGCCCTGAGCAGGCTTACCGGCGGCGGTCGCGCGGCGATCATCCGCCGATACGAAGGCAAGCCCCGTTTCCCCGTCGATCGTTACATCCTCCGTACCGGGAAAAACTTCGACGGTCCGGCATTGGTCGATAAGTTTCGACTCGAGCCGGGCGAAGACGCCTGACGCTGGAATGATATTATAAAGAAACCACCCTAGTACGCCGAGGATTATCACCCCGACCGAAGCAACAATCGCCCGCATTACGCTAAACTCCGCCCGCCCGCCTTGAAAATGTCAAAATTGCCTAAGCCACGCAACAACCTTATGCTTATTCTTAGAATTTCGCTTTTGCGGAGAAAGAAATGCGCGTCCTTCTCGCCACACTTGTGCTGATGTTAATGGTGGCGGCGTGCGCTAAGCCGTCAGAACGCGCTTCAGCAGAGCCTTCGTCCTCGATCAGCCACTACACCGGCGAAGCGGTTCACCCGCAGGATAATGAGGACCCGCAGCCAAGGACAATCGACGACCTGCGAGCTGAATCGCTTGCGGCCGTAGATCAGGAAGCGTGTGCAGCCAAAGGCGGCGAGGTTCGACAGGAGGGGTTGCTGGGCACTTGGCGATGTACCGTTCCATTTACAGATGCTGGTAAGGCCTGTCGCGACAAAGCGGACTGCGTCGGCAAATGTCTGTTGCCGCCGGAGTCCGAAGCCGCGACCGGCGATGAAGCGACAGGCGCTTGTCAGGCGACCGACAGCCCGTTCGGCTGTTATGCGGAGATCATCGACGGCAAAATCGTGGCGGCGCTTTGCGTCGATTGAATGCTATTGGAAAAGCCGCTCATTGTCACGCTGCAGCTGGATGCGACGTCATCGGACTATTTCAATACGCTGCGTGCGACGCACTTTCCCTCTTCAATCAATTACCTGCAGGCTCATCTGACGCTTTTTCATAACCTGCCTGGCGGGAAGGAATGCGCCGTTCTTGAGGAGCTTGGCCGGGCTTCCGCGTCTCGCATTCCTTTAGAATTGGCGGTATCAGGGTTGATAAAGCTAGGCCGCGGTACTGCGTTCAAGTTAGAGAGCCGCGAATTGCTTCAGTTGCGCACCGAACTTGCGACGGCATTCGATGCATGGCTGATCAATCAGGATCGCGAAAAATTCCGCCCTCACGTGACCATACAGAATAAGGTCGCGGCGCACGTTGCGAGCGCGTTGTTCTATCATCTGTCGGGTGAGTTTGTTCCCTTCATTGCCGTCGCGGAAGGCTTGCAACTCTGGCGCTATGAAGGCGGCCCATGGTCGCCTGTCGCAGCAATCGCGTTTCAAGGCGAGGCGCAATGACAGCGGCTCTTGGCTTCGGAATTTCAGGGCCGCACGGCTCCAACTGGTTTAGGGAGCTCAATTTAGCGCGCCTTATCGAACAAGCGATCGACGGCGGCATCCGCCATTTCGACACGGCGCCGTTTTACGGCGAGAGTGAGGCGCGCTTGGGTCGCGCGTTGCGGGCAATCAACGCGGCGGATGTCAAAATCAGTACAAAGACCGGCACGCGGCGCGTAGGAAGACGTCTCGTCAAGGACTTTTCGGAAAGCGCGACTCGCGCGGACGTCGAAGAAAGCCTCAAGCGGCTATATCGCGACCAGATTGATACCCTCTATCTACACGGTCCTTCAATCGCCGATATCGACGCCGCGATTCCTACGCTCTCCGCGCTCAAAGCCGAAGGCAAAGTGACTGCTATCGGCGTTTGCGGCGAGGGCGAAGCGCTCGACTACGCCGTCGCGCTCGGCTTTGATGCCATTATGGGCGTTTTCAGCATCATTGATCGCCGCCACGCCGGCGTCTTCGCGCGAGGCAAGTCGCAGGGGGTTCAATGCGTAGCCATCGCGCCGCTGGCGCGAGGCGCATTCGCGGAACGCAATTTTCCAAGCTCATTCTCCGATCTCTGGCGCCATGCTAGGGCGGCTGTTCGCGGTAGACCGGCTCAGGACTTGGTCAAAATGGCGCGAGGGGAGCTCGCGCGCATTGACGGCTTGAGCCCGAGCGGCGCGGCTCTCGCCTTCGTGTTGCAGGAGGGCAGCGCCGATCTCGCTTTGACGACGACCTCAAACCCAGCCCATCTCGCGCAATCTCTCACCGCCGCCCGGTTCCCGCTCGAAAGCGCGGTAGTCGCGCGGCTTTCAGCTCTCGCTCTTGACCCCATCGAGAGGCGATCCTAGCTAGTCGGTTGAAACGCCAAGGAAAGAGCTGCATGAGCGACCAGGCCGTGCTCGACGCTATCAAAGCGAAAATCGACCAGAACCCAGTCATGTTGTTCATGAAAGGAACGCCGAACTTCCCCCAGTGCGGATTTTCTTCGGCGGTCATTCAGATTCTTGACTATCTCGGCGTCGATTACGGCTCGGAAAATGTGCTCGCGGATCCGGCGATCCGGCAGGGCGTCAAGGACTTTTCGGACTGGCCGACTATTCCGCAGCTTTATGTCAAAGGGGAATTCGTCGGCGGCTGCGATATCGTTCGCGAGATGTTCGAGTCGGGCGAGCTGAAGAAGTATTTTCAGGACAAGGGCCTGAAAGTCGAAGCCTGAACGCCAGCGGATTAACAACGCCTCCAGTGCCGCCAACTGGCCGGCCTCATGAGGCGGCGAAGCCCCATCGCTCACTCTTGTCCTCATAGCCAACGATTGAATGCGGCTTTGCAATGATGCCGTTGAGTTCGAAGCATGTCGCGAAACTCGCTTGTTGTTGTCAGGGCCCAATGACGCCACCGCGCTAAGGATCAAATCAGCGCTTGCGAAGCAATCCCCGCCAGCGCCGCGGCAATAACGACGATAATCGCGTTTGCCTTAAAGCGGATGAGCGCGATCGCCGCCAAGATGCAAATGGCCATGGCCATCGGATCAAATGACGTGACCTGCGGCAGGTTGATGCGCGCGCCCCAGGGCAGCGTCGCGGCGCCGGTCGCGCGGAACAGCACATGCACGGCGAACCAGAAGGCGAGGTTCGCGACGACACCGAGCACCGCTGCGGCGATCGCAGCCAGCGCTGCGGAGGCTTTCGCATTGCGCCGGAGGCGTTCAGCGTAAGGCGCGCCGGCGAAAATCCACAGGAAAGAGGGCGCGAACGTCATCCACGTCGCCATCAGCGCAGCGAGGAGCGCGAGCGTCGCGCCGCCGCCGTCGGCCTGCCAGCCGGCGACGAAGCCGACGAACTGATTGACGAGAACGAGCGGGCCCGGCGTCGTTTCCGCAAGGCCGAGGCCGTCGATCATCTGCGCCGGGCTCAGCCAGCCTTCGACCTCGACTGCCTGTTGGCGCAGGTATGAGAGAACGGCATAGGCGCCGCCAAACGTCACAACGGCGAGCTTTGCGAACAAGGCGCCCACGCGGGAGAGGACATGGTCGGGACCGAGCGCCACGAAGGTCAGTCCGAGCGGCGCAAGCCAGGCGAAACACCATAATGCGGCTGCTCGCAGCGACTCGACAGTAGACGGCTGCGACATTGGCGCTCCTGTCTCCTCAGCAGGCGCCTTTCGCTTCAGCGTGAACGCGCCGATCAGCGCCGCCGCAATAATGATGAGCGGGAAGGGTACGGCGAAGAGCGTCAAGCCGGCGAAGCACGCGACGGCGATCCAATAGTCGGCGCGCGTCTTCAGCGCCCGTTTTGAAATGCGGATCAGCGCCTCGATGACAAATGCGACGACGGCGGCGCGCACGCCGAAAAATGCGGCCTCAACGATCGGAGCCTCGCCATGCGCGAGATAGAGCCATGAAAGCGCAAGAACTACCAGCGCGCCGGGAAGTACGAACAGCGCCCCGGCGATGAGGCCGCCTTTGACGCCATGAAGAAGCCAGCCGACATAAGTGGCGAGCTGTTGCGCCTCCGGTCCGGGCAACAGCATGCAGTAATTGAGCGCGTGCAAGTATCGCGGCTCGTCGATCCAATTTTTCTCGTCGACGAAAACCCGGTGCATCATCGCGATCTGCGCGGCGGGTCCGCCAAAAGAGAGGCAGCCGATCTTTAGCGACGCGGCGGTGAGTTCGGCCATGGAAGGTGCGGCGGCGGATGAGGCGCGTCGACTCCCCGCATTGGCTTCCGCGAGGTCCGGCGTATCGCGAACGTCATTCACGTCTCCACCTTCGAGGGAAAGCCTGCAGACCCCGCAAGATCGACGCCCAGGCCGACGCCGAGCGCCTTCGCCCGCGCATAAGCCGATCTTGCGCAAGCCGCGTCCAGAACGCCGACGCCGGTGGAATCAAATATGCAAATCTCTTCGGCGGTCGTCCGGCCTGGCCGCACACCTGCGACGATGTCCGAAAGTTCGGCGTGAACGCCATCGACGTCAACGACGCCGGCAGCGACCGCATGATGAAGATCGCCCATCGTCGCGCACTGATCGAGGGAATCGACGACGACCTTTGCGCTTGCCATCAGCGCCGGTGTCAGTTCGCCCTTGTTCGGGTTATCGGCGCCGACTGCCGCAACAAAGGTCCCCGGAGCGACATCCCGGATGTCGAGAAACGCTTGCGTCGCCGAGGTGCAGGTGATGACGATATCCATTTTTCCGACAGCGTCGGCCAGCGACGGCGCCGCATGCGCGACGATCCCATAGCGCGCGCTGAGATCGCCCGCCAAGTCCGCCGCTTTGGCTGCGTCGATGTCCCAGGTGTGGATGTGGAGCAGATCAAATAGCTCCGCGACGGCCTCCACCTGCGCCGCAGCCTGCGCGCCGCAACCGACAACCGCCAACGCGACGCTGTTCGCCCGCGCTAAATGGCGCGCCGCGAGCGCTGTCGCCGCCGCGGTGCGCTTTAGGGTGATTTCGGCCGAATCAAGGATCGCAAGCAGGGCGCCGTTGGCGCCGTCAATCAAGATGATCGCGCCTTGAATCGTCGGCTGGCCGAAGCGTTCCGGATTGCCGGGAAAATTGGCGTTCACTTTGACCGCTACGACAGGGTTGTTCGCGCCAAACGCCGCGCCCTTCGCATGAACGCCGCCAAGTTCGCAGGGAATATGCATCGGCGCCGGCGACCTGACGGTTTTTGCCAGAAGCGACAGAAACGCGTCTTCGACGCAATGCAAATAGTCGCCGGGTCCCAACAGGCCAGAGATTTCACGGCTTCCGAGAATAAGCGTTTGGGTCTTCATGCGCGCGGGAACGTCCAGGCGTGGCGCTCGCCGCGCGCGTTCGACGCCCAAGCGTAGAGCGCGTCGTAAAGGATGACGCCCTGATCGAGAAGCGATTGATCGTCCGGAAAGCGCAAGCTGAGCCCGAGCGAGATCGCGTGCAGACCCGCCGCCTCAGGCGCCAGATCGTGCCTGTCCGTATCCGCGCCGCGTACAATCGGCTGCAAAAGCTTGAGCCCGGCGTCATCCAGCTGGAACTGGTCGATGAAGGCGTCGAAGCTGCACCGCTCACCGACATGCGAAAACTGTGCGCCGGGAATATCGAAGGCGATAGCGCGCCTTTCCTCGGCGACCGCGATGACCCGATCGGCCGGTGCAAAGAAAAACGTCGCCGCAGGATCGATGAAACGGCGGATCAGCCACGGACAAGCGATGCGGTCAATTTTCGGCCGCTCCCGCGTCACCCAAAGGGTCGGACGTCGGTCGCCAAAAATCCGGGACAGCGCGCTATTCAGTGCCGGGTCGAGCGTCACAAAGGCCTTTCTTTAATACGAATTAGTCATACAATAGGGCCATTTAGTCCATTGAAAAAACGAAAACTCTTCATATGCCATGAATAAAATTGATGATATCGCCGCTGCGACCGAGCGCTTCGACCCGCCGTCCATGCGGGCCCTTCGCGCGTTTGAGGCGGCGTCGAGACTCGGCGGGTTCACAGCAGCGGCCAAGGCGCTGAACATCACCCAAAGCGCCGTTAGTCACTCCGTGAAGGAATTGGAGCAACGGCTCGACGCTGCACTGTTCGCGAGGCGCGGCCGGCGCGTCGAGCTGACGGAGGCGGGCAAACGTTATGCGCCGTTTGTCCGGGAGGCGCTCTCACGGCTCAAGGCAGGCGACCTCGCCGTGATCGATCCGGGCCGCCGCGCACGCATTTTGACGGTGAGCGTCTCGCCAAGTTTTGCGGCCAAATGGCTTGCGTCGAAGATTGGAGACTTTGCGGAAAGTCACCCCGATCTCGATCTGCGTATCAGCGCCGCCGCGCGCCATGTCGATTTCGCTGAAGACGAAATCGATCTTGCAGTTCGCCACGGCGACGGGGACTGGCCCGGACTTGACTGCACAAAGCTGTGCGACGAGCGGCTGATTCCGGTCTGCAGCCCCATATTCAAAGGTCTTGAAAACATTCAGAACGCGGAGGATCTTGCATTGCAGCCTCTTATACATTGTCGCGACGCCGACGCGTGGCGGTCCTGGTTCTTGGCGGTGGGCGTTGCTCCAAGCGCCTCCATGTCCCGCGGTCTTGTCGTCAATGAGATGAGCCTCGCGATCGACGCCGCCGCGTCGGGCCGCGGCGTCGCGCTCGCGCGCAGCGCGCTCGCGACGCGGGATCTTTTGGATGGACGATTGCTGACGCCTGTTACGCAATGGGCGCCGGCGTCTTTCGCTTATTGGATCGTCCATCCGAAGGGCGCCAGGCAAGCCGCCAAGATTAAACGTTTCAAGTCATGGCTTATTGGCCAGCAAAAGGCGGATGAAGCCATGCTGGCGCTGCATGCGGGACTCAGAACGACGCCTTGAGGGTAACGCCATAGGTGCGCGGATCGCCGGCCTGGCCGACGAATAGGCGAGAATCCGTCCTACAACCCAGCGGCGGGGTTAAGTTGGCGGGTGAATGGAAATCGAACTGGACATTGGAGGGTGCGGGCTCCCGGCCCAATCATGAGAAGGAGAAGCGGAATGGGTGACCTCAAACCCCAACCGGGCGAGTTCGGACAGTTCTGAAAATATCGCGGGAAGCCGCTTGGCTACTCGTATTTCCAACACTCGGTTGTCCGCAGCGTTCGTCGAGCATGGATTGAACGGAAAGAGAAAACTCATCGATCGCGTCCCGCGTATGCAGGGACGGGCTTGATATGGGTGCGGCGGCCTGCGCTTTTTGGCGCCATGGACGCCGACGCCCCGCATCTCCCTGAGACCTTCCTCCGCTGGTTCGCCGCCCGCGGCTGGAGCGTTCGCTCGCACCAACTTCAGGGCCTTGCGCTCGCGAAGTCCGGGCGATCGCATCTGTTGATCGCGCCTACAGGGGCAGGCAAAACGCTTGCCGGGTTTTTACCGAGCCTTGTTGCGCTGGCCGGAGGCGCGAAGACCGGCAAGCTGCACACGCTCTATGTGTCGCCGCTAAAGGCGCTCGCGGTTGATGTCGCGCGCAATCTTGGCCGCCCGATCGAAGAGATGGCGCTCGACATCGCCGTTGAAACCCGCACCGGCGACACGCCGCCGGCGCGGCGGCAACGGCAGAAATATGCGCCGCCCGATATTCTGCTGACAACGCCGGAGCAGGTGTCGCTGATGCTAAGCCATGCCGACGCGCCAAAGTTTTTCGGCGCGCTCGACACCGTCATCGTTGACGAGATCCACTCGATCTTCGCGACAAAGCGCGGACACTTGCTCGCGCTGTCGCTGGCGCGGCTGAAAAAGCTTGCGCCGGGCCTGCGCGTCACTGGGCTTTCCGCAACGGTGCCTGACCCGGCGCCGCTGCTTGCTTTTTTGGCCTCTGGCGATACGCGGCTCCCGGTCCTTATTCGTGCAGCGGAAGGCGCCAAGCCGTCCGTCTCGATCCTCAATTCGGAGAACCGGATCCCGTGGTCAGGTCATTCGGCGCGCCATGCGCTGGCCGAAGTCTACGCGGCGATCGGCGGATCGAAAATGACGCTCGTCTTCGTCAACACGCGCGCGCAAGCGGAGCTGACCTTTCAGGCGCTGTGGTCGATGAACGACGACAATCTCCCAATCGCGCTCCACCACGGTTCGCTCGATGTCGAGCAGCGGCGGCGCGTCGAGGCGGCGATGGCGAAGGGCTCGTTGCGGGCGATTGTCGCGACGTCGACGCTCGATCTCGGCATCGATTGGGGCGACGTCGATCTCGTCATCCAGATCGGCGCACCGAAAGGGACAAGCCGTCTGACGCAGCGCATTGGCCGCGCCAATCACCGCATGGACGAACCCTCGCGCGCGCTGCTCGTTCCGGGCAACCGCTTTGAAATGCTCGAATGCGTCGCCGCCGAGGAGGCGATCCTCGAAGGAGCGCTCGACGGCGAAGCTCCGCGTAAGGGTGCGCTCGACGTCCTCGCCCAGCATTTGATGGGCTTGGCCTGTTCGGCGCCATTTGACGTCGAGGATCTTTATACGGAGGTGCGATCGGCGGCGCCTTATAGCGATTTGTCCCGCGAGGATTTTAACCAGGCTGTCGAATTTGCCGCCACAGGCGGTTATGCGTTGAAATCCTATGAACGTTTCCGAAAAATCGTAAAGACGCCGGAGGGTCTTTACCGCGTTCGAAACGCGCATGTCGCGCAGGCGCACCGAATGAACGCCGGCGTCATTATCGATGCGCCGTCGTTCACGATCCGCCTCTCCCGCGGCGGGCCGGCGCGGGGCGGAGGCCGCAAGTTAGGCACGATGGAGGAATGGTTTATCGAAGGTCTGACGCCGGGCGACACTTTCGTCTTTGCGGGCGAAGTGCTGCGCTTTGAGGGCGCTCAAGGAACCGACGCCTTCGTCACGCGCGCGCCGGGAGACAGCCCAAAAATTCCGAGCTGGAATGGCGGCAAATTTCCGCTCTCGACCTTTCTCGCCGATCGCGTGCGCCGACTTATCGACGATGAGATCCGCTGGGGCGCGTTGCCTGATCAAATTCGCGACTGGCTGGCGATCCAGCGCGACGTTTCAGTCATTCCGAAAGCGGATGAAATGCTGGTGGAGACCTTTCCGAACAACGGGCGGCATTTCCTCGTCTGCTATCCCTTCGACGGACGTCTCGCGCATCAGACGCTCGGCATGCTTCTGACGCGCCGGCTAGAGCGCGCGCGCGTGCAGCCGCTGGGCTTCGTGCCGACTGAGTATTCGTTATCGATCTGGGCGCGAAAGGACATGTCTGGCGTCGATCTTGACGCGCTGTTCGCCGAGGACATGCTGGGCGACGACCTTGAAAGCTGGCTCGCCGAGTCTGTCCTGATGAAACGCACTTTTCGTGATTGCGCCGTCATCGCCGGTCTTATCGAGCGCCGGCATCCGGGGCAGACGAAGACGGGTCGTCAAGTGACGTTTTCCGCCGACCTCATCTACGATGTGCTCAAGGAACACGAACCCGATCATCTCTTGATGAAGGCCGCTTGGGCGGACGCCGCGCGCGGCTACCTGGATCTCGCCCGGTTGCAGGCGCTGCTGACGCGAGTCAAAGGGCGACTGCGCCATGCGGCGCTGGCACGCGTCTCGCCGCTTGCAGTCCCTGTGATGCTGGAAATAAACAAGGAGATGGTCGCCGGCGAGGGACACGAAGCAATGCTAAAAGACGCGTCCGACGCTCTGATCGCGGAGGCGATGCGACGGTGAGCGGCGGATCATCGATTTTTGTAAACGGCGAACGCGTAACGCTGTTGACGGCGGGCGCGCTTTGGTTCGACGCCTGCGAAACGCTCGTCGTCTCTGACCTTCACTTTGAGAAAGGCTCGAATTACGCCGCCCGCGGCGCATTGCTGCCGCCTTATGACACTCGCACGACGCTGCGCCGCGTCGCGACCCTGATGAAAAACCTGATGCCCAAGCGCGTCATCTCGCTTGGCGACGCATTTCATGACGGAGGTGCTGAGGGGCGCATGGACACGGAGGACGCCGCGCTGCTGAAAAGCCTCACCGCGGCGGCGGACTGGTTGTGGGTGCTTGGCAATCATGATCCCGAGCCGCCCTCGCGGTTTGCCGGCGCAGTGGAGACCTCAGCTCGCATCGGCCGGCTGCTCTTTCGCCACGAGCCGCAACCGCGCGCGGAAGCCGGCGAGATCGCGGGCCATTTGCACCCCGTCGCGCGCGTCCGGACCGAAAGCCGAATGATGCGCCGACGCTGCTTTGTCACCGACGGCGCGCGGCTCGTGATGCCGGCCTTCGGCGCGTATGCGGGTGGGCTCAACGTGCTGGATAACGCCTTTGCACCGCTATTCGATGAATTTGCCGCCCATGTTCTCGGCGGAGACGGCGTCTATCCATTCTGGGGAGCCGCCCTCGTCCCTGACCCGGGCCGGGCGGCGCTAGGCCGTCGCGCCGGTTGACAGCCCTGAGGGCCCCGGCTATCCCCCGCGCTCCCAATTTGACCGATAGAGCCCGTCCATGAAAGTCAGAAGCTCCCTTAAGTCGCTGAAAGCGCGCCACAAAGATTGCCGCATCGTGCGCCGCAAAGGGCGGGTCTATGTGATCAACAAGACCCAGAAGCGGTTCAAGGCGCGCCAAGGCTGATTCGCGTCCGCCGGGCGTTAACTCATTTATCGAAAAAATGATGGCCGGTTTGCGGGCGATCGCGTAAGGTCATGCCCGATGCGGCTGTTTCTTCTCGCCTTTTCGATTTTTCTCACGCTGTCGGTTGGTCCCGTGCAGGCCGATCAGACCGATGCGCGTCTTGACGCGTTGTTCGAGCAGCTGCGGACCGGCGAGAGCGATGACGCCGAAACGCTGGCGGCGGAGATCGACGCTCTTTGGACGGACTCGCAAAGCGACACCGTCGATCTACTGGTCGCGCGCGCGCTTGACGGGTTGGAAGCGCGACATTTTGACCTCGCCGAGGCTCTTCTCGACCATGCCATCGGACTCTCGCCGCATTACGCGCAAGGCTACGCCCTGCGCGGCGCGGCGCGCTCGGCCTCGGATGATCAGGCCGGCGCAATCGCCGATTTTAGCCGGGCGATCGAGTTGGAGCCTCGCCACTTCGAGGCGCGAATTGCGCTCGCTGAGATTATGTTGGCAGGCGGGGACATCCGCGCGGCCTATGACATGCTGCAAAAGGCGCTCGAGTGGAATCCGTACGAGCCCCACGCGCGTGAGCGCGCGCGTGCGCTGAGGCAGAAGCTTGACGGGCAGGAGATCTAGCGCCCTAGGTCCACCGCTTGGTGGTCTTTTGAACCAGCGCATCCGGCGGCTCAGTCGTTGCTCCCTGATAACCGGTGAGATGATCGGCGACGAAAGGATTTGACTGCCGCTCGCGCCCGAACGTCGACATCGGCCCGTGGCCTGGCACAAACCGCATTTCATCGCCGAGCGGCCAAAGCTTGTCAGTAATCGAGCGAATGAGCGTTGCATGATCGCCGCGCGGAAAATCCGTGCGGCCGATCGATCCGGCGAAGATTACGTCGCCGACGAACGCGAGTTTCGCCGCGCGATTGAAAATCACAACATGGCCAGGCGTATGCCCTGGGGTAAAGGCGACGCCGAACTTGACATTTTCAAGCTCGAGCTCGTCGCCGTCATCAAGCCAGCGATCAGGCCTGCAATCTTCGCCGTCTTCGATCCCGAATTTGCGCCAGGACTCGCGGATCTGCGTTAGCCAGAATACTTCCTCCTTGTGCGGACCTTCGATCGGGGCGCCGGTCCGGCGTTTGATTTCCTCGGCGGCGCCGGCGTGATCGAGATGGCCATGAGTCAGCCAGATTTTGACGATTTCGGCTTCCATCTCCTTCGCCGCCGCCATGATCTTGTCAGGCTCTCCGCCCGGATCGACGACCGCAGCTTTGCCGTTCGCAGCGCGGATGATCGAACAGTTCTGCTGGAACGGCGTGACAGGAACGATCTGGACGGTGAAATCGGGCGCGTCAGCCATCAGCCCTTCGCGCGCTCCACATATTCGCGGTCCGCAATGCGCACGACGATACGCTCGCCTTCGCCGAGATAAGGCGGGATCATAACGCGCGCGCCGTTTTCCAGTATCGCCGGCTTGTAAGATGACGATGCGGTCTGGCCTTTGGTCGTCGGTTCGGTCTCCTTGATCTTCACGATCGCTGTTTCAGGCAGCGTCACACTCAGCGGTCGGCCTTCATGCGTCTCGATGATGACCTTCATGTTCGGCTCTAGAAAATCCGCCTGCTCGCCGACGAGATCCTTCGGCAGGTGGGTCTGCTCGTAGCTTTCTGAGTCCATGAAGACGAGCATGTCGCCTTCGTCATAAAGATATTGATGATCTTTCTGCTCAAGGCGCGCGCGCTCGACCGTCTCCGAAGCCGAGAAGCGGTCATTATATTTGGTGCCGGACTGGATGTCCTGCATCTCGATCTGGTTAAAGGCGCGCAGGTTGCCGGGAGTCCGGTGTTCGGCCTTGATCACGAGGCAGAGCTTGTCCTTGTACATGATCACCATGCCCTGACGGATGGCGTTGCCGGGGATTTTCATTCGGGGATTCTTTCAAAACGGCTGATTTGGCGCGCGTCTATAGCGGGGAGGGTGGCCGTTGGCGAGGGTCTGGGGGCTACGCGGCCCTCAGCCCGTCCACAAACCGCTTGAAAATCCCAAAACTGTCTTGCGGCCCAGGTGACGCTTCCGGGTGATGCTGCACCGAAAAAGCCGGCGAGTCGGTCAAGCGGAGACCACTGTTCGTGACGTCGAACAGTGAGGCGAAGGTGGGCTTCACATTGGCGGGTAGTGTCGAGATATCGACGGTGAAGCCGTGGTTCATGGATACGATCTCGACCTTGCCGGTATCGAGATCTTTCACCGGATGATTGGCGCCGTGATGGCCCTGTTTCATTTTCACTGTCTTGGCGCCGGCCGCTAGCGCAAGCATCTGGTGGCCCAAACAGATGCCGAGCGTCGGCACTTTCTCATCGATCAGTTTACGTATGACCGGGATAGCGTGCGCGCCAGTCGCCGCTGGATCGCCCGGACCGTTGGACAGAACCACGCCGTTAGGCTTCTTCGCCATGATTTCGATGAAGGTCGACTGTGCCGGCACAACGGTTACGCGCGCTCCATTATCGGCGAGGAGACGCAGAATGTTCCGTTTCACTCCGTAATCGATAACGACGACATGCGGACCGTTTCCGGACGATTTGCCATAGCCCTTGTCCCATCGCCAGGCCGTTTCGTCATGAGTGTAGGACTGCAAAGTCGAGACCTCGCGCGCGAGATCGCGCCCTTCAAGCCCGCGCCAGGCACGCGCTCTGTTGACGAGCGCCGCCTCGTCAAATTGCCCCGCCGCATTGTGCGCGATGACGGCATGCGCCATGCCCGATTCGCGAATCTTATTGGTGAGCGCGCGGGTATCGACGCCGGCGACGCCAATGATGCCGCGGCGCTTCATCCAGGCCGGCAAATCTAGTTGCGCACGATAATTGGCAGGGCTCGTAATAGGCGAACGAAAAATCGCCCCTCGCGCTGCGGTTGCGGCAGCCGGCGAGGCGTTCTCTACGTCCTCGGCGTTGACCCCGACATTGCCGATATGGGGAAACGTGAATGTGATGATCTGTTCGGCGTAAGACGGATCAGTCAGAACTTCCTGATAACCCGTCATCGCGGTGTTGAAGCAGACCTCTCCAGCCGCCTCGCCAGCCGCCCCGACGCCCATTCCCTTCAAAATAAGACCGTCGGCGAACGCCACGACCCCGGTCGGGCGGGCGGCGGGCGCTTGACTTAACTTCATCTCGGCATATCTCTTGTAAGGTTTTCCGCAGGTGCGAAGACGGCTCGAATTGAGGCGGCTGGCGCGCAAACGGCGGGAAGGTAAGGGAAGCCCCAGACCCGGTCAACGAACCGGGTCGAGAATACAAGAGGCGGGTGTTCGCCAGGCGATCCAAGACCCGGTACCAATCAACAAAGAGGGAATGGCGCGAGGGAAGAGCGCGACAGACCCCGGAGCAAGGCACGTGTTAAGAGAGCGTATCGACGACGCGCTGAAAAGCGCCATGAAAGCCCGAGACGAGAAAGTCCGGGTTTCGACCCTGAGACTGATCACCGCCGCGATCAAGGATCGCGACATCGCGGCTCGCGCGGAGGACCGCTGCTGCGGCGTCACCGACGACGAAATTCTCGCCATCCTGTCGAAGATGGTGAAGCAGCGCGAAGATTCAGCCGCCGCCTACGAAAAGGGATGCCGCCTTGATCTCGCTGAGCAGGAGCGAGCGGAAATCGACGTCATCAAGGAATATTTGCCGCGACAGTTGTCGGAAGACGAAATCTCGACCGCGGTCTCAGGCGTCATCAATGAGCTTGGCGCTTCAGGCCTGAAAGACATGGGCAAGTGCATGGGCACGCTCAAGGAGCGCTATTCCGGCGCCATGGATTTCGGCCGCGCCGGCGCCTTGATGAAGAAGCATTTGGGATGAACTTGAAAGGTGACGGCCCGCGCAAATGGGCCGTCACCAATCGCCGATTTTCTCCAGCCGGCCTCGTCGCTTCACGATGTTCTTATAGTCCCACTGGATCAGTGCGGCGGCCTTCAGCCATCGTCGCATATCCGCCGACTTGATATGGCCGGCGTCAGTGAAGACGGACTGCGCAGACTTGAATTTCCCGACGGCTTCGAGACCCGGTTCGTCAAAAGACTGGCCGCTCCAGAACAGCAATTGAACGCCGGACTTTCGCACCCAATAACCCGCGATCGGATTGCCGTCGAGGAACCAGACCGGTCCGCCGTGCCAGACCTTTCCCGCCGCTTTCGGGAGATGCCGGGAGATGAACGCCGCGAGCCGATCGCAGATCGCCCTGTCGCCGGCGGATTGGGAAGCGTTGTAGGCCGTTATCGCAGGGTCCATGGGGAAAATCGAACAAGGCGCCGTTCGCGCCGAATAGGCTATTTAGCACGGTTATGGCCCGCTTCACTCCCGATTTCCTAGACGAGCTGCGCGCCAGGCTGCGCCCGTCAGATGTGATCGGGCGAAGCGTCAAGCTGCAAAAGCGCGGCAACGCCTTCTGGGGATTGTCGCCTTTCAAGAAGGAGAAAACGCCGTCCTTTACGGTCGACGACAACCGGCGCAGCTATCACTGCTTCGCGACGGGCAATCACGGCGACATCATAAAATTCCTGACGGAAACGCAGGGTCTGTCCTTTCCAGAGGCTGTTGAGAAACTTGCGGAGGAAGCAGGGCTCGACCTGCCGAAGTCCACGCCGCAGGCGGACGAAGACGCCGCGCGGCGCAAAGGCCTCGTCGAGGCATGCGAGGCGGCGACCGATTATTTCGCGGCGATGTTGCGCCGCGCGCAAGGACGCCATGCGCTCGACTATCTCGCGCAACGCGGCGTCAACGAAGACCAGATGCGCGCGTTTCGCCTCGGCCATGCGCCGTCTGAGCGAACAGCGCTCAAAGATCATCTCGTCAACAAGGGTTTTCTTGAAGCAACGCTCATTGAAGCGGGCCTGATCATCAAGCCAGACGACGGGGGAGCGACTTACGATCGCTTCCGCAATCGCGTGATGTTCCCTATCATCGGAGCCCGCGATCAGACAATCGCTTTCGGCGGGCGCGCGCTTGAGGCCGATGCGCGCGCCAAATATCTCAATTCCCCGGAAACGCCGCTTTTTCACAAGAGCGACGTTCTCTACAACTATAACGCCGCGCGCGCGGAAGCGGCAAAGTCTGGCGCGCCGCTGATCGTCTGCGAAGGCTATATGGATGTCATCGCGCTTTGTGGCGCGGGCTTTCTGACAGCCGTCGCGCCCCTCGGCACGGCGCTGACCGACGCGCAGCTGGCGCTGCTTTGGCGCCAGTCGGACGAGCCGGTTCTGTGTTTCGACGGCGACAAGGCGGGCGTCAACGCCGCGCATCGCGCCGTCGATCGAGCGCTGCCGCTGCTGAAGCCGGGCAAGTCGCTGCGGTTCATTTTCCTGCCCGATGGTCAGGACCCGGACGATCTTGTCAGGCGAGCCGGTCCGGGCGCCTTCGCCGCCCTGCTAGAGCGGCCCGAAAGTCTCGCCGATGTCCTGTGGGCGCGCGAGACTTCCGCGCGCCCGCTCGACACGCCGGAGCGCCGCGCGGCGCTGCGTTCGCATCTTAGAACCCTTGTCCGCAGCATCGCCGACAAGGATGTCCGCAGCGCCTATGGCGCCGACATGGCTGGTCGGCTGCAGGCGATGTTTGCGCCGCCGCCCGCGGCGCGCCGGGAAGACCGCCTGTCATCGCCGCAGGGCGGCAAGCCCTATCGGCGGGGGCGCGGGCCGGAGCCCATCCGGCAAACGGCGGACCTCAGACGTACCGGGGCCCCGACCGCATTTCGCCGGGAAGCGCCTCTCGTTCTCTCCGCCATTCGCTGCCCGGCGCTCGTTCAGGCGCAGGAAGAGGCGTTCCTTTCCTTGCGGTTAACCGACCCTGGGCTCGACGCCCTGCTCTCCAAAGCGCTGGCCGCGCTCTTCGCCGATCCCGGCCTTGACAGTGACGGGCTCACGGCCCATTTGCAAAAAACGCCTGAGGCCGGGACATTGCAGCGCATTCTCACTGACGAGACGCTGTCCATTTTGAAATTCCTTCGGCCGGGCGCTGAGCTGAACGACGTCGAACGGGGGTGGACCGACGCCCTTCGGCGGCATTTGCATGTGACGGAAGCGCGCAGCGAGGTCGCCGAGACAGCAGCTCAGTCGTTTTTTGACGGAGCCGATCGATGGAAAGCCGCCGTGACGGCGCGCGATGCGTTGGCCGCATCCGATCCCCTCAAGGGATTGGACGAGGACGGCGGGGCGAGCGCGGGCGATCTTAGCGACCGGCTGGAAAAAATGAGAGCGAGCGTCACGACGCGAAAACGCGAGCCGTGACGTCAACCGGAATCGGCGCGGCGGCGCCAAGGACGAAGGCGGATTTTGAATGGCGAAGAAGGCCGAAAAAGAAGTTCCCGAAGCCGAAACGAAGGACGGCCCGATCCTCGACCTCACGGACGCCGAGGTAAAAAAACTCATCAAATCGGCGAAGGCCCGCGGCTACGTCACCTATGACGAGTTGAACTCGATCCTTCCGTCAGCGGAGTTTTCTTCCGAGCAGATCGAAGACGTGATGGCCCAGCTCTCCGAGATGGGCATCAATGTCGTCGAGCATGATGAAGAAGACGAGGAAGCCGCGCGCGACGGCGGCGACGACGACGCCGAGGAAGAAGGCCCAAGCAGAGCGGTCGCAAAACGCGAAGAGCGCGCGGTCGCCGGAAACGCCGGCGCCTCCGGCGATCGCACCGATGACCCGGTGCGCATGTATCTGCGCGAAATGGGTTCGGTCGAACTCTTGTCGCGCGAGGGCGAAATCGCCATCGCCAAGCGCATCGAGGCAGGCCGCGAGACGATGATCCGCGCGCTTTGCGAAAGCTCGCTGACTTTCGAAGCGATCACCGTCTGGCGCGACGAACTGCGCGACGGGCGCGTGCTACTGCGCGATATCATTGATCTTGACGCGACCTATGGCGGCGGCCCGGAAGCGCGCCCCGACATGACGCAGCCGGAAATCGCGGCGCGCGTGCAGCAGGAAGAAGCGACACGCCTTGAAGAAGCGGTTCCGCTTGGCGAGGACGACGAGGACGAATTCGACGAGGGCGCGCTTTCACTGTCGGCGATGGAAGCCGAACTGCGCGACGGCGTGATGCAGACCTTTGACGCAATCTCGGACGACTACAAAAAACTCCGCCGCCTGCAGGACATCATGATTGAAGAAGAGCTGAAAGGCTCTGAGCTTTCATCTTCGCAAGGCAAGCGCTTCAAGAAGCTGCAAAAGGAAATTGTTGAGCGTGTCCGTTCGGTGCGCCTCAACAACCAGCGCATCGAAGCGCTCGTGGAACAGCTTTACGACATCAATCGTCGACTGATGGCCCTCGAAGGCAAGCTCGTGCGGCTCGCCGACAATTACGGCGTCAACCGGCGCGAGTTCCTCAACGAATATCTCGGCCACGAGCTTGACCCCGACTGGCTCGAGCGCCTTAGCGAGAAAACCGGCAAGGGCTGGAAAAACTTCACAGCCAAGGGCGAGAAGTCGATCGTCCAGCTGCGCGAAGAGATTGGCAAGCTCTCGACGGAGACGGGCCTTACCGTCAAGGATTTCCGCCGCATCGTGCAGACCGTCCAGAAAGGCGAGCGCGAGGCCCGGCAGGCGAAGAAGGAAATGGTCGAGGCCAACCTCCGCCTCGTCATCTCGATCGCCAAGAAATACACCAACCGCGGGCTGCAGTTTCTCGACCTCATTCAGGAGGGGAACATCGGCCTCATGAAGGCGGTCGATAAATTCGAGTACCGCCGCGGCTACAAGTTTTCGACCTATGCGACGTGGTGGATCCGGCAGGCGATAACGCGTTCGATCGCCGATCAGGCGCGCACGATCCGCATCCCGGTCCACATGATCGAGACGATGAGCAAGCTGCGCAACGCCTCGAAGAAGCTGTTGCAGCAGAAGGGCCGCGAGCCCTCCGTCGAGGAGGTCGCCGAGGCCAGCGGCATCTCGGTCGACGAGGCCAAGCGCGTGATGAAGATCTCGAAGCACCCGATCTCGCTCGATCGCCCGATCGGCGACTCGGACGACTCGTACTTCGGCGACTTCATCGAGGACGAATCGGCCGAGAGCCCGGTGCAGGCGGCCGGCC
>CAZHUI010000041.1:0-27721 GCA_964535605.1 uncultured Caulobacterales bacterium
CGATGATCGTCGGGCAGGCGCGGCCGCCGAACAGAAGCGAGGTCGTATCGCTCTTCGGGTCGCAGCCGATGAGAAGAACCTTCTTCCCCGTCTGCGCCATCATGTAGGAAAGATTGGCGAGCGTGAAACTCTTGCCGATGCCGCCCTTGCCGTAGATGGCGATAATCTGCGTTTCTTTCTTCACTTCGCCCGAGGGAGCGGGCTCCGGCTCGATCGCCGCCTCCGCGAGGAGGCCTGCGCGCAGTGCGGCTGTCGGCGTCGCCGCCGAACGCGGTTCAGGCGCGTCAAACGATGCGGCCATGAAGCTCTCTCCAGTCGATGATCATTTTCAGGCAAAGCGGATCGCCGAAAGCAGTGTCGTAAGCTTCGGACGCCGCACCGATGTCGCGCGTGTGCGTGATAAGCCCGTCGAGCGACAGGGCGCCGGAGGCGACCAGTCCGATGACGGCAGACAGATCTTCGCGCGACCATTCGGCGGCGATGCGCAGCCGCGCCTCGCGCATGAAGGCCGGCGCGAAATTGAAAGACGGCCGGTCGCGGTAAAATCCCGCCAGCGTAATCTCGCCCTTTGGCGCGAGGCGGCTGACGAGTTCGTCAAGGATCGCAGCGTCGCCGCTTGCGTCATAGATCGCGCTATAGTCGCGCCGTCCGTCGAGATCGGGCTCAATAACGGCGTAACCATCGGCGAATGCCCGGTCAGGATCGATTTCCCAAACAACCGGCGCTTCGCCGCCAAGCGCGATCGCAAGACGCGCAAGCAGCCGTCCGAGGACGCCGTGACCGACAATGAGATCGGGCGCCTTGTGTCCGTTGATCGCGTGATAGGCGGTCGCGGCGAGGGCGAAGAGCGCGCCCTTGTCGCCAAGGGCCGGATCGATCGTCGCGGCGCGGTCTGCGGCGACGACAACGCGCGAGGCGGCGCCGCCAAACAAGCCGCGCACGTCCTTGAAGCCGCGCGATCCCGGCACGAATACGGTTTCGCCGATCCGCGATTCTGCTTCGGCGCCGGCGGCGATGACGCGTCCTACTGATTCATATCCCGGAACGAGCGGGTAACCGAGACCGGGAAAGGCCGGCATTTCGCTCGACCACATCAACCGCTCAGTGCCGGTCGAGACGCCGCTAAAGTCGATATCGACGACTAGGTCGTTGGCGCCCGGCGCGAGCAGCGTGACGCTTTCAGCGGCGATGTCGCGCGAGCCTCGAAAGATGACGGCGGTCGATCGCAATTCGACTGGCGCAAACTCTCCACCCCTCAGGGGCGATGCAGGCGGCGTGTCGAGGGGCACGAATTGCATGGTGTCACTCTAGGTTGACATTTTTGTGTGTCAAGCAAAGTAAACGCCCGCGCTCACGCCGTCCCCGCAATCACGCTGACCAGCAAAGGCCGATGGGTTCGGAAAATTTGTGCATTGCGAAATCCTGCTTCCTGGAGAAGCGCTTTTATTTCGCCGGCAGTCCGCGGCCGCCCGCTTCCCATCGCCAGCAAATAGAGCCCGAAATAGGCGTTTCCCATCGCTTCGGCGCCGCGCGTCGCGGCCATCGGCTCCGCAATGACGAGCCTGCCTTTTGGCTGCAGTGCAGCAAAAGCGGCCTTCAGAATTGCGAGCGCCTTATCGTCATCATGGTCGTGAAGTACGCGGATGAGCGTCGCGATATCGGCGCCTTTTGGCAGCGCGTCGCGATAGAAATCGCCGCTTTCGATTCGCACGCGTGACGAAAGACCGGCGGCGGCGAGCTTTTCGCGAGCGATTTCGGTGACCGCCGGCAAATCGAACAACATGCCTTGAAGCCCCGGATAGCGCGTCAGCGCTTTGCCGAGGAAAGCGCCCTCGCCTCCGCCAATATCGAGTAAAATCTTATGCCTTTGGAGCGAATACGCGGCGAGAACGTCAGCCGCGATGAAAGACTGCGACGCGGCCATCAGCGCAGAGTAGGAAGCGACATCATCTCCCGAGAGCGCGGTTCGATCGGCGGCGACAGGATAGCGCCAAAAACGGGCGAGCGCGGTATCTTTGGGCCGCTCGCGCAGGAGCGTCACCGGATCGGCGAGGTCGCGATAAAGCGATTTATGATGCGCGATCATGGCGATGACGCCCGGATTGGCAAGAAGCGCGGCGCCGCCCTCGCCCAGCGCAAAGCGCGCAGGCGCAACTTCTTCGAACAGGCCAAGCGATGCGCCTGCGCGCAGCAGAGTCAACGCCGAGGCTTCCGGCAGCTGCGCCGCACGCGCGATTTCTGAAAGATCGCGCGCGCCATCCGAGAGGTAATCGAAAAGCTCCAGTTCCGCCGCGGCGGAGAGCGTTTGCGAATAAACAAAGCCGGCGCAAAGATCGAACAGCGCTTGCGCGTTTTTGTCAGCGATCGGTTTCGTTAGGGGAAACGCCGCCGCCCATCGCTGAAAACCGGGATCGGCGATGCGGCGATTGCGCCAGTTGATCCAGCGCTCGCGCCAGGACTGATCAGACCGGGTGGCGGACAAGATGCTTCGGCGTCAGGCGCGCCGCCTGCATGCTGACTAGCGCGCGAAGCGCGCCCGCGCCGTCGCATTCCGGAATGGACGCCGCAGCGTCGGCGAGCAGCGCGTCAAGAAGATCGAGCGCGCCGTCGAGGCCCAGTTCACGCGCCGTATTCGGCCGGTCGTGGGCGGCGTCCTGGCCTTCAGGTTTGCCGGTTTCGGCGGCTGTTTCCGCAACATCGCGGATATCGTCGGCGACCTGATAAGCCTCGCCCATGCGGTCGCCGAGCGTGCGCCATCCTTGCGGCTCGGCGCCGGAGGCGATCGCGCCCATCATGGTCGCGGCGACAAACAACGCGCCCGTCTTCGCGCGCTGATATTGGCGCAGATTGACGGCGGATTCGCTTTCCCAAGCCTGGCCGGCGACGATGCCGCGCGGCGCGCCGACAGCGCTGGCGAGCGTTGAAAAAAGCGCCGCAAAACGGTCTGTCGACGCCGCGCAGTCGAGCGCCAGCGTTTCGAAACCGAGAACGATGAGGCCGTCGCCGGCGAGAACCGCGAGAGGTTCGCCGAACGCTACGTGGACGGATGGCCGTCCCCGGCGCGTATCGGCCGCGTCAAAACAGGGAAGATCGTCATGAACGAGCGAGGCGCAGTGAAAGAGCTCGATCGCCGCGCCCGCAGAAATGGCGAGGCGAAGGTTCCGGTCGCCGCAGGAATTCGCGACGGCGAGACAAAGCTGGGGACGGACACGCGCGCCGCCGGGGAAAACCGCATGGCGCATCGCCGAAGCGAGTTTCGGCGGGCATTCCGGCGAAGCGGCGCGCGAAAGCGCCAATTCAAGCCGCGTCTCAATCAGGGCCGTCACGTCCAATGCGCTGTCCGGCATCGCGTTCTCCGGCGGGTTCATTGAGCGACTGTCACTTTTGGTTGTCGCCTGCTACCGTCCATGAACATGGACGCCTTTTCCAGGCCGGTCAATCGGCGCGCGTCCGGTGAGGTGCGTCATCCCGGCGGAAAAGCGGATCGTCATCATCGGCGCAGGCATGGGCGGCCTTAGCGGCGCGCTCACGCTTTCGGGCCGCGCCAGCGTCACCGTGCTTGAACGCGCCGCCAGCCCCGGCGGCAAGATGCGGCAGGCGACTATCGGCGGGCGCATGATCGACATCGGCCCGACTGTTCTCACCATGAAATGGGTTTTCGAGGCGCTTTTCGCGCGCGCCGGCGCCGACTTCGACGCCGAATCGCCATGCGACCGGCTCGCCATTCTGGCGCGGCATGGCTGGCGCGACGGAACGCGTTTTGACCTTCTCGCCGACGATCGCGCCTCAATCGAGGCTGTCGCCGCGTTTTCGAACCGCGAAGAGGCGATTCGCTATTCGCAGTTTCTGTCGGATGCGCGACGAATCTTCGAAACGCTCCGCGACTCGTTTCTGCGTGCGCCCGCGCCCAGCATGGGAGGTATGTTGCGCGCCGCAGGACCGTTTCGCCTTCTGGCGATCGATCCCTTTCGAACTTACTGGGCCGCGCTTGGACGCTATTTTCACGATCCCCGGCTGCGGCAGCTGTTCGCCCGCTACGCGACCTATTGCGGCTCTTCCCCGTTCAAGGCGCCGGCGACACTGATGCTGATCGCGCATGTCGAAAAGGATGGCGTCTGGGCGCCGCGTGACGGGATGGCTGGCGTTGCGCGCACTGTCGCTCGTCTTGCGACAGCGCGCGGCGCGGAGTTCCGGTACAAGGCGACCGCAGCGGAAATTTGTGTTGACGGGGGCCGGGTCACCGGCGTCCTCCTAGCGAATGGCGAACGCCTTGCCGCGGACGCTGTCATTCTGAACGCAGACGTCTCGGCGCTTCGCGCCGGTCATTTCGGCCCCTCCGCCGCAACTTCGATTTCACATGGGCCTCAGCAGCGCTCGCAATCTGCGATCACTTTCGCGCTGTCCGCGACGCCGTCAGGTTTTCCCCTCGACCGCCACAATGTCTTCTTTTCCGACGACTACAAGGCCGAGTTCGACAGCGTTTTCGATATGGCCGAGGCGCCGCGCCAACCGACGACCTATGTCTGGGCGCCGGCGCCGGAGACACCCGGGCCGCAACCGCTTTTCTGCCTCGTCAATGCGCCAGCCGGCCTTCGCGATCTGTCGCCTGAAGCGACAGACGCCGTCCGCAGCGCCATGCTCGCGCAACTTGACGCTTGCGGGCTTTCGCTTGACGTCGCTTCGTCCATAGCAATGACGCCCGCCGATTTCGCGCGTGACTATCCGGGTACGGAGGGCGCCCTTTACGGGGCGCCGTCGCATGGATGGCGCGCGACTTTTGAGCGTCCCGGCGTCAGGACGAAAATTCCGGGACTTTACCTCGCCGGCGGGAGCGTTCATCCGGGACCAGGCGTACCGATGGCGGCCTTATCGGGAATGGCGGCGGCGACATGCTTGATGAACGAATTCGGTTTGACCTGACCGTTCGCCCGAACGGCTATCGTTGGTGGTATTTCGACGCCGAGAGCGCCGACGGCGCGCACGCGCTCACGATCATCGCCTTCGTCGGCAGCGTTTTCTCGCCGTATTACGCGTGGTCGAATCGCGCGCGTCCCGGCGACCATTGCGCGCTCAATGTCGCGCTGTACGGCGAACAGCCCCGCTGGACGATGACGGAGCGGTCGTCGGCTCGCGTCGTCATCGCCCGCGAGCGATTTCACATCGGCGCCAGCAGCCTCACCTGGCGGGACGGAGCGCTCTTGATCGCAATCGACGAGCGCGCGGCGCCCTTCCCTCGCGCCGTGCGCGGCGTCGTGAAAATTCGACCGCGCGCGCTAACGGACCGAACCTTCGCGATCGACGCGGCCGGCCGCCATCGCTGGCGGCCGCTATCGCCTTGCGCCGACTGCGAAGTTGAAATGCGCGACCCGCCTCTCTCCTGGCGCGGCGAGGGATATTTCGACTCGAACGACGGCGAGGAACCGCTTGAAGAGGCATTTCAGTCTTGGGACTGGGCGAGGCTCTCCGCAAAGGACGCGGCGCCGCTCATTTTATACGACACGATGCCGCGCAACGGGCCGCCACGGCGCCTCGCGATCGAAATCAGCGAGACCGGTGCAGTCGCAGAGCAAGCGCCGCCCCTGATGAAGTCAGCGCCGCCGACGCCGCTATTCCGAATGCCGCGCCGCGCCGGCGCCGACGAAAGCGCAGGCGTCAAGATCGTGCGCACGCTTGAGGATGCCCCATTTTACAGCCGCTCCATCGTCGAAACTACAATCGGGGGAATACCCCGCCGCGGTTTTCACGAAAGCCTTTCGGGAGAACGTCTGCGATCGCCGCTTGTGCGGGCGATGCTGCCGTTTCGGATGCCGCGTCACGACTTCTGATTGTCGGTGTCTTCCGAAGCGGTCGCCGCTTTCGCGGCGTCTTCCTGTTTCTGTTTCTTCTGAAGGCGGCTGACGGAAAAGAACTCCCAGGACGCCCAGCCGAGAACGAGGGTCGAGAAGATCACGGTCTCGAAAAAAATGAGAATATTCCGCTGGTCCATCGAGGGAATTCCTCAGTGCGCCGCGGCGCCGTGCAGCCGCTCGCGCCGTTCAAGCCGCGACAGGAGATCGATGACGCCGGCGAGCCGGTCGTCGAACGTCAGCGGCGCCGTATGCGCGTTCAAAGAATAGGCCGCCTCGACAAGAAAGGCGTTCGCGCCAAGGGGAGGCAGAGCGCGCAAAGCGTGGTCGCGCGGTTCGCCGATCAGCGCCTGCGCGAGAAGCGCGAGCTTTCGCCGTTTCGGCACGACAGCGCGCGCGGTGACGCTGTCGAACCTCCGCGCGCCAATCTCGCGCCCGATATCGGCGTAAATGAGTTGGGCGGCGCTGATCGCGGCGCGGCAGTCGGCGGGCAGATACGCGATCCCGGTTCCGCCGCGCCGGTATAGTTCCTCAGCGCGCATCAACAGGCGCTCGACGACACCGCCGAGCGCCGGAGAAAATTCCGGGCGGTCGAGAAATGCGTCGGGATCAACGCCCGCGTCCGCCATCCATTCGAGCGGCAGGTAGAGCCTGCCTGCGCGCGCATCTTCGCCGACGTCGCGCGCAATGTTCGTCAGTTGCATCGCCGTGCCGAGATCGGTTGCGCGCGCCAACGCCTCACGCGAACGCGCGTCCATCAGGCAGGCCATGATGGCGCCGACGGCCCCGGCGACCCGGGCGGCGTAGTCCTCCAGATCGGCAAGGGTCGCATAGCGTCGCTGGTCGACATCCCACTCAAAGCCGTCAAGCAACGCTTCCGGCAAGGCGCGCGGGATGGCGCGGCGCGCGGCGACATCGGCGAAGGCGCGGTCGGCGAAATGATCGGCCGGGCGCCCCGCATAGATGCGATCGAGACGGAGACGCAGATTGTCGAGTGCGGCGCGATCGCCATTAGCGATGTCGATCGCGTCGTCGGAGTACCGGCAAAACGCATAGATCGCATAAGCGGCGAGCCGCGTTTCCTTCGGTAGAAGCAGCGACGCGGCGAAAAAGGTTTTCGAGCCGCCGCGGATCGCCGCAGCGCAGGCCTCGACGTCTGCTGCTTCAACCACGGTCACGCGCAGAGCTCCGCCGCCGGCGGCACGACCGTGTCGAGCACGCGCGCTGATGACAGGACGCCGGGCAATCCGGCGCCCGGATGGGTTCCCGCGCCGACGAGATAAAAATTCCTGATGTCGCCGCTCCTGTTATGGGGACGGAACCACGCGCTCTGGGTGAGCGTCGGCTCAAGGCTGAAGGCCGCGCCGAGATAGGAGCCAAGGCGGTCCTGAAAATCGAGCGGCGTCATCATCCGGGACGTGACGATTTCAGACTCGAAGCCCGGCATCATGGTTTCATGGAGCCGCTGCGCGATCGCCTTGCGGTAGGTTTCCGCCTGCGCGCGCCAATCGACGCCGGATCCAAGATGCGGCGTCGGCGAGAGCACGTAAAAGGCATCGCATCCTTCCGGCGCCAGAGAAGCGTCCGCCGCCGTCGGGCGGTGAAGATAGAGGCTGAAATCCTCGGCCAGCAATTTGCGCCGGAATATATCGTCGAGAAGGCCGCGATAGCGCGGTCCGAGGACGATGGTGTGATGACCGACGTCATGGAATTTTTTCCGCGTCCCGAAATACCAGACGAAGAGGCTCATCGAATGACGCGCGTTCTCGACCCTGGCGCCGGACCAGCGTCGCGGCGCCGACGGCGGCAGCAGGCTGCGAAGCGTCGTCGACGCATCAGCGTTTGAAACGACGATATCCGCCGCAATCGCTTCGCCTCCTGCGAGCCTGACGCCGATTGCGGCGCCGTCTTCGACGAGAATTTCGGATACTTCCGCTGAGCAGCGCACATCGCCGCCCTGCCCGCGGATCAATTTTACCAGGCCGCTGACTAGCGCGCCGGTCCCGCCTACTGCGCAATGGACGCCCCAGCGCCGTTCGAGATGGGGAATGAGCGCATAAACCGCCGTCGCGCTGAACGGATTGCCACCGATGAGCAGCGGATGAAAACTGAACACGATCCGCAGGCGCGGATCGCGGATGTATTTTGAAACGAGATCGTAGACCGACAAGCGCCCGCCAAGCCGAATAAGGTCCGGAATGACCCGCACCATGTCGGTAAAATCGCCAAAGGGGACATGACCGAGCTGTTCAAAGGCGACGTCGCAAATCTCCCGGCTCGCCTTCATGAAGCGCTCATAGCCGGGCACATCGCCCGGCGAGATCCGCGCCACTTCGCGGCGCATTTCATCGGCGTCGCCCGTATAGCGGAAAGACGAGCCGTCATCGAACCGGATCGTGTAGAAGGGATCGACCGGCAGCAGCGTCACGTCTTCCGCGATATCGCGTCCGCAGAGGCGCCAGAGATCCCCAAAGAGGAATGGCGCAGTGATGATCGTCGGCCCTGCGTCAAACGTGAACCCGTCCTGCCGGAAGACGTAAGCGCGCCCGCCCGGCGCATCGAGCCGTTCGAGCACCGTGACGCGATAGCCGCGCGCGCCAAGACGAACCGCGGCAGCAAGGCCGCCGAAGCCGCTGCCGATGACAACCGCATGCGGGCGATGTTGCGCGTCTGGCTTGGGGCGATCTAGACCTGTCAACATAAGTTGACATCATGATGCGCCATCTTGCGCTTCGCAAGCCGCGACAGCGCCTTTACGGCGCCGCAGCGATTTCACGAATCAGCGCGGCGAATGTCGCGGGATTTTCTTCATGCGCCAGATGGCCCAGTCCCGGAAACAGGCGATAGGTCCCCCCTTCGGCAAGACGCGCAGCCTCCGCCGCGATCGCCGGGGGCACAGCGCGATCGTTTTCTCCCGCGGCGAAAACCGCACGCGGTCTTAACTGCGAAAGCTTTGCGCGCAGCGGCGCGACGTCCCAGTTCGCCATCATGCGAAGCGCGCCGGCGACGTGCCCGGAACACCCGAGCAAGCGCGCATAAAGATCGACATTGCGATCAGGCAGGGTGGACCCGGTTCCTTTTATCAGCGTTTCGACCCGCTCTCGCCGCGCGGCGCCTTGCGCGAAGAGCGCCGGAACAAAGGGGTTTAGCGCGAGCAGCTTTGCCATCATCGGGAACAGGAAAGCGCCGGCGCCGCCGAAGGGCGCAAAGGCGCCGTTGACGCTGAGCGCAGCCTCCGGACTTACGCCGCGGCTGACTATCAATTCGACCATCACGGCCGCGCCCGCCGAATGCCCTGCAATGACGACTGGCTTGATCCGAAGACTGTCAAGGAGCGCGGCGATCGAGGCCGCCATGCCAGTGAGAGTCATGCCGGCGCTCGATGGCGTTGATGAAAACCCATGGCCCGGAAGATCCACTGCAACGATCGCAAAATCCTTGGCGAGGGCCGTTCCGACATCCGCCCAGGAATGGGTTGACGCGCCGGTGCCGTGCAACATGAGGACGGAAGGCCCGCGCCCATATCGCTGCACATGCCAATTAACGCCGCCCGCCGAATGAAAGGCGCTCGCCTCGCGGTGCGGCCAGTCTGCGCCGTCGCGCTCCCAACGCGGCTTGCCGGCGGTCATCGCGCACGCGCTCCCTCTCGCGCGACAGCTGCAGCAACGAGGCGCGCATCCGCCTGCGGCAAGGGCAGGTAAGCGGCGCCCATTTCCTTCGCAAGAGACACCGCCAACGGTTCCGGCCGCATCGACGTATCGAAGAAGAGCACACGAAGCGTCCGCGCGCGAAGGCGGCGCGAGGCGGCGATCGCGTCGCGCTGCGCGGCTTCCCGTCCGCCCTCGCCGTTCAGCGCGACATTGGCGCGTCCATCGGACATCAGAACGATCGTCGGCGTTCGTCCACGCGCAAACGCCTGCGCCGCGAGGAGGTTTGCCGCGTCAATGCCCGCGGCGAGGGGCGTGCCGCCGCCGCCCGGCAATTCCGCCAGAAGCCGCCGCGCCCGAACGAGCGAGCGTGTCGGCGGCACCAAAAGTTCGGCGCCGGCCTTTCTGAAGGCGATCAGCGCCACTTCGTCCCGGCGTGAATAAGACCGGGCGAAGAGTTGTTCGATAGCGCCTTTGGTCTCGCCAAGGCGCTGCATCGCAGCGGAACCGGACGCGTCGACGACAAAAATCGTCAGCGACTGCTCGCGCCGGCGAAAGCGTGAAATACGGAGATCGTCGCGGCGGATTGCGATCGGTTGAGAGGGATCGGTCCGTCCCCTGATTTTCTGCCAGGGCGCCGCCGCGCGCAGCGTGTCGATAAGCGCAAGGCGTCCGCCATCGGCCGGATCGCCGCGCCGCGACCCGTAGGGCCGCCCTTTCAAGATCGATTTGCGTGCAGCGCCTGATTTGCCGGAGGACCTCGCGCCGCGAGCGCGCGCGGCAAGGCCGCCATTCAGGAGATCGGCGTCGATGGCGGATTTGACCGCTGCGATGATCTGGTCGTCGATCTCGCCGCCGCTCTTGCTTTCGGTCTGTGTTTCGCCGCCGGCGTCGTCGCGGTCCGGCGGGGGCGCTTCATCGCGCGCCTCATCCGGAATTCTTATGGCGCGCGGAGCGATGACGAGCGCGGCGGCGAGCATCGCGTCCTCAGTCGAGGCATGTGCGCGCCCGCCAAGCGCGGCCGCCGCGCGCGCCGCCGCATGGACGAAGCAAAACGCTCGGATCGAGAATACGCCAGCGCGCATCGCCGCGGCGCCAAGCGCCTCAAGGAGAGTGTCAGGCACGACAACGGAAGAAAGCCGGGCCTGCGCACGCTCGATCTGCGCGCGGCGAGGCGCGCCCTCAAATGCGGATTCGCGCCCCGAACCGATCAGATCGATGGCGAATGCGAGGCGTTCGGCGAGGCGCGCCGGAATGCTTTCGTCCTCGCTTGCGCTTTCATCGATCAGGACGACGGAAAAACACGCCGCGTCGATCCGGCTGAATCCGTCCCGCTCCGTGCGCACGGATTTCTCGTCGAGCGCCGCTGACAAAAGCGCGGCGATGTCCGGCTCGATCCGCTCGCCCATTGGCGCAATGATGACGCCGCCGTCCGCTTCGGCGAGGAGGCCCCGTTCGAAAAGCGGCTTGCCGGCGGCGAGCGAGGCCGCAAGATCAATCCCGCCGGAAAGACGCGACGTCTGGGCGCCGGCCGGAAGTTTTCGCCAGGGCGAATTCTCCGGCTGCAAGGCGCGAAAATAGTCGAGCCAGCGATCAAGCGCAGGCGACGGCGCGGCGCGCAAGACGACGCCGCCAAGACTTCGCGGATCGACAGCAAGCAACGCCGCCGCCTGGGCCGCCAGAACAACGGAGCCCGCGGGTTCAGTGGCAGATCCTGTCACGCCGCCATCTCGGCAAGCGCGCGTTCGACACGAGCGCCGCCGTCCGACTCATCGAGCGGGTCTTTGCGCAAACGATGACGCAGCGCCATCGGCGCAACGGCCCTCACCTGAGTGACGCCGACGACATCTGCTCCTTCGAGCGCCGCAAAGGCGCGCGCCGCGCGCAGCAAAGTCAGTTCGCCGCGCAAGCCGTCCGAACCGAGCGTCATGCACAGGCGCGCGGCATATTCGAGCGTGCTGTCCGGCGCGTCAATTGCCGGCAGGCGTTCGCGCGCCGCCGTAATCTTTTTACGGATCGCGGAATCCCTGCGCGACCACTGCCGGATAAAGTCTTCCGGATTGCGATCGAACGCGTCGCGGCGCTTCACGACGTCTATGCGCTCCCGAAGGTCCGCTGTGGTGCGAACATCGACCGACAATCCGAAGCGATCGAGGAGTTGCGGCCGAAGTTCTCCTTCTTCAGGATTGCCGCTGCCGACCAAAACGAACCGCGCCGGATGGCGCACCGAAAGACCTTCGCGCTCGACGACATTCTCGCCGGAGGCCGCGACATCAAGCAGAAGGTCGACAATATGGTCTTCGAGAAGATTGACCTCGTCGATATAGAGAAATCCGCGATGCGCGCGCGCCAGAAGCCCCGGCTCGAACCGCTTTTCCCCGCGCGCAAGAGCGCGTTCGAGGTCAAGCGCGCCGACCACGCGGTCCTCGGTCGCACCGAGCGGTAGATCGACGACCGGCGCAGGTTCCTGCGACGATTTTCGCGCGTCTGACTTTTGCCGGGAACAATAATCGCAAGACGGCGCCGGCGCGGCCGGGTCGCATCGAAAGGGACAGCCAACGACAACGTCGATTTTCGGCAACAGCGCAGCAAGAGCGCGGATGGCGGTCGACTTTCCCGACCCCCGGTCGCCGAACGCCAATACGCCGCCGACGCGCGGATCGACCGCCGCGATCAACAGCGCGCGCTTCATGTCTTCCTGGCCGACGATCGCCGAAAAAGGAAATGCCGCCGCCATCAGCAAACTGCGCTCCGAGACATTCGGGAGCGATAGCGCAATCCCCTTGGCCCGTCACGAAAAGAAAACGGCGCGGGGTGGAAGCCCCGCGCCGCCGAATTTTCGGTAGACCTCAGGCGCCTCTTACGGGGCGACCGATTTCAGATACGCGATGACGTCAGCGCGGTCCTGACCGCTTGGCAGGCCCGGAAACACCATCTTCGTGCCCGGAATATAGGCCTGCGGATTTTTCAGATAGGCGAACATCACGTCTTCCGTCCATGTGATGCCGGAATTCTTGTTCGCCGGCGAATAGGCAAATCCGGCGATCGATCCTGCGGGCCGGCCGACAATTCCGTACAAAGACGGCCCGACCCGGTTCTGCCCCTGCGTCACCACATGGCAGGCGAGGCATTTGACGAAAACCCTTTTGCCCGCGGCGGCGTCGCCTGTGAAGGCTGCATAATTCTCGCCGTCGGCGGCGGCCGCTGCTGCGGCGGGCACAATGGCCGCGTCAGGCGCGGCATCCGCGGCCTCGGGGGCGGTCATGGTCGCGTCGGAATGCGTCGCAGCGCCGGCGTCGGGCGCAACGGTCGTCTCAACCGTGGCGGGTTCAATCGCGGCAGGTTCGGCCGGCGCCGGTTCAGCGACTGCGGCCGTTTCAGCGGCCGGCGCAGATGTCGACGACGACGAGGACTCGTTGGACCCGCCGCAAGCGGCGAGCGCCAGCGCGCCGGCGGCGGCGAGCAGACCTGTTCTCATAGAACGCATTCAAATTCCTCCGGATTCGTGAAGCGACATTACGCCTCGACGTTTTGTTGTCAGATAGCGGGTTTAAACGGATCGCCCGTCGAAATAAACCGCATTTTGCGAAAGAAAACTCGACTCCCTTGCCGTGATCCGGCGCCGGCGAACCTGCGTAGGAGTTAACTTGTTCATTTTCCAATCCGTGCGCGCAGATAGAGCAAATGCGCGACAAGCGCGACGCCAAGAACCGCGCCCATTGCAAGCGATCCGCTGTCAGCGAGCGCGACCCTGACCGCCAGCATCAGCGCCGCGCCGGAGGCGAGGGTCAGCCAGATGTCGGCCGCGCGCCTCAGCGATGGAAACAGGACAAACAGCGCAGCGGCCTCCAGCGCAATGAAGACCATCAGCGCATCCAGAAAGCGCGGCGAGGCGAAATCGAGGGTCATGACGCGGCGCCGAACGGCCCGTTCAGCAGAACGACGCGGTAGTTGAGATAGGCGGCGAATGTCACCCAGGCGAGGTAAGGCGCAAGGACAAACGCCGCGACCCGGCGCAAAGGCAGCAAGAAGATCAGCAGCGACAGCACCGACAGCCAGAGCGTCGCAACCTCGGCCAAAGCGAGATCGGGACGTTTCAGCGTGAAAAAGAAGAAACTCCAGAGGACGTTCAAGACCGCGTTGATGAAAAACAGCGAGACCAGCCAGGCGCGCGCCCGGTTTGTCGACGCCGTACGCCATCCAAGAACAGCGGCGAAGGCTGCAAGCGCGTAGATCACCGTCCAAGCGGGTCCAAACGCCCAGTCAGGCGGCGTCAGCGCGGATTTTTCAAGGCCACGATACCAGGGGCCGATGTCGGTCATCGCCCCGCCAAGAATGGCGACCGCGCCAGCGACAGCGGCGGCGACCGCGATGGGGCGCCCTTTCGTCACCAATCAGCTCTGCGGCGACGCGATCCCGAAGAGATGCGCGAGGTCTTTGAAGAAAATCCGCATGTGCGCGGCATGGTCGGGCTTGCCGAGTTTCTTGTTCATGTAGGCGTCCCAGGTGAGACGCTGAACGTCCGGATCCTTGCAGATCGTCACGAAACGCTCGCGGCGTTTGTCGTTGCGGTACCAGAAGTGTTGCATGATCCCGAGGATCATGAAGACCTGCCCATGCTCAGACATATATCGCCTGCGGACGCGGGCGAGCGCCTTTGCTTCTCCGGTCGCAAGCATTTCATCGACGCCTTCGGCCGCCATTCTTCCGCCGACCATCGCGTAATAGATGCCCTCGCCCGAGGCCGGCGCGACACAGCCGGCCGCGTCGCCGGCGAGCACGACATCCTTGCCGTTGTCCCAGCGCTTGAGCGGCTTCAGCGGTATCGGCGCGCCTTCGCAGCGCACGGTTTCCATTGCATCAAGGCCGGTCTTTTCGCGCAGCGCGCCAACCGCGCCGCGCAGCGGAAATCCTTTGTTCGCCGAGCCGACGCCGACGCTCGTCGTGTCGCCATGCGGAAACACCCAGGCGTAAAAATCCGGAGACAAATCGCCCTGATAGTAGATATCGCAGCGCGAGCCGTCGAACATCTTCGCGTTCGCGTCCGGCGACTTGATGACTTCATGATAGGCGAACACGAACGGCGTTTCCCCGCCGCCCTTGATCGACGATCGCGCAACGGCGGAATTTGCGCCGTCGGCGCCGATGACGGCGCGCGCGCGGACCCTGACCGGCGGCGCGTCCTTGCCGGCGCCCTTCGGGCGATAGCTGATGACAGCGACCCGGTCCGCGTCGCGCTCTAACCCTACGAAGGCGCCGGCTTGCCGCTCGGCGCCGGCGACTCGCGCGCGTTCGCGCAACCACTCGTCGAAATGCTCGCGATCGACCATGCCGACGGAGCCGCCGTCGACCGGCATATCGACGCGCTGGTCGGCGGGAGAAATCATCATCGCCGATTTCGCGCGGGCGACGATCTGCGAGTCCGGGATTTCAAAATCACGAATGAGGCGCGGCGGCACCGCGCCGCCGCAAGGTTTGATCCGCCCTGCCTTGTCGAGCAACAGCGTGCGCCGCCCCAGACGGGCGAGATCGGCCGCCGCTGTCGCGCCCGCCGGGCCGCCGCCGACAACGACAGCGTCATAAAGATCGGGCGTTTTGCGGTCATCGAAAGCCATCGCGATTCTCCGTTTTCCTTATTCCGCCGCCACAGCGTCGATCGACGGCAGGGCGGGCAATCTGTTTTCGTCTGCGCCTGTCCGCCCGACGCGCAGCGCGAGCGCTGCAGCGGCCAGGAACGCGGCTGCCTCAACGGTGAAAACGAGGGCGAATGCGCGCGCAGGATCGCCGAAGAATTCACGCGCGACGTCGAGCGAGACCGCGCCGAGAAATCCGCCGAAGCCGAACGCGATCGCCTGCGAGGCGCCCCAGACGCCCATGCGCATGCCTTCGCGCCCCGGCGCGCCGGCGCTGGCGAGCGTCATCATCGATCCGATCGCGGCGACCGCGAACGCGCCATTGGCGAGCCCCAGCGCGAAAACGAGCGGCGGCAATGGCGTGCGGCCTTCCGACATCGCCGCGAGCGCAAGAGCGCCGAGCGCGAGCGCCGACGCGGCGCACCCGAACACCGTCCATTTGCGCATGAAGAGCGCGCTCGACTTGCCGACCGTCGAGCCGACAATGGCTGTCGCGATCATCCCGAGCATCACGCCGCCGTTCTGGACGCCCGACAGTTTCGTCGTTTCGCCCGGGGTCATCGCGTAGAGGAGGCCGCCGAGCGGCTCGAGGATGAGGTCCTGCGCGCTGTAGGCGATCATCGAAACGAAGACGAAGATCGAGAACCGTCTTGCCTGAGGGTCCGCCCAGACTTCCTTCAGCGCCGGCATGAATCTGCGTCTTTCGGCCGACGCCGCGGCCATCGGCGCCGGCTTTGAGCCTTCAACGCCGCTCAACGCGATAAGGGTGAGCGCGATCGCAACGGCGCCGACGCCCGCGGAAACAACGATCAGCCGCTCCATCGAGAACGGATCGAGCAGCGCGCCGGCCGACAGCGACGTGATGACAAATCCGAAAATCATCATGATCCAGACAATTGCGGCGGCGGCGGCCTTGCGCGCCGGCGGCACTTTCGTCGCGAGAAGGGCGAGAAGGTTGGTGCCAGAGGCGCCGACGCCGACACCGATGGCGAAGAACGAAAGAAAGGCGGCGATCAGTCCCGCCGTGAACGAAGACTGCATCCACGCCGTCGAAGCGGCCGCCGCCGTTCCGCCGGCCGCAAGCGTCATGATGCCGCCGAGGATCCATGGCGTTCGCCGGCCGCCAATATCGGCGCCGTGTCCCCAGCGCGGTCGCGACAACTGAACGCCGTAATGCCAACCGACAAGCGCGCCGGGAATAAGCGCTGGGAGCGCCAGTTCCACGACCATCACGCGGTTCAAGGTTGACGTTGCGAGTACGACGATGGAGCCGAGAGAAGCCTGAACAAGGCCCAGCCTGATAATGCCGAGCCAGCCGATGAGATCGCGCGCGGCTTTCATGCGCCCGCTCCGGACAGCGATCGCACCGCGAAGGCAGCCGCGAGCATGCCAAGAACAAAAAGAAGCACGCCCGTCGCGTTATACCAAGGCGCATTGGCGCGCGGATTGTCGAGGAGGCGCCGCATCAAAATAATCTGTACAAAGAGGGAGAGGCCGACCAACGCGGCGTAGGCGCTCTTGCCCGCCGCGACGAGGCCGAGAATGACGACCGCCTGCGGCGCCGCCATGACAATGCAGGCGACCCGCGCCGCGCGATCGGGGCCGAGCTGTACCGGCAAGGACCGCACGCCCATCGCCTTGTCGCCGTCAATCGCCTTGAAATCGTTGAGCGTCATGATGCCGTGCGCGCCGATCGAATAGAGAAGCGCAAGCGCGACGATGGGCCATCCGGGCGCAGCGCCCAGCATGACGGCGGCGCCCGTGTACCAGGCGACGCCTTCGTAAGAAATTCCGACGGCGGCGTTGCCCCACCAGCCATTGAGTTTCAGCCGCAGCGGCGGCGCGCTATAGGCCCAGCCGAGCGCGACGGCGACCACGGATGCGGCGAAGGCCCAGAGGCCGAGCGCGAGCCCCATCAGCAACGTCAGCGCAGACCAGAAAATGGCGACGTAAAGACCCCATCGACCGGGCATGCGTCCCGATGGAATTGGCCTTTCCGGTTCGTTGATCGCATCGACATGCCGGTCGAACCAGTCGTTCGTCGCCTGACTGGCCGCGCAGGCGAGCGGGCCCGCGAGCAGCACGCCGCCGAAGAAATAAAGCCAGCGCCCGTCGAGCGCGACGCCCGACGAAACGACGCCGCAGGCGAACGCCCACATCGGCGCAAACCAGGTGATCGGCTTCAGAAGTTCGGCAAGCGTCGCAAGGTTCGGCAGTTTGGGCGCCGCGACGTCCTGCGCTGGATTGTGAGTCTGGGACACAGGCGCGGAGCGTATCGATGACACGCAAAAGCGTCAACCAAGATTGACACTTTAGCGGCGCCGCAGCATCACTCTTTTTCCGGAATGCCGAAGCGGCGCAACTTTGAATAAAGTCCCTGCCGCGACAGGCCGAGCATCTCGGCGGCGGACGCGCGATTGTCGCCGGTGATTTCGAGCGCCGCTTCGATGCAGAGCTTCTCCATCATGTCGGTTGATTCGCGCACGATTTCCTTGAGCGACACGCGGCCCACAAGCCCCGTCAGGCGATCGACCGTGTTCGGCAGTTCGGCGCCGAGATTGGCGCCGGCTTTCAGCCTTCTTGCGATGCTGCGAACGGAGAACCCGTAGACGGTCCCGTCGCCGCGCGGCGCCGACACCGCCGACACTTCGACATCTTCGGTCTTGCCGTGACGGTCGCGCAGGACTGTCGCGAAATTGCGCGAAAACCCATGATTCTTGACGCCGGCGATCAGCACATTGAGGTCGGTCGTCGATCGCCCGAGAAACTGGACGATATGAACGCCGAGCGCCTGCTGCTCGCTGGCGAGTTGGGCAAGATCGAGAAACGCGCGGTTCGCCGCGACGATCCTGAAATCCGCGCCGGCGACGACAAGCCCGTCCGGCAAATGTTCGATGACGCCCATGGAATCGGCGCGTGCAGGCTGCGCAGCCAAAAGGCCATCCGGCGCAAACCGGACGATCAGGCGCGTCGCATTGTCCTGCCTGAAGGCGGAAATCATGAGCGCGAGGCGTAGGCCGTTCTTGAGGGCGACTTCGGTTTCTTCGGCGCGGCCCGCCGTCAGCGCCTTTGCCGCCGCGGTTTCGACCGATCTTTGAGACGCTTTGTCGAAGAGGGAGGAAAGCGCGGCGCCTTTGATGAGGTCGCTTGATGTCGCCAACATCCGCGCGCTTGCGGGATTGGCCTCCTCGACCGCCATGGCGCCCGCATCGACGATCAGCACCGGCTCCGAAATCGCGCGAAAGAGACTCTGGTAGCGCGATTCCACTTCGCGCATTTTCGAATAGTCGCGATCAAGATCCTGCTGCGTCTCGATCAGGCGCTGCTGGAGCGCTGCTACGCCGCGAAGGTCGCGCCCGATCGCGACGATCCGGTTATCGTTGCTGGTGCGAACGGCAGTATATTTGATCGGCAGGTCGGCGCCGTGCGCGGTCGGGTGATTAACCTGCCGCCAGAACGCAGGGCGCGCCGCGTCCCCGTTCAAAAGATCCTCAATTTTCGGACGGCTTTCGACGGTGACCGTTTCGATCCACCGGCGGCCCCGCCAGGCATCGCAGCCCTCGCGCGTCAGCTCCTCATTGCCGACAGCCATGTCCTTGATGACGCCGTTGTCGATAATCAGCGCGATATCGGCGGCGGAAGCGATGACCTTCGCCGTGATTGCGGCGTCAAAATCCCCCAGGAATCGCTTTGGACTCTTGAAGGGGACCATCGCCTCGCGGTTCGTTGCGGCATCCATTTTACGACCAACACATCACGACTTCCCGATCTTCGTATCTAGCTCTGCTGCAATGCAGAAACAACCAGCCGCTGCCCCAATTCGACAGCGCTCTTGCCGTCGATCGCCGTCGCATCGGCTCCAACCGCTTTCACGAGCTCAGGATTATTGTTGAAAAGGCCCCCGCCGACCAAAATCACGATCGACGGGTTCGACGAGGCGGCCCGCAAAGCAGCAATCTCCGCCGCAATCGCGCCTTCCTCGATATCGCAAGCCGCTGAAAGCCCGATAGCGTCGAACCTTTCCTGCGCGACCAGTTTCTTCAGATCGTTGAACGAGGCCGCCGGATCGGACCAGACCCGCCAGCCGGCGCGGCGGAAAAACTCCGACACCATAACGACGCCGAACACGTGCTGGTCGCCGCCGCTGGTCGCCAGAAGGATGCTAGGCGCATCCGCCGGCCGCGACAGATCGGCCCCGTTGAAGGCGCCCTGCTCCCGCAGAATCTGGTGCAATCGGCACAGGCCGATCGTCACATCGGTGAAATCCGCTTCGTCCTTTTCCCACATCTCGCCAAGCCGGCGCGCGGCCCCGGTGAGCAGATCGAGGTAGATCGCTTCCCGCGGAATGCCGCGGCCAATCAGGCCGTTGACGAACGCTCGCGAAGAGGCCGCGCTCTCATTCATCACCGACCAGAGGAATTGCGATTGCTCCTGATCGCTCGGCGCGAGAATAGCGTCGTCGACCGGGAATTCCTTTTCTTTCGCATCTGCGAGAGTGAGCATCAGCCGAGGGATGATCTCGCCCTCAATCGTCTTAATGAGAATTTCGCGGCTTTCAGGATGACTTCTTGCGGCGGCCGTTTCTCTCAGTCTTTCGCCAAGCTGGAGGAAAGGCATCACGGCGCGTTCGCTTTTGCCGTCGATGTCCGATTTTCGGTCCAGCCCCGGAAAGAAATCAGTCATGATGATTCCTTTTCGGAAAAGTCCCGACCAGAACGGCGTATGCGTCGCCGGCAACCCGCCTCTTTTGGGCGTAGACATCTAGACGTTCCTCCCTGCTCGGCGCAGGCACGGGACGGCGATCTCTGCTGCAACGCAAAAACTCAGCCCTGGACCGAAGTCTGAAATCGCCACTTGTACGCTGCGTTCGCCCAGACGGACTTACGCGAGATCGCAACACACGAGCGCCGTTCGACGAACAGCGCACATGCGGGGCCTTTAAGAAAACTGACAAGCCCGCGACTCGGCGTGAGGCTAGCAAGGTTTCCCTCCCGGAGGGAAGCGACAGGGCGAAGCGTCAACCTGCGCGCGGCGCCCTCATATGTCAACTTCAACTTACGTCAACTTGGGTTGACACTTTACCGCCAGCGCGACTAGCGTCTCACCTTGACTGGCGGATCAGGTGGAATGCTTACGCAGCGCGACGCAGCCGACGGGCGACGACCGCTCTACACCGCAGAAGAGAGAGCGCGCCGCGATTCAACAAAGTGGACGCTTGTGCAAGGCGTCCTTGCGCCGATCCAGTTCCTCGTTTTCCTGGTCTCGCTGAGCCTCGTCCTTCGCTATTTCGCGACGGGCGAGGGTCTCGGCGCCGCGACCTTTTCCGTGGTCGTCAAAACCTTTGTCCTCTACGCGATCATGATCACCGGCGCGATCTGGGAAAAGGTCGTGTTCGGACAATATCTCTTTGCGCCCGCCTTCTTTTGGGAAGACGTTTTCTCGATGCTCGTGCTGGCGCTGCACAGCGTCTATCTCTTCATGGTGCTGCTTGACGCCGGCTCGCCTGCGACCCAGCTGATCGTCGCACTCGCCGCTTACGCAGCCTACGTCATCAATGCGGGACAATTCCTCTGGAAATTGCGGCTGGCGCGGCTCGAAGCGCCGGGCGCGGCGCAAGGAGCGGCGGCATGAGCGTCGCGCTCGACATTTCAAGAAAGCCGCGTGACGCCTGCGAAACGCCTTCGCAGAGCAATCCGGTGCTTCGCGAGCGCGGGCAGCGCGAAGTTTTTTGCGGCCTGACCGGCGTCATCTGGCTCCATCGCAAGATGCAGGACGCGTTTTTCCTGATTGTCGGATCGCGCACCTGCGCGCACCTGATGCAGTCGGCGGCGGGCGTCATGATTTTCGCCGAGCCGCGCTTTGCGACAGCGATCCTTGAAGAGCGCGACCTTGCCGGCATCGCCGATGCGAATGAAGAACTCGACAAGACGGTCACGCGTCTCCTTGACCGGCGCCCCGATATCAAACTTCTGTTCCTCGTCGGATCTTGCCCGTCAGAAGTCATCAAGCTTGATCTTCATCGCGCGGCGCAGCGCCTGACGCGGCGCTTCTCGCCTTCGGTTCGCGTGCTGAATTATTCCGGGAGCGGCATCGAAACGACGTTTACCCAAGGCGAGGACGCCTGCCTTGAAGCGCTCGTTCCCGAATTGCCGGAAAAGCGCGACGGCGCCCCGTCGCTTCTGGTGGTCGGCGCGCTCGCCGATGTCGTCGAGGACCAGTTCCAGCGCTTGTTCGCCGCGATGGGACTTGGCGATGTCGCTTTTCTTCCGGCGCGCAATTCATCGGAATTCCCGGCGGTTGGTCCCGATACGAAATATCTGCTTGCACAGCCATTCCTGGCGACGACCGCCCGGGCGCTCGAGCAGCGCGGCGCAATGCGAATCGCCGCGCCCTTCCCGCTCGGCGCCGAAGGCACGACGCTGTGGCTGAAGGCGGCTGCGAACGCGATGGGCGTTTCCGAAGGCGATTTCGAACGCGCGACGGCCGCGCCGCGCGCGCGCGCCGACCTTGCTGTCAAAAGGCGCGGCGCGGCGCTTGCCGGAAAGAGCGTCTTCTTCTTCCCCGACTCCCAACTCGAGACGCCGCTCGCGCGGTTCCTGTCACGCGAACTTGGCGCGAGACTCGTCGAAGTCGGCACGCCGTTCCTCCACCGCGCGCATCTTGCCGAAGAGCTCGCATTGCTTCCGGAGGGAACCGCCTTGAGCGAAGGGCAGGACGTCGACCGCCAGCTCGACCGCTGCCGCGCGGCGCGGCCCGATATCGTCGTTTGCGGCCTCGGCCTCGCCAATCCGCTCGAAGCCGAAGGCATGACGACCAAATGGTCGATCGAACTGATGTTCACGCCGATCCAGGGCTACGACCAGGCCGGCGATCTCGCCGAACTGTTCGCCCGCCCGCTCGCGCGCAAGATGAGGCTGGCGGTCTGATGCAGCTCGCAGTCTGGACCTATGAAGCGCCGCCCCATGTCGGGGCCATGCGAATCGCAACGGCGATGCGCGACACGCATTTTGTCCTCCATGCGCCGCAAGGAGACACTTACGCCGACCTTCTTTTCACGATGATCGAGCGGCGGGCCGCGCGCCCGCCGGTCACCTACACGACCTTCGAAGCGCGCGATCTTGGCGGCGACACCGCAGAGATCTTCAAGCGCACGGCGACCGAGGCCTATGACCGCTTCAAGCCGGAACTTCTCCTGATCGGCGCGTCCTGCACGGCCGAGCTGTTGCAGGACAATCCGGGCGCGCTCGCCAAAACGCTTGGCCTCCCGGTTCCGGTCGTCAACCTTGACCTTCCTTCCTATTCAAAGAAGGAAAACTGGGGCGCGGCGGAGACGTTTTACCAGATCGTGCGCGCCTTGACCGATGTCAGCGCGGGCAAGCGATCCGCCGAAACCGGCAAGCCATGCTGCAATATTCTCGGCCCGACGGCTCTGGGCTTCCGTCACCGCGACGATGTTGCAGAAATCAAGAAGCTGCTCGCCGCGCTCGGCGTCGACGTTCATGTGACGGCGCCGCTCAGCGCTGCACCGGCGGACGTCGCCGCGCTCGCGCGCGCCGACTTCAACGTCGTCCTGTATCCCGAGATCGCCGACAGCGCAGCGCGGTGGCTTGAACGCGACGCGCAAATGCCGCGAACGAAGACGGTCCCGATCGGCGCGCTCGCGACGCGTGAGTTCATTCTTGAAGTCGCCGCGCTCACCGGCGTCGATCCGGCGCGCGCCCTCAACGACGAAACCTCGCGCAGCCCATGGTGGTCGCGGTCGGTTGATTCGAATTATCTGACGGGCAAGCGCGTTTATATTTTCGGCGATGGGACGCACGCGAGCGCCGCCGCGCGCGTCGCGTCAGAAGAGCTCGGTTTCGAGGTCGTCGGCATCGGCTGCTATAATCGCGAATTCGCACGCGAGGTTCGGGCTGTCGCCGAAAAGCTTGGCCTCGAAGCCCTTGTGACCGACGATTATCTCGAAGTCGAAGCGGCGATCGCGGCGTTGCAGCCGGAGCTGGTGCTGGGCACGCAGATGGAGCGCCACATCGCCAAGCGCCTGTCGATCCCCTGCGCTGTCATTTCGGCGCCGGTGCACGTTCAGGATTTCCCCGCGCGCTATTCGCCGATGATGGGCTTTGAAGGCGCGAACGTCATTTTCGACACCTGGATCCATCCCCTGGTGATGGGCCTTGAAGAACATCTCCTCCACATGTTCCGCGAGGATTTTGAGTTTAACGACGCGGCCGGTCCCTCGCACCTTGGCGGGCATGGCGGCGCGCGCGCTGAGGAGCCGCCGCAGGCGGCGAACGACTCCGCTGTTTCCTGGACGGCTGACGCTGAGAAGGAACTGAAGAAAATCCCGTTCTTCGTGCGCGGAAAGGCGCGCCGGAACACTGAACTTTACGCGGCGGAACAGCACATCGCCGCCATCACCGTTGAGACACTGTACGATGCCAAAGCGCGCTTCGCCCGGTAACCGCGCGCCTCATGGCGCGCCGCCCGTCAGGGTCGTCCTCATTTCGCTGGACAGCCATCTGTCCGGCGCGATCGAGACGGCGCGCGCGAACCTTCGCCGGGTGGCGCCGTCGATCGAGCTTTCGTTCCACGCCGCCGCCGACTGGTCGCGCGACCCCGCCTCGCTTGCGGCCTGCAAGGCCGACATCGCAGCGGGCGACATCATTGTCGCGTCGATGCTGTTCATGGACGATCACATCCGTGCGGTGCTGCCCGACCTTGAAGCGCGGCGCGCCCATTGCGATGCGATGGTCGGCGCGCTGTCCGCGGCCGAAATCGTCAAGCTGACGCGCCTTGGCGGTTTCAGCATGGACAAGCCGGCTTCGGGGCCGATCGCGCTTCTGAAGCGTCTGCGCGGCAAGACGACGAACGGCTCTTCCGGCGCCGGGCAGATGAAAATGCTGCGCCAGGTGCCGAAGTTTCTGAAATTCATCCCCGGCAAGGCGCAAGACGTCCGCGCCTATTTCCTGACGCTGCAATATTGGCTCGCCGGCTCTGAAGAGAACATCGCCAATCTCGTTCTCAACCTTGTCGATCGCTACGCCGCGGGGCCGCGCGCGGTCCTGAAGGGCGCGCTCGCGCCGGCGGCGCCCAAGGATTACCCGGACGTCGGCGTCTATCGCCCAAGCCTCAAGACCCTGATCGCCGAAGAAACGAAAGCGCTCCCGAAGGCCGCGCGAGAGCAGCCGTCTGTCGGTCTGCTTGTCATGCGGTCTTACCTTCTCTCCCGCGACACGGCGCATTATGACGGCGTCATTGCGGCCCTTGAAGCGAAAGGACTGCGCGTCATCCCTGCCTTCGCAAGCGGCCTTGACCAGCGCCCCGCGATTGAAAAGTTCTTCATGGCGAACGGACGCGCGAGCGTCGACGCGGTTGTCTCGCTCACCGGCTTTTCGCTCGTCGGCGGTCCGGCCTACAACGATACGGGCGCCGCGCAGGAAATGCTGGCGCGTCTCGACGTTCCCTATATCGCCGCGCACGCTCTCGAATTTCAGAACCTTCCCGAATGGGCTGAAGGTCAGGCGGGGCTTTCGGCGGTCGAAACGACCATCATGGTTGCGATCCCCGAACTCGACGGCGCGATCCAGCCAACGGTCTACGGCGGCCGGGTCAGCGCCAGCGGAGAAACCTGCCACGGATGCGCGCGCGGCTGCGCGTTCCCGGCGCAAGACGGCGCGAGCGCCATGCGCGCCTGCCCCGAACGCGCCGAGACGCTGGCGTCGCGCGTTGCAAAACTCGTCGCATTGAAACGCGCCGCACGCGCCGACCGGAAGATCGCCGCCGTTCTTTTCAACTTCCCGCCGAACGCCGGCGCGACGGGCTCGGCCGCCTTCCTCGCCGTTTTTGAGTCGCTCTGGAACACGCTCGCGGCGATGAAGCGCGAGGGTTACACCGTCGATCTGCCCGAAAGCGTCGATGCGCTGCGCGACGCGATTTTGAAGGGTAACGCCGAGCGCTTCGGCGCGGACGCCAATGTCTTCGAGCGCGTTCCGGCGGCGACCCATATCCGCCGCGAGCCGCACCTTAAAGCCATCGAAGCGCAGTGGGGCCCAGCGCCAGGGCGCCAGTTGTCGAACGGCTCGCAGATTTTCGTGCTCGGCCAGCGCTTCGGCAATGTTTTCGTCGGCGTGCAGCCGGGCTTCGGCTATGAAGGCGACCCGATGCGCCTGCTCTTTGAAAAGAGCTTCGCGCCGACGCACGCATTCTCTGCTTTCTATCGCTGGCTGCGCGAGGATTTCGGCGCGCATGCGATCCTCCATTTCGGGACGCATGGGGCGCTCGAATTCATGCCGGGCAAGCAGACGGGCCCGTCTGAAACCTGCTGGCCGGACCGCCTCATCGGCGACACGCCGAACTTCTATCTCTATGCCGCCAACAATCCGACCGAAGGCGCGCTCGCCAAACGCCGTTCGGGCGCGACGCTGATCAGCTATCTGACGCCCGCGGTCTCAAACGCCGGGCTTTACCGCGAACTGACGAGCCTCAAATCGACGATCGACCGCTGGCGCATGACCGCGCCGGACGCCGCGGAGCGCGAGAGCCTCGCCGCGCTCATCCTCGAACAAAGCGAATCGCTCGGCGTCGCGGGCGAGCGCGTCGAGGAAATCGCCGAAAATTTGCGTACGCTTGAACGCTCGCTGATCCCCGAAGGTCTTCATATCGTCGGCCAGCCGATGACCCCGGAGGAACGCCGCTCGACGCTCGCCTCGATCATCGCCGCGAGCGAGACGCCGGATGTCAGCGACGCGCTCGTTACGGCGATCGTTGACGGCGCGACCGCCGCGCAGGCGATGAAGGCCGCCGGGCTCTCGGCGACGGACGAGCAATTGCGCGCGCTTGCCGAGCGCCTGACGGAAACCAACCGCCATCTTTCGAAGGATCATGAGACAGCGGCGATCCTGCGCGCGCTCGACGGCGGATTCATTGCGCCCGCCCCCGGCGGCGATCTCATCCGCACGCCGGAAATGCTGCCGACCGGCCGCAATGTTCACGGGTTCGATCCTTTCCGCATGCCGAGCGCCTTCGCGATGAAATCGGCCGCGGAGCAGGCCGAGCGCCTCCTCGCGCGCCACCGCGACGAAACGGGCGCAACGCCCGAAACGATTGCGCTGGTGCTCTGGGGCGCCGACAACATGAAGTCGGAAGGCTCGCAGCTCGCGCAAGCGATGGCGCTGATGGGCGCGCGCCCGCGCTTTGATTCTTATGGCCGCCTCTGCGGCGCGACGCTCGCGCCGCTCGCCGAGCTCGGCCGTCCGCGCATCGACGTTATTGCGACATTGTCCGGCATTTTCCGCGACCTTCTTCCGCTGCAAACCCGCATGCTCGCCGAGGCGGCGCTCCTCGCCGCGAAGGCGGAGGAGCCGCTTGACCAGAACTTCATCCGCAAGCATGCGCTCGCCTGCATGGCCGCCGAGGGCTGCGACATCGACACCGCGGCGCTGCGGGTCTTCTCAAACGCGACCGGCGCCTATGGCGCGAACGTCAACCAGCTGATCGATTCAAGCGCCTGGCGCGACGAGGACGAACTCGCCGAAGCCTTCACCCGCCGTAAATGCTTCGCCTACGGCGTTTCCGGCGCGCCGGCGCAGCAGCCCGCCGTGCTGAAATCGCTCCTCGCTCATGTCGATGTCGCCTACCAGAACCTTGAATCGGTCGAACTCGGCGTCACCACCATCGATCATTATTTCGACACGCTCGGCGGCATCGGCCGCGCCGTGAAACGCGCAAAAGGCGCGGAAGCGGCGATGTATATTTCGGATCAGACCGCGGGCCCCGGCGCCGTCCGCACGCTGAGCGAGCAGGTCTCGCTTGAAACGCATACGCGCACGCTCAACCCGAAATGGTACGAGGGAATGCTGCGCCACGGCTATGAGGGCGTGCGCCAGATTGAAGCGAACGTCACCAACACCATGGGCTGGTCGGCGACGACGGGCGAAGTCCCGGCGTGGGTCTATCAGAAGATCACCGAAACCTATGTTCTCGATACCGAACTGCGAGAGCGGCTCGCGACGCTTAATCCGAAGGCCTGCGCGCGCGTCGCCAATCGCCTGATCGAGGCGTCGGACCGGAAATACTGGTCGCCCGATCCCGACACGCTCGCCGCGCTGAAGCGTGCAGGCGAAGACCTTGAAGACAGACTTGAAGGCGTAACCGCAGGAGCGGCCGCATGAGGAGAAATCAATGACCGTGCTCGAACTCGAACGCCCCGGCGCCCGGCCCCGCCCCGCCCCACGCGGCGCCGACGGCGAAGGCAGCGTGCAGGTCAAGGTCGATTCCCGCATCGACGCCGGCAATGCGAAGGTCTTCGCCGTTTACGGAAAAGGCGGCATCGGCAAATCGACGACGTCGTCGAACCTGTCGGTCGCGTTCTCGAAGCTCGGCAAACGGGTCCTGCAGATCGGCTGCGACCCGAAGCACGACTCGACCTTCACGCTGACAAAGCGCCTCGCCCCGACCGTGATCGACGCGCTTGAAGCCGTCGATTTCCATTCGGAAGAACTGCGCACGGAAGATTTCGTCTTTGAAGGCTATAACGGCGTTATGTGCGTCGAGGCCGGCGGCCCGCCGGCCGGCACCGGCTGCGGCGGCTATGTCG
>CAZHUI010000042.1:0-26496 GCA_964535605.1 uncultured Caulobacterales bacterium
GAGAATGGCGGTGCTGGCGGTGCCGTCGGCGAGCGTAATCGCGGCGCCCATCGGCGCGGTCAGCTGCGTTGGAATGACAATGTTGAAATCGGCGAGGAAGCTGACGACATAGCCCGACCAGCCGACTGCGACGACAGAGGCGGCGAGGCCGTATTCAAGCAACAGCAGCGCCCCCATGATCCAGGCGGCGAACTCCCCGAGCGTCGCATAGGAATAGGAATAGGCCGAACCGGAAACCGGCAGGACCGAAGCGAGTTCCGCGTAGCAAAGTCCGGCGAAGGCGCAGACGAGGCCCGCGACGAGGAACGAGAGCATCACCGCCGGACCGGCATGCAGCGCCGCCGCGTTGCCCGTCCGGACGAAAATGCCTGCGCCGATGATGCAGCCGATGCCGAGAAAGATAAGGTTGATAGGCCCCAGCGTGCGCTTCAGTTCACTGGTGCCGTACTCGGCCTGAACCTGTTCGATCGACTTTCGACGCATGAAGCCGCCCGCAAAGCCGGCGGACGCCGCGGCTTTTGGCGAAGAACTCTTGGAATCCATTCAGTTTTTCCCTCCCGCCTCGTGGGGCGGCTGTAACAGCGTGATGCGGGCCGCGGAAAATTCCGACGCCGCGCATCCCCCGAGATCGCACGGCCGGCCCAACGATAGCGAGCGCCAAGTTCCTGTTTTTAAAGGACCGATGCGCCAATCGGGGCGCAGAGTGACCCGATTTCCGGAATTTGCAAGGGCTTGACCGGTTCGCGCCGGCGCGCGCAGCGTTGTCGAAAGGGGCCAGCCTGCCGCGTCATCGGCGGTGATGAGAGGGCATGCGGCCCCAATCAAGGGAGAGCTTCGAATGACAATCGGATTGCTGGCGGCGCTGGCCGCGATGGCGGCGGGTCCTGAGATTGAGGTGCGCACGCTCGCCGAGGGCGCCGTCTCGCCGCCGGCCAAAATCGAAGACCTCGCCTGGCTGGAAGGGCGCTGGATCGGCGAGGGGCTCGGCGGCTGCGCTGAGGAAAGCCTGTCGCCGGCGGTCGCACGCGAGATGATGGGCAAGTTCCGGCAGCTGAACGCCGACGGAAGCTTGCGCTTCTACGAGTTCTACACGATCGCAGAACGCGACGGGTCTCTTCTCTGGCGGATCAAGCACTTCAGCCCGGACCTTGAGGGGTGGGAGGAGAAGGACAAATCGACGGAATTCCGCCTCGTCGCGATTGAAGGCGACACAGCCTATTTCAATGGGCTCACTTATGCGCGGACGGGCAAGAACAAATTAAATGCAGCAGTAGCCATTGACGGAAAAGGAACGGCAGAGTTCTCTTTTCGCAGAGCGAAGAAGGGGGAGGGTTGCAGGTGAGATTATTGCTGGCATTAGTTGGAACGACAGCGCTAGCCGCATGCGCGACACAGATCGAAGAGTCGGTTGAGGATGACGGCGAACCGCCGAAAATCGAGTACTACACTGACAACAGCAACAAATGCCGGTGGCGGCTGATTTCCTCAAATGGAAAGACCATTGCGGAGTCCAGTCAAGGATACCGGTCCCGAAGCGCGTGCGAGCGTTCTGTGAAAATCGCCCAACGCGCCGCAGAAGCTGACGTCGTGGACAATCGCTAGCAGCACGCCCCTGAGGTCGCCGCCTCCGGAGAGGTTTGTCCGAACGGCGCGTTCGTCCCGCAGCCGGGGAAGATGCCGTAATGCGTCGACCAGTCGCCGATGAAGTCGAAATGCGGCGCGAAGCGCGATTCAGAAATCATCCGATAGGTGTTGCCGCACACCGGGAAGACCCGGCCTTTCTCGATGCGATGATGGCCGTCGAGGTCGAACACTTTCTCCGCCCCCTCGATGCCGCCGCGATAGACGACCGCCTGACCGTAATCCTCGCAGGCGGGCTCAAGCCCGTTGATCGCGAACAGGCGATAGGTCGCTGAAAAGAAAGCGGCGGGCGCGAGCTTTTCCTTGAGCGCGGCGTTGTTGACGCTCAGCGTCCGGTCGGTGACGAGGCGCGGGTCGATGAAGCCGGCGCGCTTGGCGATATTGAGAAAGTCGTTCCAGTAAAGCGCCCCGCCAAGGCATTCCCCGCGTGCGACGGGATCGTGACGCAAATCGTCGGGAAGGCGCCGGTCGGCGTAAACGTCCGAGAAATAGAACTCCCCGCCGGGCTTCAGCAGGCGCCGCGCGGCGGCGAACACGGCCGGCTTGTCCGCGCACAGATTGATGACGCAGTTCGACACGATGATGTCGAACGAGGCGTCCTCAAGCCCGAGCGCCGGCAGCGCCTCGATATCGCCTTCGATGAAGTCGACATTGGAGCGCGCATAGCCGTAGCGCTCGGCATGCCAGGTCCGGTGCTCCCGCGCGACGGCGAGCTGCTCCGGCGTGAAATCGACGCCGACAACCGATCCTTTTTCACCGACAAGGCGGGAGAGGATATAAACGTCCTGCCCGGAGCCTGACCCGAGATCGAGAATGCGCGCGCCCTCCAGCGCCAGCGGCGCGACAAGGCCGCAGCCATAATAGCGCGCCGCGACTTCCGGATGAATGTCGCGATAAAGCGGTCTCAGCCGCGCAGGCACGCTTTCGATCGTGCAGCAGGCGTCCGTTTTCAGATCCGCCGACGACTGCAAGGTCGTTCCGTAATAGTCCTTGACCGATTGATGGATGTTCATGGGGCCGCCCTGATGAGGCGCGAGTGATGTCCTGAAACCGCTCGCGCCTCAATGGGGCGCCGGGCTCGTGTTGCGGGAATGTGATCACGCGGCGGGATTTTCGGGTCGCCGGCGCGCGTTCACCATGCGGGAGCCTTACTTCAGCTTCATTGTCTGGCAGAATGACCGGAATGGGCATTATCGGCGTTCGGGAGAAAATCAGGGCCCCCATCCGTGAGGCGCTCGACAACGCGGCGACCGCGTTTTTGTCGGGCGAGGGCGGGCCGCGCATCGATTTCTCGCAGCCGAAGGGCGAGGCGGCGCTCGCCGATCCTGACTCCATTTCATGGCGCATTTTCAAAAACCCGGTTGCGCTGTTCGTCGGCGGGATCACGGCGGTCATTCTTGAACTTGCCGAGCCGCGCGTCAGGACCGGCGTCTGGGAGCACACGACATTCCGTACGAACCCCGTCGCGCGCCTGCGCCGGACCGGCCTTGCCGCGATGGTGACAGTCTACGGCGCGCGCAGCGTTTCGGAAAAAATGATCGCGGGGGTCGGGCGCATGCATGCGCGCGTCGGCGGATTGACGCCGGCGGGCGAGCCTTATCGCGCGACCGATCCCGAACTGATGAACTGGGTGCAGGCGACGGCGGCGTTTGGTTTTCTTGAGGCCTATCACGCCTATGTCGCGCCGCTGTCGGACGCCGAACGCGACCGGTATTTCTCCGAGGGACAGGCGGCGGCGAAGCTCTATGGCGCGACCGGAGCGCCGCGCTCGCGCGAGGACTGGCGCGCGCTCTATGATCGGATGCGGCCGCTGTTCGAGCGGTCCGACATTATTTTCGAATTTCTTTCCATCATGCGCTCGGCGCGCGCGCTGCCGGGCCCCGTGCGCCTGACGCAAGGCACGCTCATTCGTGCGGCGATCGATCTCGTGCCGGACGATGCGCGCGACATTCTCGGGCTCGATGCAAGCTACGGCTTGCGTCCGTTCGAGAAACTGATCGTGCGTCGCATGGGCAAGCGCGCTGACCGCTGGCCGCTGCCGTCAAGTCCCGCCGCGCAGGCTTGCGTCCGCATGGGGCGTCCGGCGGACTATCTTTACAGAAAAAATAACGGCCCCGGACGCCCTGTCCGGAGCCGCCCTGCCGCGCCCCACGGGGAGTGAGGGGCGCAGCCAGTTTCAAAGCGTCAGAGCCGTACGCACTGGTCTTCCTTGTCGCCGGCCTGATTGCCGCCGCCAGTCGGGGCCGGAGCGTTCTGCTTGCATTGCATGTTCTGCGCGATGTCATTGTTGCGCAGCACGACGCCGCCGGTGTTCTGGAACACTTGCAGGTTCGAGCCGATATCGCTGTTCGAGAGGTTGATGCGGCGCGAATTCGATTCGAGCTGCACGTCGGCATTGACCGTAATGCCATTGATCGTCGCCGTGCCGCCTTGCTTGATCTGCACGCTGCCGCCGACAATCGTCCCCTGATTGAGGAAGACCGCGCGATGGCCTTCGGCCTGGATGTTGCCGTTGACGCGCACTGCGCTCGCGGTCAGCGTTGCGCCCGTGCCAACGACGATGTTGCCCTTGAGGCGCGTGCCGTTGAGCGTGCAGGTGCGCCCGTCCGGAACGAAGACGTTGTCGAGCGAAACCGCGCCGACGGTCGTCGTGCAGCGGAATTCTTCGGCGCTCGCCGCGCCGGAGAACATCGCCGCCGCCGTTACGGCCGCAAGTCCGATGGTGAGTTTCTTCATAGAAAGGCTCCTCTGATAACTGAGCCGGCGGCGCCGGCTCACACTGTTCGCCCCTAGCCATCCGCGGCGCATGCGCCGCCGATCCTGACGCCGCACGCGAAAGTCGCGCGGCAGACTTTCCCGTTCGCGATCGCCGCGAATTTCAAGACCGGGAAGTTTCGATTGATGTTCATGGCGACATCTATGGCGGCGCGCCGCCGCGCCGCGTAGCCAGATCGGCGATGCCGGCTGGGAAAATCGTTCGAACCTAAATCGCAGATGAAGACGCGCTGAAGACCGGCGCAATCGGCGATGAATTACGGAACCTTAAAGCGAGCGCCCTATAGCCGCCTTGGTTTCGCCGAATTTGGCGCTGGCGGGATTCGTGTTTCGCAAATCGTCCGGATACGGTACGAAACCGGTCTCGCAAATGCGAAGGAGCGACGATTTTGCCTGCGCCCAGTTTCAGAATGCGGCTTCATCAGGCGGTCGCTGCGCTTTCGATCATCATTGTCGTTTCGGCGGCCTTCGCCTTTTTCGGGTCGCGCGAGATCGACCGGGCCGCGCTGCGCAGCCGCAATGCGCAGGCCGCGCTCGCCGCGCATATCACCGTTTCCAACAGCGCCTACAACCTCTTCAAGCAGATGTCGGACGCGGCGCTGCTGAATGAGATGGTGGAGGACGATTGGGAGCAGCGGCTTGTCGCCATTGTGCGTCGCGACATTTCAAACGCGCGCCGGGCGATTGCCGACGAGGTCAAGGAATTCGGCCAGCGCGAGGATGAAACCGAAGAGCTTGAACGGCTGTCGGCGATCGAGCGCGAGATAGACTCGATTGTCGCAGAGTATGACCGCATTCAGGCCGAATGGGCCGACGCGCGTCCCCGCGACCGGCGCCGGCAGATCGCCGGTTTGCTGGACACCCGGATAGACCTCACTTTCAACAAGCTTGTCTCCATGGCGATCGCTGAGGAACGCCGCGAAGTTGCGGAAGCCGACGCCTGGCTCGCTTCCGTATCGCGGACGATCCGCCTGTCGGCGATCGTGATTGCGCTGATCGCCGCGCCGATGATTGTTTTCGTCGTCCATTATCTCAACCGGACGCTGCTGCGGTCGTTGGGCTCATTGGCGCAAGGCGCAGAAGCCTACGCGCGCGGCGACTTCGATCATTCGATCCCGCCGCTGGCGAGCGAGGAGTTTGAAACGATCCGGCAAAGGCTCGCCCGAATGGCGCAGGAACTCGCGGCCAACCGCCAATCGCTGAGATCGAGCAATGAACGGCTGGAAGAGGGGATCGCCGAAAAGACGGCCAAGCTCGCCGAAGCCAACCGTCTTCTTGAGGAAGCCGACGCCTCGCGGCGGAGCTTTTTCGCCGATGTCAGCCATGAGTTGAGAACGCCGCTGACGGTCATTCGCGGCGAAGCGGAAATCGCCTTGCGCGGCGCAGAACGAAGACCGGTCGACTATCGCGAAAGCCTCGGCCGGATTGTCGAGCAGGCGTCGCAGATGGGGCGCCTCGTTGAGGATCTTCTCTTCATTGCCCGCGCGGACGCCGGCGAGCCGCGCATGGAGATGCGCAGCGTCGCTGTGAACGCCTTGCTGTCGGAGGCGGCCGCGGCTTTTGAGCCCCTTGCCGCGTCGCGCGGCGTCACCATCCGCAAGAGCGGCGCTGACGACGGCGCCGTTGTCATAGGGGATCGCGGCCGGCTCGCGCAGGTTATTGGCGTCCTGATCGACAACAGCATCCGGTATTCCCGAGCCGGCGGCGAGGTCCGCCTGTCGGCGCGCATCGAAGGCGGTCAGGCGGTCATCGTCGTCGACGATGACGGGATCGGCATTCCGGCGTCGGAAATCGATCGCGTTTTCGAACGCTTTTATCGAACCGACAATGCAAAAGCGCATAGCGGCGGCGTGGGGCTCGGCCTGCCGGTCGCCAAAGCCATAATTGAGGCTCACAACGGCCTCATTCGCCTCGCAGCTTCGGCGTCGGGCGGCGTCACTGCATCGGTAGCGTTGCCCGTTGAGTCGAAATTGAGGGCGATTTCGTGACGGTCCTGATCATCGAGGATGACGAGCGCGTCGCGTCATTCCTGAAACGCGGCCTTGAGGCCGAAGGCTACGGCGTCAAGCTTGCGCGCGACGGCGTTTCCGGCATGGCGCAGGCCGTTCAGACGGACTGCAAGCTCATCATCCTCGATCTCCAGATTCCCGGCATGCACGGGCTCGATCTGTGCCGGGAAATAAGGTCCGGCGGAAACCGCACGCCGGTGCTAATGCTAACCGCACGCGACACGCTCGGCGACAAGGTGCAGGGACTGAACGCCGGCGCTGACGATTATCTGACGAAGCCCTTCGCCTTTGAAGAGTTTCTCGCCCGCGTCCGCGCGCTCGTGCGCCGGGGAGGCGGCTTCGAAGACAGGCCCGTCAAAATCACGGTCGACGATCTCGCCTTTGATCGCGAAACCTTGCGCGTGCGGCGCGGCGACCGCGTCATCGAACTGACATCGACGGAGCTTGCGATTCTCGAACTGCTGATGACAAAGCCCGGCGCCGTCTACAGCCGGGAAAAGATCCTGAGCGCGGTCTGGGGGGAAACGATGGACCCCCTCACCAACATCGTTGAGGTCTATATCGGCAAGCTCCGCCGCAAGATCGACGGCCCGGCCGACCGCCCGCTGATCGAGACTCTCCGCGGGCGGGGATACCGGCTGGCGGCTGAAACCCCTGATAAGTAGCGGGACCGGTTGTCGCAGGCGGGAAATCGCGTCATAAACCCCCACTCACTCATGAGGGGGGATTCCCATGACAAAAGTGCTTTGGTGCGCCGTTGCGGCAGCGGCGGTCTCGTTTGGCGCCGCGCAGGCGCAAAAGCGCGTCGATAACGAGCGCGGCTCCACCAAGAACGCCGAAATTCCGCAATGCGAAAAATCGCTCGGGTCCGTCTCGATCGTCGATGGCGAAGGGCAGGGCTGGAACCGGTATCAGCTCGGCGCGCCGTCGGTGCTGCTGAAGGCCTTTGTCAGCAAGTCCGGCTGTTTCAAACTCGTTGATCGCGGCGCCGGCCTGACGGCGTTGCAGAAGGAGCTTGAACTCGCCGGCGGCGGCAATCTCCAGAAAAAATCCAATGTCGGCGGCGGACAAGTCAAAGCGGCCGATTATGTTCTGGTCGCCGATATCGCGAACACCGATTCCAATGCTGGCGGCAGCGCGGTCGGCGGCGTCGCCGGCGCCGTGATCGGCGGGCGCCTCGGCGGACTTGTCGGCGGCATCAAGTCGAAGCGCGTTGAAGCGCAGACCGTGCTGACGGTGATGAACACGCGCACGACCGAAGTCGAAGCGACTGCTGAAGGGTCTGCGTCGAAGAAAGACATCGGCTTTGCAGCGGGCGGGGGCTATGGCTTCGGCGGCGCTGTCGGCGGCGGCTATGAAGACACCGAAGTCGGCAAGGTCGTCACCTACGCCTTCCTCGACGCCTATCGCCAGATCGTCGGCCAGCTGGGCGGCCTGCCCGCCGATGCGGCGGCCGCGGCGCCGAAAGAGACCTACAAGGTCAATGTCAAATCCGTCGAACTGAAGCGTTCGCCCTCTTCGTCCTCCAGCGCCGTGCGGACGCTGGAAAAGGGCGATGTCGTCTATCCGACTGGCGCCAAGGAAGAGCTTTGGTGGGAAGTCGAGGACGAGAACGAGAATGTCGGCTGGATCGAGAACCCCAATCTGAAGCAGGCCCAATAAGCCGCCTTTGATAGTCCCCAAGCTTTGAGGCGCCGCCTTCCCGGGCGGCGCCTTTTTCATTGATTGGGCGGCGGGGCGGCTATTGATAAGGGCCAGATGCCGGGGCAGAACCCCGCCTTCCCGCCAAGGACAGGCCCATGACCGCGATCACGCCCGACATCGTCGCCGCCCACAAGCTGACGGCCGACGAATACGAGAAGATCAAGACCCATCTCGGCCGCGAGCCCAATTTGCTGGAACTCGGCGTGTTCTCGGTGATGTGGTCCGAACACTGCTCCTACAAGTCCTCGCGGCGGCATCTGAAAAAGCTGCCGACATCGGCGCCGTGGGTGGTGCAGGGGCCGGGCGAGAACGCCGGCGTCATCGATATCGGCCCGGACGCGGACGGCGTTCCCCTCGTCGCCGTGTTCAAGATGGAAAGCCACAACCACCCGTCCTTCATCGAACCCTATCAGGGCGCGGCGACCGGCGTCGGCGGCATCATGCGCGACGTCTTCACGATGGGCGCGCGGCCCGTCGCCAATATGAATGCGCTGCGGTTCGGTTCCCTCGATCACCCGAGAACGCGCCACCTCGTTTCAGGCGTCGTCGCCGGGATCGGCGGCTACGGCAATTGCATGGGCGTGCCGACAGTCGGCGGTGAGACGAATTTCGACGCGCGCTACAACAGCAACATTCTCGTCAATGCGATGACGGTCGGCATCGCGCAGAAGCACCGTATTTTTTATGCGGCGGCGCGCGGCGCCGGAAACCCGGTCGTCTATGTCGGCTCGAAGACGGGGCGCGACGGCATTCACGGCGCGACTATGGCGTCGGCTGAATTCGACGACGCTTCGGCGGAAAAGCGGCCGACGGTGCAGGTCGGCGATCCGTTCACGGAGAAACTGCTGCTGGAAGCCTGCCTTGAATTGATGGCGTCGGACGCCATCCTCGCCATTCAGGACATGGGGGCGGCGGGTTTGACCTCGTCGTCCTGCGAAATGGCGGCGAAGGGCGGGGGCGGGTTCGATCTCGACCTCGACCAGGTGCCGCAGCGCGAAGAGGGCATGACCGCTTATGAAATGATGCTCTCCGAAAGCCAGGAGCGCATGCTGATGGTGTTGAAGCCGGGGCGCGAAGCCGCGGCGAAGGCGATCTTCGACAAATGGGGCGTCGATTTCGCGGTCATCGGCGTCACGACGAATTCCGGTCGCCTCATCATCAAGCGCAAGGGACAGGTCGAAGCGGACCTCCCCGTCGGGCGCCTGACCGACGGCGCCCCGAATTATGACCGTCCGCACGCCGCTCTGACGCCGCCTACGCCGCTCGAGGATCCCAAAGTCACGATCCGCGAAGGGCTGTTGACGCTGACGGCGCCGGCGAAGTCCGAAGCCGAAATGCGCGCGCTCGTCGACGCGCTCATCGAGGACCGGGCGACAAGCGATGCGATCGACGCGGTCGGCGTGACCATCGGCAAGCGATCGGCCAAGCTCTATGTGCGCCTGAAGCCTGACGCCGAGGGCGTGTTTGCGGGCCTTGAAGAGGCCGGCAAAAACCTCGCCGCGGCCGGCATGATCGAGAAGGGCGAATTCGAAGCGCTCGATACGGCCGCCGATCTCGCCGATCAGCCGGGCGCCTATTTCATGCTGACGGCGCTCAGCAAGCTCATGCAATCGCCTGACCTTTGCTCGCGCCGCTGGATCTGGGAGCAGTACGACCACACCGTGATGGGCGATACGGTGATCGCACCCGGCGGCGACGCCGCGCTGATCCGTATCCATGGCACGAACCGCGGCCTGGCGATCACGACCGACGTGACGCCGCGCTATGTGCTCGCCGACCCGAAGGAAGGCGGCAAGCAGGCCGTCGCCGAAACCTATCGCAATATCTGCGCGACCGGCGCCGCGCCGCTCGCCATCACCGACTGCCTCAATTTCGGCAATCCCGAACGGCCCGAAATCATGGCGCAGCTCGTCGGCGCCATCGAAGGCATGGCGGAGGCGTGCGAGGTTCTCGGCTATCCGGTCGTCTCCGGGAACGTGTCGCTTTATAACGAGACCAATGGCGCCGCCATTCCGCCGACGCCGGCGATCGGCGGGGTCGGCGTTATCGACGACGTGACGCGCGCCGCGCGCGTCGGCGGCGCGATCGCCGGCGATGAGCTGATCGCCGTCGGCGTGACGCGCGGCCATCTTGGCCAGTCGCTTTACCTGCGCGAGCTTTTCGGCATTGAAGCCGGCGCCCCGCCGCATGTCGATCTCGAAGCCGAACGCCGCAATGGCGAGACGATCCGCAAGCTGATCGCCGAAGGGCTTGTCACGGCCTGCCATGACGTGTCGGACGGCGGACTTCTGGTGGCCGCCGCCGAAATGGCGCTCGCCTCGGGCGAAGGCCTCGACCTCAAGACGCCGGTGAAGGCCCGGCGCGCCGCGTTCTGGTTCGGCGAAGACCAGAGCCGCTATCTCGTCGCCTGCGCGCCCGGCGCCGGCGACACGCTGCTCCTCAAGGCGGCGATGGCGGGCGTGCAGGCCTCAAAGATCGGCCGCTTCGGCGGCGCCATGCTGCGCCTCGACGATGCGGATTCCTTCTCGCTGCTCGACCTTGCGGATCTCCATGACCGTCCGCTTACCGACTATATGAGCGCCGCACGCGCGCCGGAGGCCAGCCCCATGCCGATGAAATCCGACGACATCAAGAGAATGATCCTTGAGGCGCTCCCCGACGCCACGGTCGAAATCGAAGATCTCGCAGGCGACGGCGACCACTACCGCGCGCGCGTCATCTCAAAAGCCTTCAATGGCAAGAACCGCGTGCAGCAGCACCAGCTCGTCTACCGCGCGCTGAAAGGGAAAATGGGCGGGGAACTGCATGCGCTGGCGCTCGAGACTGAAGCGGCGGAGTAAGCCTGCATTGACTAAGCGAGCGTAATCGCCAGCCCCGGAAACATTGACGGGGCGACTTCTGCGGAAAACGGGATGACCTGCACCGCTTCCCGCCAGCCCTGCGCGGAGGGTCCGCGATGGATATGCGTGAGGCGCTCGTCGAGGTCGATGACCCAATATTCAGGGATACCGGCGGCGGCGTAGAGCGGCGCTTTTATCTTGAGATCCTTGCGCCGCGTCGCGTCGGACACCTCGATCGCCCAAAGCACATCGGCGGCGGCGACAATTTTTGACGTTACGCCAGCTTTCGCAACGTAAATGTCTGGGTCAACCCGTGTCGTCGGCGATAACTCAACGGTAGCGCCAAGAAGAACCTCGAAAACTTTCTGATCGAGGCCCATTGCGAGCATGAGATGTAATTTCGAGATCATCCGGGCGTGCGGCGTATGCTGGGCAGCCATCGGCACGATCTCCCCGTCGATAAGCTCCCAGCGGCCTTCGGATTCGAGGATGCCCGCGGCGACCATCCGGTCGATATCGCCGGTCGTAAAGCGATGCCGTTCGAGCCCGTCCGCCAACATGCCGATCTGCTTGTTCATAACTATCTTTTAGCGAAAACCGGGCCGATGCGCCACCTGTCAGCCATGCCCGCGAACGCTGGCGCCAATTGCAGGCGCCCGCTATCCTGATGGCCTTCAGGGAGGCCATCACGAACGCCATCGGCAGAATTCCGCGCATCGGCGCATGCCTGTTCATTGCGCTTGCGGCGCTGGCGCTTGTCGGCGCCCGCACGGACACGACCGAACCATCTCAGCCCATTGTCGCTGTCGGCGACCTTCATGGCGATTATGACGCCTATGTCGCCATCCTGACGGCCGCGGGCCTCGTCGACAAAAAGGGCAAATGGTCAGGCGGCAACACGATCTTTGTGCAACTTGGCGACGTGGCGGATCGCGGACCGGATACGAGAAAAATCATCGACCATCTGATGAAGCTGGAGAAGCAGGCGATGTCCAAAGGCGGACGTGTCGCCGCGCTGATCGGTAATCATGAAGCGATGAACGTCACCGGCGATCTGCGCTATGTGACGCCGGAAGAATACGCCGCCTTCGCAACCGGCAAGTCAAAGCGCCTGCGCAACACCTATTTCAAGGCGAATGCGCCGGCGCTTGCGGAATTCTATCGGCAGAAAGATCCGGCCCTGACCGATGACGCGGTCAAGGCGGCTTTCGAGAACGACACGCCGCTCGGTTATATCGAGCACCGGATCGCGTGGGGCCAGACGGGAAAAATCGGCGCATGGGTCGCCTCGCATGATGCGATGCTGAAAGTCGGTGACACGCTGTTCGTCCATGGCGGGATCGGCGCGGCCTACGCGGCCAAGTCGATTGATACGATCAATGGCGACGTACGCGCCGCGCTGACGGCCGGCGGTGGCGCGATCCTTGAAGACGAAGGGGGTCCGCTCTGGCATCGCGCCTTCGCCGAAGAAACGCCCGAAGGCGAGACTGAACTCGCCGCCGTGCTCGCCGCTTACGGCGTCAAGCGAATCGTCATCGGCCACACGCCGCAGATCAAAGGCGTCAAGGCGCTCTTTGGCGGGCGCGTCATCGCGGCCGACACCGGCGCCTCACAATATTACGGCGGCACGCGGTCGTTCATTCGCATCGACGAGGCCGGAATCATCGCCAATGACAATGGAGCCGAACGGATGCTGCCGGAGGGCGCCGAATGAAAATATGGGCGATACTGGTTGCAGCGCTTCTCGGCGCGACGTCGGCGCAGGCCAAGGACGCAACCCCCCTTTTCGCCGCGCTCGATCCGATTGACATCACCATCACCGGGCCGGTCAACGACATCGTCAGGAAAATGGCCTCATCGACCGACCCGCGGCCGGCGACGCTCAACATCGGCGACGAGACTCTGGAGATCGAGCTTTCCGCGCGCGGCAATTCCCGGCGGCGCCCCGATGTCTGCAAGTTTCCCCCGCTGCGTGTCCGCTTCGCCGCACCGCCCGCCGAAGGCTCGCTCTTCCAGAAGCAGAAGACGCTGAAGCTCGTCACTCATTGCCGCGCGCAGGAATCCTTTCAGCGGCACACGCTCCTCGAATACGCCGCCTACAGAATGTACAACGAAGTGACGGAGGCGAGCTTTCGCGTCCGCTTCGCGAATGTCCGCTATGTCGATAGCGGGTCCGGCAAGACCGTCGCGGAACGCATCGGGTTTTTCATTGAGGACGCGGATGACGTCGCAAAGCGTTTGGGTATGAAAGAGATTAGCGCCGGCAAGTTGTCGATCGCCCAGCACGACCCCGCCGCGGCGGCGCGCGCGGCGCTGTTCTTTCACCTCATCGCCAATCACGACTGGTCAATGCTCGCCGGCCCGGAAGGGGAGTGCTGCCACAATGGCAAGCTCCTCGGCGCTGACAAGGCGGCGGCGACGGGGCTTACCTATCTTCCCTATGATTTCGACTATTCGGGATTCGTCGATGCGCCTTACGCCGCGCCGCCCGAGGATTTCGGCATCAAGTCGGTCCGCACGCGCTATTATCGCGGCGACTGCGCGCTGAATGCCGAGTTGACGACTGCGGCGGCCGAGTTTCGCGACCGGCGCGCGGCGATCGAGGCCGCCATTCGCGCAACGCCTAAACTCGATACGAAAACGGCGGAGAAAGCGGTCGGCTTTCTCGAGGGTTTTTTTGATGACATCGCCGATGACGCGGCGGTCGCAAAACTGGCCAAGCGCTGCCGCTGAAGCGGCGTTCAAACAGCAAAGACGGTTTCAACTTATGATCGAATGGTTTGTCAGGGGTCTGCGCGCTTTCGGATTTGGGCTTGTATTTTTCGTTTATCCCTCGGCGCACGCCCAGCCCGGAAAAGACGGGAGCGCGGACGGCAGCATCGTCCCGGTGGAGCGCGCAACCTTCCATCGGCTGGTCTTCGCCAATGACGACATTGCAGTGTTGGACAACACCTATCCGCCCGGAGGCGACTCCGGTTTCCATGGTCATTTTCGCGACCTGTTCTACGTCGTCATTCAGCCGGCGCAATCGAGCGGGCAGCGTCTGGGGCAGCCGCTTGCCGCCGCGCCCGAGGCTGCGGCAGGAGCAGCAGGCTATAGTGCGATCGGCGCAGAGCCGCGTGTGCACAGGGTCATCAACAACGACAAGATTTCTTCGCAATTCATCGTCATCGAAATTCGCCGTCCAAGCGCCTTGGGGGACGAAGCCGCATCCCGGGAGAGCGCCCCCCAATATAGGCAGATTGTCGATAACCCGCGGTTGCGGGCGTGGCGTCTGATCTTGGAGCCTGGTCAATCGGTTCCCTCTATTTCTCAAGGCGGAAACGGCGTCCGCGTTGTCGTGCGCGGCGGACTGCTGACGACAGCTTCGCCCGGCTGGCCTGACCAAACTTTGGCGCTGAAAGCCGGGGATTTTGCGGTTCAAAACAGCGGCGAAACGCGCGCGCTGCGAAACAGCGGAACCCAGACCATTGAGCTGGTGGAATTGGAACTTAAATAGGCGCCGGGCAAACGGCCAAGTAGGGCCGTGCCTCAGGATGAAAGGGGCAGCTTTGTCGCGACGCGCGCTAGGCGCCCCAGCGCGTCAGCGGCGCGGCGGGTAAATCGTCAATACGCCGCCGCCGATGGAGCCGCGAGCCTTCGTTCCTTCGTCGGCGACAGCGAGACGTCCGTCCGCCAGCAGAGCAAGCCCCTCCGACTGCGGATGATCCCCGCCGAGCCGCCAGTAACCGGCCGGTTCGCCCTGCATCGTAAGCTCAAGGATTGCGCCCGCCGCGGAGTCGAGAATGAGAAGCGTCCCTGCCTCATCATCAACGACGAGATCGGCGGCGCGGAAATCACCCGGATCGGGAACCAAGCCGGCGAGTTTCCGGTCGATGATTTTGGAAACGCCGTCCGCAGGCGACCATTTGTAGATGACCAGGCGCCGCTTCGACCGCTTGCAGGCGAGAAGGATGCCGCCATCCGCAAAAGCCGCCCCTTCGATCTCGCAGGCGGCGCCAAGTCCGGTATCGACCAGCTTGAAATCGCGGGAACGGCCTTGCGGCGTGAGCGGCGCTTCGACAATGCGTCCGTCGCTCGCGATCAGAAAGACGGCGCCGTCGCGCGCCAGGACCGCCTCAAAATCGCCGGTCAGTGTTGGCCGCCCGATTGAAAAGGAACCGAGCGCCATGCCGGTCCGGCTGTCGATCTCATAGATGACCGCCTGCTCGTCGTTGTGTGCGTAAAGGCTCGCATCGCTCGCCCGGGCGAGGCCCGAGATTTCGGCGAGCGCGCCGGGAAGTTGCATCGGAGCAGCGACAGGCAAGAGCGTGCCAGACCAATCGCTGGCGCCGGCTGCAGAAATCAAAGCGATCGCGGCGGCAATTATCGCCGAAAAGCCCGCAAACGCCGATCGCATTGATTCGCCCACCCTTCCGTCAGAGAGCCTTTCAGCGCGGCGTCTCACCCGTCAACCGCCGCGTGGCTCCCGCCGCGGATGATGACGCTTGCCGGATGCGCGCCAAGCGCGCTTATATCCCGCCGCACACGAGGGCGCAGGGGGCGGGCTTTGGATTTTGCCGATACGCAAGGATTGCAGGCTGTCGGCTGGCGCGGGTTTCAGGACACCGCCTATCTGCTCGAATCGCTGGCGGCATTGCTGCTGTCGACGGCGCTCGGCGCGCTGATCGCCTTTCACCCGACGACGCTGAAGATGGTCGATACCGTCGAGGAGGCCGAACTCCCGAAGGTGCAGATCATGTGCGCCCTGATCGGGGCGATCGTCGGCGTGATCGTGCTGGAATACGGCCTTGTGGTCGGGTTTGTCGTGTTCGGCCTTGGCGGCCTGATGCGGTTCCGGACCGAAACCGATACGACGCGCGACACGAGCCGGCTGATCATCGTCACCCTGATCGGGCTTATTTGCGGTCTCAATCTTCCGCATTTCGCGGTGCTGGCGGCGGTTTACGCCTGGGTGATCATCTTTTTCGACGGGCATCCAGTTTACAGCCTCAGGGTGCATGAGATCCCGAAGGGCCGTCTGGGCGAAGCGTCCGCCGCCTATCGCGCCTCATTTGCCGCGCTCCAGTGCAAGCTGCTCAGCGAGAACAAGGCGTTCGCCAAGCGCCGCATCGACTATGTCGTCCGCGCGCCGCGCAACTGCGATACCGCGGCGCTGGAAAACGCCTTTCTCGAAAAAGTGCCGCCGGACATTCGCGGCGAGGTTGACTGGGAAGTGCGCTAGACTGAGCCCGGCAAGGGCGCCGGCTTCGTCTGCGGCTCGCGCGCGCCCCACAGGCAGGCGGCGATGATGATCGCGGCGCCCGCCCAGACTTGCGGGCGCACAGGCTCGGAGAACAGGAACCAGCCGATCACCGCCGCCCAGATCAGCGCGGTATATTCAATGGGCGCCAGCACCTGCGCCTCCGCGGTCGCATAGGCCTTCGCCAAATAATACATGCCGCCCGCCCCGAAGAGCCCGAGCATGATGAATTGGGGAAGGTCGCCGGCGGGGGGAACTGAGCCGGTCATTAGCGCCGGTCCCGCGACGATCGCGCCCGGGATAACCGCCGCAAGAAGGCCGACGATCTCCGGTCCATCCTTGCCGGCGCGCCCGCGCAGCATCGTCATCGAAACCGCATAGGCGACAGCGGCGATCAGCACCGCGATCGTTCCAAGAATGCGTTTGTCGGTCACCGCCTCGGCGGGCGCGCCAAGGCTGGCGACGATCACCCCGGCGAACCCGGCAAGGCCCGCTGCAATGTTGCGGGGCCTCAGACGCTCTCCCAGCATGAGGCGCGCGACGAAGGGAATCATCAGCGGCGCAATGAAGGAAATGACAATCACTTCGACAAGCGGCAGCGCCGACAACGACCAGAAGAACGTCACGGCCGACACTGCGATCACGCAGCCCCGGACCGCATGCGCGCGCCAGGCGCCAGCGTCGATGGCAGGCCGTCCGGCCTGACCCCAGATCAGCAGGGCGAACAGCGCCGCGAAAAGATACCGCCCGAGAACGACAACAAGAAACTCGTTCGTCGCGACAAGATGCTTGATCGCGGCGTCCATGAAACAAAGAAGCGCAATGCCAACCGTCGCGAAAGCGACCGCCTTCGCGCGGGGACCCCCGGCCTTTAATTCCATGTGCGAACCGCCGCTTCGAAATGGCTGCTTTCGGACGGAATGTAGCCGTAAGGGCGTCGGGCCGGAATGGCCGGCGGATGCCGCGCCCTTATACAATCAAGAGCCCGGCGCGCCGCACGGGATGGCGGGGCGCCGGGCTCTTTAGCTCTGGCCGTCCGGCGCTCAGTAACGGACGGTCAGGTTCAGCTGGACAGTGCGCGGGAGGGCCGCAAAGCCAGCCTGATCGGCGGTGACGCCGACGGCGGTTCCGGTGCCGCTGCCCGTCGAGGGGCCGTCGACGGCGCCGGTCACGTAAAACTCGTTCAGAAGATTCTTGCCGATAACGGACAACTCCCAGCGGTCGTCATCGCGCGCAAGACTCGCGCCAAGCGAGAGGTCGACATAGCTGTCGATCGCCGAGCGCGGATTGCCGAAGCCGGACGCGAGATAATCATCCGAATAGCGCGCGCTGACATTGAGTGCGCCGACAAGGCCCGTTCCAACGTCCTGTTCGTAGCGGCCGCCGACGACGCCGGTCCATTTCGGCGCCACGGAGGTCGGCGCGCCGGAGAGATCCTGAAACGGCGCTCCGCTTGGTCCGACAAGATTGCACCCTTGGGCGATCGTCTGGCCCGCGTAGCACGGACCGATAAAGTCCGTATACTTTGCATCGATATAATTGACGACGCCGAACAGCGACAGGCCGGGCGCGGCGTTCGGGGCGTATTCGAATTCAACTTCGACGCCGGTCGTGCGCGCATCGCCCGTCACGGTCTGGAAGGCGAAGATCGGCGAGTTGAAGAAGTCGACCTGAAGATCGAGATAGTTGTAGCGGAAATAGGTGAGGTTGAAGCGCAGCTGATCGTCGGCGAGCTGCGTCTTGGCGCCGATCTCGAAGCCGCGCGACGTTTCCGGGTTGAACAGGAAGTCGGCGAGCGGGTCGGTTGAAAAGCCCGACAGAATGCCGCTGATCGAGAACCCTCCCGACTTATAGCCGGTCTTGTAGGCGCCATAGAGGAGGATATCGTCGGTCGCCTGCCATGACAGTGTCGCCTCGGGCGACCAGTCGGTGAACTTCTGGTCGCCGAGAACCTCGACGCCCGGCGTGAAAATGGCGGCGAGCGCCGAGTTCGTGTAGGGCTGGATGAAGCGGCTGTCCTTGGTCTCGTTCGTGTAGCGTACGCCGCCCGCAAGCTCGACCGTGTCGGTGATGTCGAAGATCGCCTGCGCGTATCCGGAGAAGGTCTGGCCTTCCGTGCCCGAGCTTTTGGTCGTCGCCAGGAACCGGTTCGCGCCCGTCTGGCTTGAATCTTCCAGGCCGGCGAACACGATGAACTGGTCGAAATCGCGGTCGGTCGACTGATAGAGACCGCCGAGGAGGAAATTGAACCTGCCGTCGAAATCCGTCAGCAGGCGGAGCTCTTGGCTGAAGGCGTTCCAGACCGCGTGCTCGGTCGCCCAGGTGCCGGTGTTCGACGACTGGAAGTCGCAGGCGCAGGACCAGTTGTTGCGGTTATACTGGTAATTGGTGACTGCGGTGACGTCGCCGAAGCCGATGTCGTAATCGAGGCGGCCGGTGATCGCCCATGACCGATAGTCGTTATAGAGATCGCCTTCCTCGTTGAGGAACGGAATGCCGGCTTGCGCGAACGCCGTCGGCCAGCGGTTCTGGTGCGTCACAAAATTCTGGCCGCAGGGGATCGACGGGTTGAGCGAGGAAAATCCCGTGGCGCAGTCGAAAAGCACGTAATTGTAGGAGCTGTTGTTGAAGCGCGAATGCGTGCCGTAGCCTTTGAGCGAAACGGTGAGACGATCGCTCGGGTCATATTTGAGCGTCAGGCGCGCGACGAGTTCCTGAAGGCCGGGGGCTTCCTCCGGCGCGGCCGGCGCGAAATAGGGCGTCACGTTCGACGTTGCGACGTCAAAGGTCGTATAGGTGACCGGCGAGGCGACGTTCGTGAAAAGCCCGCCAAACTGCTTGGTGCCGCGAATGGCGAGGCGCGCGCCAAGCGTGTCCGAGAGCGGCCCCGAAATGATGCCTTCGAGCTGCACTTCCTGCGCATTGAATTCGTAGCCGACGCGGCCGAGCACTTCGAGTTCGTCGGTCGGATCGGCGGTCGACACCGCGACGACGCCGGCGGTCGCGTTCTTGCCGAAAAAGAGCGCTTGCGGGCCTTTCAGCACCTCGACGCTGCCGAGATCGAAAAACGCCTCATTGATGACGCGGCCTTGCCCGTAATAGGCGTCGTCGACGACCACGGCGACCGATTGCTCGATGCCGATCGAGGTCGAGGAAGAGCCGATGCCGCGCAGGGTCAGCTGCGCGCTCGATCCGTTGGAGGCGCGCCCGACCGTGAAGCTCGGCGTGCGGACGGAAATTTTTTCGAGATTGGTCAGGTCCTGTTCGCGAATCTGCTCGGCGCCGTAGGCCGTCAGCGCCACCGGCGTTTGCTGCGCCGTCTCCTCTCGCTTGCGGGCGGAGACGACGATCTCGTCGAGACCGCCTTCGCGCAAGACCGGCGCGTCCTGTGCGGCGACTTGCGCCGGCGCGAGCACGGCGGCGATGACAGCAGCGCTTGCAGCCGCCCCCAACGCCAACTTTACCGATTTAATCATAGCCCGACACGCCTCCCAAAAAGTTATTGTTTTCGGCAGAGTAAACTGCCCGCCGGAATTCGCGCCTGACAAAAGGAAGAGGACGCCGAGGTTCGGATACCAACCGGGAATACGACGCAACAAAAAGCGGCGGGCTTCCGCCCGCCGCAAGTCACCAGGAAGACAAGACGGGATTACCAGCTTCCAGTGAGTTCCACGCCCCAGACGCGCGGCTCGCGCGGCACGCCGAAGTTCCAGAGCGACTCGTTCAACGGCACCGGGAAGGCGTGCGTATAATAGTTTTCGTCGGTCAGGTTCCGCCCGAAGACGCTGATCGAATAGTTCTTCCAGTCGTAGTTCAGCGACGCGTCAAGAATGCCGTAGGACTGGATCGTCGCAAACGGGTTATTGACGAGCGCCGTCTCGTAATCGTCCTTCCAGCCGTAATTGACGCGCAAGGATGCAAGGCCCGGCCCGATTTCCTGCTCCATCACGGAGTTCACGGAGAAGGAGAATTTCGGCGCGCGGCGAAGGAGAAGGTCGGAGTTATCCTCGACGCCGAGGCCCCGGAGATCGGCGAGAAACTCCTTGTACTGAGCGTCGAGCCAGCCGAAGGAGCCGCTCAGCGTCCACCAGCCGGACGGCGTCCATATGGCGTCAATTTCGATGCCCTTTATCGAGGCGCGGGCGGCGTTGTTGACGATCGTCTCCTGACCGCTGCCGAACGGGCTTGCGACGTTGGAGTCGAGCTGCAGATCCTTATAGTTCGTGTAGAAAAACGTGCCGTTGATCTGCACGCGGTTGTCGGCGAACTGCGACTTGAATCCCGCCTCGTAGCTCGCGACGCTTTCCGGATCATAGGGAACGCTCGCCGAGGTGAAAGACTGGCCCCGTCCGTTGAAACCGCCGGAGCGGAAGCCGGTCGAGTAGGTGAACCAGGTGTTGAAGTCGTCGGTCCAGTTATATTTGAGCGAGCCCTTCCAGATCACGTCCTGCCAGTCGGCCGCGGGACGGAAGCCGGCGAGATAGCGGGTGAGATCGGCGCCCGTCAGCGACGCCGCAGCGATGTCGGTCGCCGCAGGGTTGTCGCAGGAGTCAAAGAGAACGACGTCGGTCCCAAATCCCAGCGTCTCGAGCGGCACGGCGAAGCGCGAGCAGATCGCCTTACTTTCGTCGATATATCGCACGCCCGCCGTCAGTTCGAGACGATCCGTGACGTCGACATTGGCTTCGCCATAGAGCGACCAGGAGTTCGTCTTGTGGCGCGTGTCCTGACGAAGATCGATGGAGGTCTGGGAGTCATATCCCGGCGTTCCCGGGATGCCGCCGAGAAGGGGGTTGAGGAAGAAGTCCTGCGCCGCCTCATATTCGGCGTGCCACTGATAAACGCCGGCGACGAACGACACGGTGTCGCCAAGATCGCCGTTCAGCTGCAGTTCGTTACTGTACTGCATGTACTCCTGCGGGCGCCGCCCGGCGAAGAAGGCGTCGCCTCCGACGCCGCCGACGGTGAAGCCGCCGAAGTCGTTGAGGATGTCCTCCTCCGTTTTCTGATAGCCGCCGATATATTTGACGGAAAAGTTCTCGCCGAGGCCGAGATTGCCTTCGAGGATGTGCGTCGTGTTGTTGAAAAAGGCGTCGTTATAGTCGGCGGTCGAGCCGACATTGTACCGGCCGCCGAACGCTGAATCATTGAGGTCGGGGCCAGTCCCACAGACGAGAAACACGGCGCAGGAAACCGATGTGGGCGAGGAAATATTGACGAGCGGCGTCACGTCGCTTTCGTCTTCGTAGCGGTCGAAGCGGTATTCAAGCGAGAAATTGTCGGACGGCGCAAAGCGCGCGTTGATCCCGTAAGCGAGGTAATCAAGCTCTCCGACCGTGTCTCCGGTGACGACGTTATTGAAGTAGCCGTTATGGTGGTGATAGCCGAACGTGCCTTTGACCGAGAAACCGTTCCACTCCGGCAGGTTGACCAGCGCGTCGACGCCGTAGCGGTCGAAGCTGCCGGCTTGAATTCTGACCTTGCCGCCGAATTCGCCGGAGGGACTTGAGCGAATGACGTGGATAAGGCCGCCGACCGTGTTTTTCCCGAACAGCGTCCCTTGCGGCCCGCGCAGGATCTCAACACGCTCAACGTCGAGCGTCTTGTAGATCGAGCCGTTCGGGCTGCCGAGGAAGAAGCCGTCAATCATGACGCCGACGGCGGGATCAAAGCTTTTCTCGACGTCCTGGAAACTGACGCCGCGGATCGAAATGGCGGCGTTGCCGGCGCTGCCGACGTTCACTTCGTCGAATACGACGTTTGGCACGTAATTCTGGACGTCGCGAATGTCCTGCAGGAAGCCGCGTTCGATCTGCTCCTGACCGAGCGCGGTGATGGTCGCCGGCACGTCCTGGAGATTTTCCTCCTTCTTGCGCGCGGTGACGGTGATCTCATCGACCTGCGCGTAGGCCGGCGCTGCGACCGCTATTGCCGCTGCGCCAGCCAACAATATGCGCGTCTTGCGCGCCAGTGTCGTCGCCATGGTTCCCTCCCTGCGGGTGTTTGTTGCCTGCGATGTTCGGTCGCGCCGACGAACGATTACATTCGCATTTGTGATAGGCGCCGCGTTCTCATCCGGCGATGTGGCGCGCGGGCGACATCGCTTCGTCGCACTGACTTTCTGGCGGTTTGGCGCTTCGCATTCGCGGCGCCAATCAGGCGGCCGCCTCTCTTAAAGGCGAGTACGAAACGGCGCCAAACAGGTCCCTTATTATCGGTTAACGCAAGGGAGATACGGGATGCGGCTACAAGGAAAAATTGCGCTCATCACCGGCGCCGCCTCCGTGCCCGGCCTCGGCAGCGCGACGGCGGAACGCTTCGCCGAGGAAGGCGCCAAAGTCTTTCTGACCGACATCGATGAAGGCGGCGCCGAAGCGGTTGCAAAGTCTATTCGAGTAAAGGGCGGCAAGGCCTACGCCGCGCATCACGACGTTGTATCCGAGGCGGACTGGGACCGCGTGATGACATGGGTGAAGGACGAGGCGGGCCGTCTCGACATTCTCGTCAACAACGCGGGCGTCGCAGTCCTGCGGATGATCGACGCGATGACAAGCACGGAGTGGCTGCGGCAGAACGACATCAACCTCAACAGCGTCTTCTACGGCACGCAGCGCGCGGTGAAGGAAATGCGTCGCGTCGGCGACGGCGGATCGATCATCAACCTTTCCTCAATCGCCGGCAGCGTGGGCGTTCCCGGCTGCGGCGCCTATTCGGCGTCGAAAGGCGGGGTTCGGCTGTTCACGAAATCCGTGGCGCTCGAATGCGCGAAAGACAGGATCCGTATAAATTCCGTTCATCCCGGCATGATCATGACGAACATGCAGACCGTGGCGCTGAAGGATAACCCCGAACAATTTGACATCATCAAAGCGGCGATTCCGATGGGCGCCTTCGGCGATCCCATCGACATTGCGAACATGAACCTGTTCCTCGCCTCGGATGAGGCGCGTTACATCACCGGCGCAGAATTCGTCGTCGACGGCGGCCTCATCGCGCAATAGGCGGCCTTGCCGTCCACCGGATCGCGTTCTCAACAAGACGCCGGTAATTGGCGTCATCAAACGTCGAGGCGAGATCGCCAGGCTGGATATAGACCAGCGGACTGTTTAGCGCCCGCTTCGCCCAGGCTGCGATATTCGATCCTGGCGGATGGTCCCAATCCTTGTTGTCGTAAAGGCGGCCCTCGACGGCGGCGCTCGCCGAGTAGAAGTTTTCACGTGTGAAGCCAGCGTCGCTGCGCAGAAGCGGCGTCGCGCTGTCGTCGAAAATCTCAGCGAGATAGGCCTCATCCGTCAGCGTGAACCGCGCCGGCAGGCCTGCTGTCACGGGGTGATCGGCGATCACGTCGAAGGATTGGCGGATATTCTGAGCGTAACCGGAGTCGAGCCGCATCGCGCCTCGAATCTTTTGCGGCTTGTAGAGGAAACGCCCGCCGAGGAGGTCGCCATAGGCGTCCCAAGCGGGCCAGCCGGCGAGGGCGTGGTGAAGTGCGACGACGCCCTTTCCCTGCCGCAGCAGCGCCTCAAAACCTGCGGCGAACGATGCGGGCGGCGCGACATAGCCGGGCGGGGAGGCTGCCGAGAAATCAAGGCCCGGCATGTCGTAGAGGACGAGCGCGTCATAGGGCGCCATGCCGTCCGGGTTCATAAGTTGGGCCGCGGCCGGCTGATCGACCATGATCCCGGCGATCCCCGGCATCGCTTCGAACAGGCGGTCGAGCGCAAGGCGGTCAAAGGGATGACCGCGCACCGCGACGAGACACTTGATCTCCGCCGTATACGGAATGACCGGCATCGCCTAGGCCGAGACGCGCACGATGACCTTGCCGATATTGCCGCCGCTGAAGAGCTTGCCATAGGCGGCGAGCGTGTTCTCAAGACCGCTGGTCTCGTCGAACCACATCTTGAGCCGTCCCTTGTCGAACCAGCTGCGCAGCGCGGCGAGATGATCGGCGCCGCGGTCGAAATAGTCGGGCAGGAAGAACCCCGTCACGGTGAGGCGCTTCATCAGCACCTGATCGAACCGTTTCGGCCCCGCCGCCGGGCCGTCGCCCGCATAGCCGGCGACAAGGCCGCAGACCGCGATCCGCCCATGCAGCGCCATGTTGGGAAAAACGGCGTCCAGGATCGGGCCGCCGACATTGTCGAAATAGACGTTGACGGGGCCATGCCTTGCCAGCGCCGCTTCGACATTCTCCGCCTTGTAGTCGATCGCCGCGTCAGCAAGGCCGTTATCGCGCACGAAGTCGCATTTGCGCCGCCCGCCGGCGATCGCGATCACCCGGCAACCGAGGTTCTTCGCGATCTGACAGGCGAGGAGCCCCGTGGCCCCCGCCGCCGCCGATACAACAACGGTCTCGCCGGGCTTCGCCGCCGCCGTTTCCGTAAGCCCAACATAGGCGGTCCAGGCATTGAGGCCTAGGGCGCCGAAATGCTCCCGCGCTTCGACCCCTTGATCGAGTTTGGTAAGGGCGGACAGCTCCGGACGCACCAGCGAATAGTCCGCCCACTGACCGAAACAGCGCACGAGATCGCCAGCGGCGAACCCTGCCGCGCGGCTTTCGACGATGCGGCCAAGCGCAAGGCCGGCCATCTTCGCGCCGAGCGGCAAGGGCGGCTGATATCCGTCCTCGCGCCGCGTCATCCACATGCGCGTGCCGGCGTCCATCGAAAGGTAATCGGCGCGAATGACGACTTCGCCTTCGCCGGCGCGCGGGACCGGCTCTTCCTGCAACGACAGCGCCGCGGCGAAATCGTCGCCCTCGGGCGTGCGGTCGAGACGCCAGAAGCGGTTCCCCATGGTCAGCCCTGCCGGTGAATGTTGCGAAAGACGCGCCGTTCGAACAGCCATTTGCCGCCGACCTTCACGCAGACGTCGTCATAGCGGCCACGGTCGCGTTTGACCGCGCCGTTCTGATCGTAAACTTCGGACGTCCATGACCGCACCTCGGCGCGGTCGCCGGTTATAGCGATTGAACCCGGCCAAGCTTCGAACATGATGCCGGGATAGGCCTTCATCGCCTCGACCCACATGGCGACGATCGCTTTCCGTCCCCTGGTTTCGCCGATCTCGGGATAATCGGGCAGGCTCCACACCGCGTCTTCCGCCCAGCAGGCTCCCCACGCTTCCGCGTCGCGCATCGTCACCGCGTCGGCATAAGCGTCGAGCAACTCGCGGATCGCCATGCGGTCGTCGAGGGGGCCGGTGAACGCCATGGAATTCTCCTTGTGAAGACCCTCGCCCGGCGCGGCGCGCCGACCTCTCCCTGCGGGAAAGGTGAAGAAAGTAGCCTTCCGATTTGGACCGCGAACCTCGCCGAAAGGAGGGCCTTACTCGAACGAGACCGCGAGGTCCGCCATGCCGGGCGCCTCCGATGGAACGGCGACCTCGATCGTTCCATTGACTATGCGCAAGGCAAAGGTGCGGATCGGCGCATAGGCGCCGCCGGCGCAATTGCCGGTCGCGAGATCAAACCGCGCGCCATGCATCGGGCACATCACATGCCCCCGCCTTATGCGACCGGTCGACAGGATCGAGGCGGCGTGCGTGCAGCGGTCGTTGACGGCGTAAAACGCGTCCTCGATCCTGGCGACGAACACGCGCCAGCCATTGACGGTCTCGACATGGACGCCGTCGGCAGGGAAGTCGGCGACAGCGATGAGGGGCGTGAAGGCTTCGGTCATTGGCGGGGAGTCTAACGGCGGCTTTCCCGATGGTCACGCTTGATTTTCTTCGCCAGCGACCATTTGTGGACCTCGGTCGGCCCGTCATAGATCCGGAAGGCGCGGATTTCCCGGAACACCTGCTCGACGATGGTGTCTCCCGAAACGCCAGTCCCGCCCATCACCTGAACGCAGCGGTCGGCGACGCGCATCAGCGCCTCCGAAACGGCGACCTTCGCCATCGAGGATTCCGCCGTGCCGAGCGAGCCGGTGTCGAGGACGCCGGCGCACCAGTCGATCATCAACTCGGCCTGCTTAAGATCTATGAGATTTTCCGCCAGCATGAAGCCGACGCCTTCATGGTCGATCAGCGGTTTACCGAAGGCCTCGCGCCCGCAGGCGTAATCGGTTGCGATCTCCTGTGCGCGAAGGCAGGCGCCCGTCCAGCGCATGCACTGGGAGAGCCGCGCCGGGGAGAGGCGCACCTGCGCGTACCGAAACCACTCGTCGACTTCGCCGATCACCTGATCGTCGGAGACGCTCAAATTCTCGATGGCGACGATTGAATTCCCGCCCGGCATCGATGAATCGATCGTGTCGAGAATGCGCTCGATGCGGATGGC
>CAZHUI010000043.1:0-26466 GCA_964535605.1 uncultured Caulobacterales bacterium
GCTCAGCCGCCCGATACCGGGCTCATGAACTCAACCGTATCGACAGGAAAGACGACGTGCGTTTCGGGAACGATCTCGTCATTGACGGCCGCGCGCACGCTGCGTTCCAGGATGGCATCGGCCTCAAAGCGTTCGGCCAATAGTCGGCGCAGCGCCGTAACGGTGACACCCTCGTTGGGCACCGTGACTTCCGCGGCACCTCCAAAGGGCTGCTTAATCTGTCCGTAAAATCCGATTTTCATGTAAGTCTCCATCCATGTGTCGAACTATTCGACTGGCGCCTCAGAACGGCGGCAGCGGTGAGACGCCAAGCAGCGGGCTGTGCAGGAGCACAATCGCTATCCAGACCACCGGCGCAATTGCCAGACGCCAGCTTAACAGCCCTGACCACCGCGCCCGCCCTGTCAGCAGGGCGGAGAAAGGAACAAGGCTGGTCCCTGCCGAAACCAGCCGCCATTGCGGCCCGGCGCGTTTGCGCGCCCGTCGCTCCATCATCAGTATGCCGATGATGGAAAACGCGCCCAATGCCCCGAACAGAAGGACATGGGCGAGATCGCCATTGACCGTGAGGTGGGCGGATGACCACAAAATCAGCGCCATAAGCAGCGGATGCCGCGTCGCAGCCAGTATGCCGGGGCGTGCGACATCGTAGGCCTTGCCGGCGACACCCCCAAGGCTGAACGGATTGGCGATTGCGGTCCCGCAAACCGCAAACCACAAGGCGATAGCCATCAGGCCATTGGCGAGCCATGCGCGTTCCGGCGTCCAGGACCAGTAGCCGACATAAGGCGCACGCCCGGCGGCGATGATCAGCCAGGCGAGCAACACCAACGACACAAGGCTGTAGAGGCTGAGATGGGCGCGCCTCCCGATCAGGCCGACAAGGCGTGTGCGGATGCCAGGGCGCGCAGGCACGGCGTGCGTGACCAGAAAGATCACGCTCGCCCCGATAAATTCGGCCCAGCTGTTCACACATCGCTTCCATCAGGTCATCAACGATTTCAGGTTCTTGTTAACGCCCGCCATGATCCGGACGCATGACATTGATCAGGTCGGGATCAGTTATATTCTGTCCGGCAGCGCGATGATTATCCTGTGCGACAGCGGGTCAAGCACGTAACAGGAAGGTCGTCGCCAGACCCTTGAACTGAAAAAAGAATGCCCGTTCTTATTGCCGCCTTCCTTGTCACGGCGCTGCTTTACGCCAGCGTCGGTTTCGGCGGCGGATCGACCTATAACGCCCTCCTGGTGATGAGCGGGGCGGATTACCGCGTGCTACCGGCGGTTGCGCTTGTGTGCAATGTGATCGTTGTCAGCGGCGGCGTCTGGCGTTTTTCGCGAACGCGCGACCTTTCGCTCAGGCGCCTCATGCCGTTCCTTATGACCTCCGTTCCCGCAGCCTGGATTGGCGGGCGGATCCCCGTCAGCGAAACCCTTTTCATCGGCCTGCTGGGTGGGGCCTTGCTGTTGTCCGGACTGCACCTCGCCGTTCAAAGAGTCGCTGAGGCAGAAGTGCGTCTGGATACCACGCAAGGACGCAATCGCCCGCTGCTCTCATCCGGTGTGGGCGGCACGATTGGTCTCCTGTCCGGCATCGTCGGCATCGGTGGGGGGATTTTCCTCGCGCCGGTGCTCTACTTCATGCGATGGGGAGCGCCGCGCCAAATCGCCGCCGCGAGCAGCCTTTTCATCCTCGTGAATTCGCTGTCGGGTCTCGCGGGTCAGCTGATGAAGCTGCAGGACTTGTTGATCCTCTCGCTCGCCGCGCCTTACTGGCCGCTGCCGATCGCGGTTCTCATCGGCGGCCAGGCGGGTTCCTGGCTCGCGGGCTACAAGTTTGATCCCGCCCTGATCCGACGCCTGACAGCCCTGCTCATTCTCTACGTCGCAGCCCGTCTCATCTGGCGCTGGAGCGCTATGATCTGACGCGGTGCTCAGATCCTGTGGACCCGATGCGCCAAGCTCGACAATATCTGCGAAACCCCAAAACGAATGACCCGGTAACCTCGAATCGACAAAAGTTCGTCTTGCTAAAACGTCGAACTTCGTTCCGCTACAAGATCACAATTAGTCTGTATAGGTTGCTTTTTTTGATCAATTTGGCAGCGAGAGCTTGGACTGACACGCCAACATACGTGCGACACTTGGCCAAATGGTCTTGGTTTTTGGCTTGTTCCGATAGCTGCGCTGAATCTTTAATAAAAACCCCTGAATGTCGATCGGGACCCTTTGAAACTGACGTAATAGCCAAGGATTTCAGATGCACAGCCGAAATCGAGGCGGGGTCACATTTCGGTGCTGCTGCACAGGTTCAGGCTATCGACCGAATGAATCGAGCCGTCGGGCGTCGATCGCGAGCGGCGAACACCGGCCGGCTCAATTCGTCATGAGTATCGATCATTATCTAGCTGTTTTCTAGCTGGCCCGCAGCCGAGCGAAAAACGGTTTCCTACGCGCCGATGATCTATTTGTTTTTTCAGCAGTTTTCTGGAGCGGGTAGCGGGAATCGAACCCGCGTCTTTAGCTTGGAAGGCTACGACTCTACCATTGAGCTATACCCGCGCTCGCGCCTTTACATAGCGAAACGGACCTGCGGCGCAAGGGCGGCGGGCCGGCGTCACATCGTGCGCAGCGTCGTTTTGAGGATTTTTCCCGACGGGTTTCGCGGCAGGGCGTCGAGGAAATCGACGCGCCGGGGTAGTTTGAACCCCGCAATCCGCGGCTTTAGGAACTCGATTACCTCCTCCGCCGACAAGTCCTTGCCTGGGCGCCGGACGACGAAGGCGCGCGTAACCTCCCCCCATTTTTCATCCGGGGCGCCGACGATCGCCGCCTCCATGATCGCCGGGTGCGCGGCGAGCGCATTCTCCAGTTCGGCCGGGTAAATGTTTTCGCCGCCCGAAATGATCATGTCCTTGATGCGATCGACGACATAGAGATAACCGTTTTCGTCGATGCGGCCGGCGTCGCCGGACCAATACCAGCCGTCGCGGATGGCAGCGTTGGTCGCTTCATCCTTCATCCAGTACCCATTCATAATGAAGGGCGAACGCGTTACGATTTCGCCGACCTCGCCCTGGGGCATTTCAGCGCCGGTTTCCGGGTCGCAGATCTTAATTACGCACCCCGGCAGAGGCTTACCGGCTGAAACGCGCTGCCTACTCCCGGCGGCATGATCGTCATGGGCGAGCACGGTGACGCCGCCGGTCGTCTCGGTCATGCCGTAATATTGGGTGAAGCGGGCCTTCGGCATCGCCGCCATGGCGGCGTCAAGGAGCGCCTCCGGCATGGGCGCGGCACCGTAGCTGATCTGCACGAAATTCTCGAGGCTCGCGCCCGCCGTTTTCGCCGCCTGCAGGATCATCATCACCATCGCCGGCACCAGAAACGCATTGAGCGGCGTTCCAGTCTGCGCCTCACGGACGATCGCGGCAGGGTCGAACTGGCGATGCTGAATGACAGGCATCGAGCGGGACCAGCCCATAAAGGCGAAGTTGACGCCGGCGATGTGAAAATGCGGCAGCGCGTGCATGATCGCCTCATCGTCGAAGCGCGGCATGATCATCCCGGCCTTGAGCCCGGCGTCGCCGACCTCCTGATAGCAGCGGTTTGAAAGCAGGACGCCCTTGGGAAGGCCGGTCGTGCCGGACGTATAGAGCTGAACGACGACATCGTCCCGGTGCGGAACGTAAGTCTGTTTCACGGCGCTTTGCGCGTCGATCAGGCGATCAAAACAGTCCGGTCCGCCGTCTTCGAGCACCAAAGTGCGGATCGGAACGCCGCCCGCAGATTTTAGCGGCTCGACGAATATCTTCTCGATGACGAACAGGGACGGCCTGGCGTCGGCGATGATGCCGGCGATCTCCGCCGGGGCGAGGCGCCAGTTGACCGGCGTCATGACGACGCCGATCTTCGCCGCGCCCAGAAGCGCCGGCCAGAATGTTGCGACATTCCGCGCCAGCCAGGCGAGCCGGTCGCCCCGCTTCAGGCCAAGCGAGCGGAGCGCCTCGGCTGCGCGGTTCGCTCGTTCGTCGAGCGCGGCGTAGGTTGTCGTTTTTCCTTCGAAGATCAGCGCCGCCTCATCGGGCAGGTGGCGGGCCTGTTCCTCGATCAGCCCGGACAGGGTCGGCGCATTGAAAATACGTCGCTGCGTCGGCATGGGCGGCGCTTCCTCTCCCGATAGTCTTGTTTTTGAAAGACTATGGCGCGGAGGCGGCGCTTTGCCAACTGACAGGTCAGACGAGGGCGGCTTCTTCGAGCGAGACCTCGACAAGCTTCTGGTCTCGAATGACGATCACGCGGTCCAGCCGGCGCGCCAGGCGATGGTCATGCGTCGCGACTAGGGCCGAAAGGCCCTCCGCCCGCACCATCGACAGCAATTCGTCAAAGACCTTGTCCGACGTCTTCGGGTCGAGATTGCCGGTCGGTTCATCGGCAAGAAGTACGCGCGGACGATTAACCAATGCGCGCGCGATCGCGGTGCGCTGCTGTTCGCCGCCCGAAAGCTGGCCGGGCTGATGCGTGACGCGCTCGCCGAGGCCGAGCGCCGTCAGAAGCCGCCGCGCCTCCGCATCCGCTTCCGCCCGCGGCTTTCCGCAGATGAGCTGGGGAAGCGCAACATTGTCGAGCGCCGAAAACTCGGGGAGCAGATGATGGAACTGATAGACGAAGCCGAGGCTGTCGCGACGGATACGCGTTCGCGCCGTATCGTCCAGCGCAACCGTCGGCTTGCCGTTGATGAAAACCTCTCCACCGCTCGGCTTCTCAAGCAGGCCCGCGAGATGAAGGAGCGATGATTTGCCGGAGCCCGATGGTCCAAGGAGCGCCGCCGTCTCGCCGCGCTTCAGCACAAGGCCCGAGGGCTGAAGGATGACGAGATCGCCATAATGGCGGCTGACGCCGCGCAGATCGAGCGCAGGCTCATTCATAGCGAAGAGCCTCGACCGGATCGAGCCGGGCCGCGCGGCGGGCCGGGAAAATCGTCGCGACGAAAGACATGAACAAGGACCAGCCGACGATCAGACCGACCTCATTCCATTCCATCTTCGCGGGAATGGCGCTGAAATAATAGACGTCCGCCGGGAAGAGATCAGTGCGGAACACCGCCGACAGAAACGTTTCAATGGCGTCGATGTTCCAAACGAAGAGCGCGCCAGCGGCGGCGCCGGCGAGCGTGCCGAGGACGCCGATCAGCGAGCCCGACAAAAAGAAAATGCGCATGATCGACCCTTGCGTCGCGCCCATGGTTCTGAGGACCGCAATATCGCGCGTCTTGTCCTTCACCAGCATGATGAGGCCGGTGATGATGTTGAGCGCCGCGACCGCGACAATCAGAAGAAGGATCAGGCGCATGACGCTGCGTTCGGTCTGAAGCGCATTGAAATAGCTCTGGTTCATCTGCTGCCAGTCACGCACTTCAAAGCCGGGCGCGGCGAGCTGGATAGCGTCACGATAGGATTTGATCGCTTCCGGATCGCTGACGCGCAGTTCGATCTGCTGCACGCCGTCGCCATAGCCGAAAAATTTCTGCGCCTGCTCCAGCGGCATGAAGCCGATGAAGCTGTCGAATTCGGAATTGCCGACCTCGAAAATCGCGCCGACGGTGTAGGTCTTCTTCTGCAAGGTCGGCCCGAAAGGCGTGTCGGCGCCGCGCCCCGAAATCAGCGTCACCTTATCGCCCGGCCCGACGCCGAGGTTCCATGCGACGCGATTGCCGATCGCGATCTCGTCGCCGCCGTTCCTGCCGACGCCGAAGGTGTCGAAGGAACCGCCGACGACATGCCGCCGTCCCGTCTCGGGATCGACGCCGGAAATATAATTGAGCTTCAGGATGTCTTCGCGGGACAGCGCGCGGATCATGATGCCGGTTTCGCTCGCCGCGCTTGCATAGACAGGGGCGACGATCATTGGCGTCGCTTCCGTGACGCCGGGCGTCGCGCGCAGCTTTTCTATCACCGACGCGTAGTCAGTTATCGGTCCCTCGCCCTGCACAAAGGCGTGGCCATTGACGCCCAGGAGCTGGTCGAGGAGCTTCGTTCTGAAGCCCTGCATCACCGACATGACGATGATGAGCGTCGCCACCGCCAGCATGATGCCGGCGAATGCGATGATCGAGATCAGCGATACGCCCTTCCCCGACTTCGTCGCGCCGAGATACCGCCGCGCGACCATCCACTCGAAATGGGAAAAAGGCCCCGTCGCGGCGGACACGCTTTTCATGCGGGGGCTCGCCTCGCTCGTTTCACTCACGGGGCTAGCGGAGTTCAGCGTCATGGCGAAATCATGACCTGCCCTAAACCTTCAGCGCGTTCTTGACGTCGCGCTTCAGCATGTCGATTGCAACATCGAGGGAGACCTCGTCCTTGTGGCCGTCAGCGCGGCGTTTGACTTCGACTTTGCCGGCCTCAAGACCGCGCGGGCCGATGATGAGCTGGAACGGCAGGCCAATGAGGTCCATTCGCGCGAATTTCTCGCCCGGCCGCGCGGCCGTATCGTCGTAGAGAACTTCAACCGCGGCGCCGGTCAGCGCTTCATAGGCTTTCGCGCAGGCGCCGTCGGTCGCGCTGTCGCCCTGCTTGAGATTCACGAGACCGACATGGAACGGCGCGACGGCGACGGGCCATTTGCAGCCCGCCTCGTCGTGATAGGCCTCGATCAAGGCGCCGGCGAGGCGCGACACGCCGACGCCGTAGCTGCCCATTTCAACGGGACGGTCCTTGCCGTCCGGACCGGTGATCATCGCGCGCATCGGCGCTGAGTATTTTTCGCCGAAATAGAAAATGTGGCCGACCTCAATGCCGCGCGCGGCGATGCGATCGTCCTTGGCGACCTTGCCCTCGAACTCGGCGTTATCGTGTTTTTCTTCGGTCGCCGCGTAGTAGGACGTGTAACCATCGATGACCGGCTGAAGGTCGCCGTCGAAGTCCGTGTTTGCGGGCGGGACGGCGAGATCGAGCAGTTTGCGGTCGCAAAAGACCGCGCTTTCACCGGTCTCGGCGAGAACGATGAACTCGTGGGAAAGATCGCCGCCGATGGGTCCGGTGTCGGCGCGCATCGGGATTGAGGTGAGCCCCAGCCGCGCGAAGGTGCGCAAATAGGCGACGAACATCTTGTTATAGCTGCGGCGCGCGCCCGCTTCGTCGGCGTCGAAGGAATAGGTGTCCTTCATCAGGAATTCCCGTCCGCGCATCACGCCGAAGCGGGGCCGCACTTCGTCGCGGAACTTCCACTGGATGTGATAGAGCATCTTCGGCAGGTCCTTGTAGGAACGGACCCCGGCGCGAAAGATTTCGGTGATCATTTCCTCGTTGGTCGGACCGAACAGCATCTCGCGGTCAGCGCGATCCTTGATGCGCAGCATCTCCTTCCCATAAGCCTCGTAGCGCCCGCTTTCGCGCCAGAGCTCCGCCGACTGGATGGTCGGCATCAGCATTTCGACGGCGCCGGCGCGGTCCTGCTCTTCGCGGACGATCTGCTCGATCTTCTTGAGGACGCGAAAGCCGAGCGGCAGCCAGGCGTAGATCCCCGCGCTCTCCTGCCTGATCATTCCTGCGCGCAGCATGAGCTGGTGCGAGGCGATCTGCGCCTCGGACGGCGTTTCTTTCAGGACTGGCAGGTAATAGCGGCTAAGGCGCATCAGGGGCTCCGGGCGGTAAAAGTCGGGCCCTTCTAGCCCGCGTTCCCGGGAAACCAATAGGCGTAGCGCCCGCCGCCCCTTTCAATTCGGGCGTCGGGCCACTCATCGGCAAAAAGAAAGGCCGGGCGTGCGCCCGGCCTCCTTTAACCGATCAAGTTCCCAATTTAGGCGGCGACAGCCTTACGACGCTTGGCGAAACCGAGACCGGCCAGTCCCGCGAGGAACAGCGGCAGCGCGGCCGGCACCGGGATGGGGTTCGGGACAACGACCTGCCCGGCGACGCCGAAGCGCAGATTGTCAATCGCAAACCCGGCAGGTTCCGACCCAACGAGATCGAGGAACACGCCTGCGATCAGCGCATCGCCGAGTTCCGTCACGAGCCCGAGGAATTCGATGCCGGTGCCTTCATTGACGACCGTGCCGAGAATGTTTCCATTGATATCGAAGGCCGTGATGCCAGTGCTGCCGACCGCGTCAAAAAACCCGGCGTCAAAGCCGACGCCGGCGACGAGGACGTCAAACAGCACCGCGACCGGGCCATTGAACCGCGGCGAGCCCGACAGTACAGGCGATGTCGGGTTGGCGCCGTCGGTCGTGATGAAGGTGTTGGGCGAATTCGGGTCAAGCGTCAGCGGACCCGTCGGCGTGCCGACGACGCAGGCCGAAGCGGCCGCGCCGGGGCAGTCGACAGCCGGATTGGCGCTCAGCATCTGGCCCTGGAAGAAGCCGTCGAAGGTGACGGTCGGGCTGCCGGCGCCGCCGCCGTAAACGGCAGGCGTGTAAACCGGGTTGTTCGTGCCAACGGCGAATTCGCTGAAAGTGATGATGCCCGAGCCGGCGACAAAGTTCGCCTCCGACACCCGGACGACGCCGGCGTAAGCCGAACTGAAGCCCGCCGCAGCGACCGCGGCCAAAGCCGAAATGATAATCCGTACGCGCATTACTGTACCCCCAAGTGCTGGATTTCAGTTCGCAGCCTAACGAGACGGCAAGGTTGTAGCAAGCGCCCAGTTAGGCGAATTCCTATATTTTTTTGAATCATGGTGAATGAAGGTCATTTCAGCTCGGCAATCATTCTTGTAAGGATGATTTCGCGTATACGCAGAAGCGCGCTCCGCGAATTCATGTTCCGGTTGTGCGCCGGGACGCGGGCGATTCCCCAAATCGGCGACTAGATCCTGACCGCTGTCCCCGAACAGGCGACCATCATCATGGTGCCCTGGCTGACGCCCGCCTCATAATCGATATCGACGCCAATGACGGCGTTCGCGCCGAGACGTTCGGCTTCCCGTTCCAATTCCTTCAGCGCGGTTTCGCGCGCTTCTCGGAAGACATGTTCATAGCTTCCCGAGCGTCCGCCTATGACATCGCGCACACCGGCGAAGAGATCGCGGAATATGTTGGCGCCGATGACCGCTTCGCCGGTCACTACCCCGAGATAGTCCTTCACCGGACGCCCTTCGATGAGAGCTGTCGTCGTCACGATCATCGGCTCGCCTCCCTTTTCAAGGGAAATAGGGAAGCTTTGAGCGTTCACAAGGAGACCTGTCGCGACTGCGCGCCAGTTCAGCGCGGCTGGCGAAACAGCTTTCTTGACCCGCAGGCTTCGCCGGGCGGCAAGTCGGGCCCGCGCGCATAGTCAAACCGCATCAAAATGCGCGCGCTCGCCCAGCCGTCACCCAGCGGGGGATAAACCACCAGCACTTTGCCGAGCGCCGCCTCAGACGCGGCGCTGAAGATTTCGACGTCTCCAAGGTCAATGACCAGCGGGTGATCGGCGCCAACCGGGCAATGATCAGGACGAATGACAATCGTCTCCCCGCGCGCCGGAAGCGCTAGCAGCGTTAGTGCGAAAGCGATGAGAACGGCGCTGCGCATAGGGAGGCGCCGCGCAACGATCGTGGCGGTTTAACTGGCCGGCGCGCCCGATCGCTTAAGCGTTGCCGACGACGCGCATTACGGCGAAAGGTGACATGCGCGCCGGCGGCGACACATCGACCGGCGGGCCCTCGATGGCGAGGCCGGCGCCCTTGAACAAGCCTGCGACTGCAAGCGCGGCCGAGCGCGCTGTTTCGCTATCGCGCCCGGCCAGCAGCCAAGAAACATGGGCGTCGAGGCGCTGGTGCTCCCTAAGCTGCGCCGCGGACAGGAGCGCCAGCAGGCTCAATTCATCGCCTGTCATCCGGCAGCATCCTGGACATGCGACCGTCACGCGCCGGCCGCCTGCGGTTCCGATCTCGCGCACCAGCATATGCATGGCGCCGAGCGCGGCCCTTCCCGGAAATCCGAGGCGGGCGTCAAAGGCGGCGACGATGCCGCTCTGATCGCCGCCAGTCGCCATGATCCGAAAGGCGTCAAGGGCGAGGCCGGCGCCCTCGCCGAGCTGGTGAACGGTCAAGGATTTTACGAAAGTCATGGCTGGGGACCTGCCTTAGCTGGAGGCGACGACGGTATTCCGCTTCGTATCGCTAATGCAACTCATTCGCATTCTAATAGCTACGATTGATTGCTACGGCGCAGCAGCAGCGTCCCGGAGGGAAGACTGCAAAAGAGTCTTGCCCGTCAGATGCCTGGTAGCGCCCACAAGCTTTACCGATTGTCGGGCAGGACAAACGAGGGAGTGACCGGCCGGTCGTCCGGATTCGTCCTCGGGAGGCCCCGGTGCCCCAAATCTCTTAAAAATCAAATGACTGGTGCGGCCAAGAGGACTCGAACCTCCACGATGTTACTCACCAGCACCTCAAGCTGGCGCGTCTACCAATTCCGCCATGGCCGCATTGAACGCTTCACAGGTTTTCGAAGCAGGCGCGGGCCATAGCAAAAGCCCCCCTCGGCCTCAAGCCCGGGCAACGCTGAAATTCAGGCGCCCGGCGCCAGTTCGACCGCCACACGGTCGCCGATCAGCGTCACCATCGCCTTGGCGATTTCCTGCCCGTTCGCAGTCACCAAAACCGGCCCGTGGGCATCGCGGCCGAGATTGAGGACGTCCCCGCGCGACAAAGTCATGACCTTTGACAAGGACATGGACGCCGCGCCGACGATGATTGTCAGGTCGACTTCAGCCTGTTCGAGCGCGGGCATGGGCGCTAGGACCCCCGGGATTACGCAACCGAGCGAGCATCAACCCCTTTGGTTAGAACCCCGTTAAGCGATGGCCTGAAAAGCGCGCAACCGGTCAGGTGGGCGGTCTCGGAAGGGTATGTCCCCTATCCCGGCGCTTCTGCCGCGATGGAGCGGCTGGCGGCGGACATCCGCGACGGCGCGCCTGAAATGGTCTGGCTTCTGGAACACCCGCCGCTCTACACGGCGGGCACGAGCGCGCGCGAGGCCGATCTTCTCGATCAGCGTTTTCCGGTGTTCCGTTCGCCGCGCGGCGGTCAGTACACGTATCACGGACCGGGCCAGCGGGTCGCCTATGTGATGCTCAATCTCTCAACTCGCCAACGCGACGTGCGCGGCTTCGTCGCCGCTCTTGAGGACTGGATCATCGGCGCGCTCGCCCGTTTCAACGTACGCGGCGAAAGACGCGAGGATCGCGTCGGCGTCTGGGTCGACAGGACCCGGCCGGGCGAGCCCCTCCGCGAGGACAAGATCGCGGCGATCGGCGTTCGCCTGCGGCACTGGGTAAGCTTTCACGGCGTCGCGCTGAATGTTGAGCCCGATCTAACCCATTTCGGCGGGATTGTTCCCTGCGGGGTCGCCGCACCGGGATTTGGCGTCACCAGCCTTGTCGATCTCGGCCTGCCCGTGACGCTGGCCGACGCCGATGCGGCGCTGCGCGGATCATTCCATGACGTGTTCGGACCGACCGTCGACGCCGCGCCGCCCACTTCGTTGATGGCGGGCGAGCAAAGTGCGGCGATGGTGACGCGCGATCCCGGCGAGGACGCCGGCTGAACTTTCGGTAAGGGAAAGGCTTGGAGACAAGCGATCCGGCGCGCTCTATACGAGGATCAAGTTGCAACTTCGGGACACATCCATGCGTATTCTCGCCGCATCCTTCATCGCTTTGTCCAGCTTGACCAACGCCGGCGCCCTCGCCCAGGACGCGACAGCGCCAACGGCGGCGCCCGCCGCGACCGAGCCGGCCGTTGGAGCTGCGGCCGAGGAAACGCCGGTCAACCCCGACGAGATGGCCGCCTTCCTCAATTCGCAGCAGCAGATCCGGCAGGGCGTCACCCTGACACGGTCCGTAGACGGACAGGTCGTCGAGACCAAGACGGAAACCATCACCTATTCGCCGGACGATCCGCTGCGCGGCAGCGAAGCAAGCCTGTCGCCGCTTGAGACGCTGCAGGCCGAATTCGACAGCGAAGCATTGACCCGCAAGGAAGCCTACGAGGAAGCCAAGCTCGACTTCGTCGTCGCCGACCTCGACCGCGACGACAAGATGGCCGAGAGCGAGTTCGTATTTCTCGTGGACGGCTGGCAGGATGCGAGCGTGCAAGGATCCGGGCGCGGCCGGTTCGTCGATCCGACCCCTCTCGCCGACGAAGCCGCGGCCAAGGCCGAGCACGAGCAGCAGGCGCGCGCCAAGTTCGCCTTTCTTTCGGGCGGCGCGCCGACGGTGAGCAAGAAGGACTATCTGCGCGAAGTGCTGATCGACTTCGACGCGCTCGACAAGAACGACGACGGCATTCTGACGGGGCTGGAGCTTCTCTATTTCCGCGCCGCCAATCGCGGCGAGTCGATCGCCGATCAGCCGGCGCCGGCCGCCAGCACCGAGTAGCGCGCAGCGTCGAGGAAATCGGCTTTTAACCGGCGGACGCGGGCTTCGGCTTCGGAGTCCGCGCCCCATTTCTCCGCTTGAAACGTCTCATCGACGCGTGAGGCGTCGAAAAGCGTCTCCGCGTCAGCGCCGCGCCAGAGCGCCAGCGCAATCACGGCGGACCCTGAAATTTCCGCCGCTGTCTTGATCGCGAGGCGCTGCGCAGGGCTCGCCAGCGCGATGAAGCGGGCTCCTGCCTCAAGCGCCGCCGGCGGTTGCTCGATGAATGCAACGCCCGACGCGACCCTCAGCGCAATGCCATGCATCGCCGCCCAGCGGAGCAGCGGGTCCCACTGCGCCCGCTGCCGCGCGACGAGTTCGGCCGGCGCCGTCGCACGGTAACAAATCAGGTCCGAGCGCAAAAAAATTAGAGCAGCTTCCTTCCAGGCATCCGCGTCAGCGTCCGCGCGATCGATGACCGTCATCTGGAACCGCGTCATCGGCATCGACAGGAAGTCGATGACGTCCGCTTGCGCGTTCCACTCCTCGACAATCGCGACAGCAAGAGCGGGCTCCTTCGCAGCCAGCGTCCGCCGCGCGCGCGTTTTCGCCGGTTTGCCGTCGAGGAGTACGACACCGTCTTCTGCGAACGAGGCGTGCTTGTAAAAGCGCCTGGGAAGCGCCGGCGGATTGTCGCCGATACGGCTCACTTCTTTTTCTTCCACGGCAGCGACGGCCAGACGACCTTGGCGTTTGCGTCGAAATCAAAAAGCGCGAAGGCTTCCTTCATGCGGCCCGACAGGGGCGCGGTCAGCGTCGTCAGCTTGCCGGTTTCCGGATGTGGGAACGCCATCGAGCGGCAGAAGAGAAGAAGGCCGTCGCCGGTCCCTTCGACCCGCGCTTTCGGGCCGCCATATTTGCGGTCGCCGACGATAGGGGTTCCCATCGCTGCGCAATGGACACGAAGCTGGTGCGTGCGGCCGGTCACCGGTTTCAGCGCGAGAAAACTGACAGGCCCTGCGCTGTCGAGCGTCATATAGTCGGTGATCGCCTTTTTGGCTTCGTCGCCGTCGGCGGCGGCCATGCGTTCGCTTTCGCCCTCCTCCGACCAGATCATCTTCTTGGCGATTGCGAGGTCGATTGATCCTTCGCGGTGCGGCGGGCGCCCAGCGACAAGCCCCCAGTACGTTTTCTCAACGCCGCGCCCCTGAAACGACTTTGACAGCGCCGCCGCCGCGCGCCGCGTCTTTGCCAGAATGAGAAGGCCGCCCGTGTCGGCGTCAAGCCGGTGGACCAGGCGCGGCCGCTCGCCATCTTTCTCGAGCGCCGCCAGCATGCCGTCGACATGGCGCTGCGTCTTGGTGCCGCCCTGCACGGCGAGACCGAACGGCTTGTTGATCGCGAGGAGGCTGGCGTCTTCAAACAGCGTGATGTTGCGAATGAAGTCTGCGTCTTCCTTGCGCGGAGGAGCGGCGTGCCTGTCCGCCTCAGGGATAGCGTCCTTGATCGGCGGCACACGGATCGTCTCGCCGGCCTCGATGCGCCGGTTCGCTTTCGCGCGGGCGCCATTGACGCGAACCTGACCGGTGCGCAGCAGTTTTTCGAGCGCGCCGTGTTTGAGCGCCGGAAAATGCGTCTTGAACCAGCGGTCCAAGCGGAGCCCGTCATCCTTGTCCGCGACGGTGATCGATTGGACGCCGGTCATGAAAAGGTCTTTCCGGCGGCCATCCCCGCCAACAACGCGCCGATCGACAAGGCGACGGACGCGCCGACATAAAGCGCCGCTGCGCCCGCCGACCGGTCGCGCCAAAGCGTCACCGCCTCCAGCGCAAAGGCCGAAAAGGTCGTGAACCCGCCAAGGAGTCCGACGGCGATGAAACTCCGCATCAGCGCCGATTGCGGTTCGCGCGCTATCATCCACGCGAAGAAAAGTCCCATTGCGAAGCCGCCCGCGACGTTCACCGACAGCGTGCCCCATGGGAAATTGGGGCCCAGCAAGCGCAGCGCGACAAGCCCGACGCCGTGGCGCGCCATCGCGCCGAGCGCGCCGCCGAGGCCGACCGCCAGCCAGATCTGGCCCGCATTCATTCTGTACTCCGAGAGATTGACCCTAGGGGCCTTGCCTTATGGATTGGCGCGATTGCGCGCAAGATATCATTCCTTGCGCTGCGTGCGTCGGCCGTCCCAGAAGGCGAGGCGTTTGACGATGTCGCGTTCAAATCCTGTTTCGCGCGGTTCGTAGAACTTGCGGCGCGCCATTCCAGGCGGGAAATAATCGAGACCGGCGAAAGCGTCCGCCGTGTCATGATCATATTCATAGCCCTTTGAATAGCCGAGCGACTTCATCAGCTCGGTCGGCGCGTTCATCGCGTGCAAGGGCGGCGGCAGCGATCCCGTTTCGCGGGCGGCCGCCTTTGCTTCCTTGAAAGCGACATGCGCGCGGTTCGATTTCGGCGCGGACCCGAGATAGGCGACAAGCTGGCCGATGGCGATTTCGCCTTCAGGCTGGCCGAGCCGCTCATAGGCCTCCGCCGCGGCGATCGCCAGCGGCAGCGCCTGCGGGTCGGCGTTTCCAATGTCTTCCGACGCGATGACAATCAGCCGCCGAAGAACGAAACGCGGATCTTCCCCGCCCACGATCATGCGCGCCGCCCAGTAAAGCGCGGCGTCAACATCGGACCCGCGGATCGATTTCTGGAGCGCGCTGGCAAGATTGTAATGGCTCTCCTGCCCCTTGTCGTAGACGGGAGCGCGGCGCTGCGCGATGCGGGCGAGCGCCGCGGCGTCAATCGGCGCCGCCGCCTGCTCGTTGATAATTTCTTCGGCGAGATTGATGAGAAAGCGCCCATCGCCGTCCGCCATCGCGATCAGCGCCGCGCGCGCCTCTGGCGTCAGCGGAAGTGCTGCGCCGGCGAAGGCTTCGGCGCGCTTCAGAAGGCTCTCCAGCGCTTCGGCGTCCAGGCGTTTCAGCGTCAGCACCTGAGCGCGTGACAGCAAAGCCGGGTTCAGCTCAAAGGACGGGTTTTCGGTCGTCGCGCCGACGAGCGTAATAAGGCCGGATTCCAGATGCGGCAGGAATCCGTCCTGCTGCGCGCGATTGAAGCGGTGAATCTCATCGACGAAAAGCAGCGTCCCCTTCCCCATCCTGCGCCGCTCGGCCGCCTTGTCAAAGACTTTGCGAAGATCGGCGACGCCCGAGAACACCGCTGAAATCTGCTCGAACTCAAGACCGGATTCCTTTGCGATCAGGCGCGCGATCGTCGTCTTGCCGACGCCTGGCGGCCCCCACAGGATGATCGATGAAATGCGCTTGCGCTCAAGCATACGCCGGAGCGGCGCGCCGGGCGCGAGCAGATGATCCTGACCAGCGACTTCGTCGAGCGACTGCGGCCGCAGCCGGTCCGCAAGCGGCCGGGGCGCGTCATTCTCGAACCCCGCCGCGTCGAACAGGTCGGACATTCCCGCCGCTAGCGCCCCACCCGCCAGACGACCGTGCGGTCGCCGCGATCAACCTCGATTTCCCATGCGCTTGCGGGCTTGGCGATCTCGCGCTGGAGATCGGCGACGGAGGCGACGCGCACGCGGTTCACCGAGAGCACGCGAAAGCCGCGGCGAAGGCGCGAACGCCACGCGTAAGAACCTTGCGCGACCTCCGTGACGACGACGCCGCCGAGGAGCGGATTGAGGCCGATCTCCTCCGCAAAGCGCGGCGAGAGATTGGCGAGGGTGACCCCATTGAAGGGATGCTGGCCCGAAAGGGTCCGCTCGTCTTTCGCGGGCGTGTCGGGCGGAAGCGCGAACACGATCTCGCCAGTGACGCGTTGACCGTTCCGGACAAAGACGATCGGCGCCGTCTCGCCGGGGTTCTGCACGCCGACGCGGTAGCGCAGCGTCTCGGCGTCGAAGACTGGCTGGCCGCCGATCTCGACAATGACGTCGCCTTGCTTGACGCCCGCTTTGGCGAGCGGGCCCGCCGGATGAAGGTCGCCAACGATCGCGCCGACCGGCCGGTCAAGTTTCAGGACTTTCGCGAGATCCGGCGTCACCGTCTCCGTCGACGCGCCGACCCACGGACGCGAAAGGCCTCCGCCGCGCGTCGCCGACGCGATCACCTGCTGCACGAGCCGCGCGGGGATCGCAAAGCCGATACCGTTCGACCCACCCGAGCGCGAATAAATCGCGGTGTTGACGCCGAGAAGCTTTCCTTCGGTGTCGATCAGGGCGCCGCCGGAATTGCCGGGATTGATGGCCGCGTCCGTCTGGATAAAGAACTGATAGTCGGAAACCGAAACCGCGGTGCGCGCGAGCGCTGAAACGATCCCGTTCGTCACGGTCTGGCCGACGCCGAAGGGATTGCCGATTGCGAGCACGATGTCCCCGACTTCGGCCGCGTCCGAATTGGCGAATTCGAGATAGGGTAACGGTTCGCCGGCGGCGATGCGCAATACCGCAAGATCCGTCTGCGGATCAGTGAGCAGCACCTTCGCGGTGAATTCCCGCCGGTCAGAAAGGACCGCCTTGATTTCCGTCATGCCTTCGATGACGTGGTTGTTGGTGACGATGACGCCGTCGCGGCTGACAATGACGCCCGATCCCAGCGAATTCTGCTTCTGCGGGCCGACGCCGAAGAAACGGTCAAAGAACGGATCGCCGGTCGAGCGGTTGACGACGCGGCTCGTATAGATGTTGACGACGGCGGGCGCGGCGCGTTCGACCACGGGCGCGAAGGACAGCTTCACTTCGGCGGCGTCGCCTGGAACGCGGCGCGGCGCAGGCGTCAGCGCTTCGCCTTTCATTTCCGGCGCCTGCGCGCGCAGCGGGATCGGCGTCGGCTGCGCGCCGGCGGCGGAGATGGTCAACACGGCCGCGGCCGCGACGATGGATACGCGCTTCATCAATCCTCAACCCTCGATCTGGCGGTCATGACCTTACCTGCTGACCGGCCTTTGCGGCTATTTAGCGTCAAGCGCGCGTCCCGCCAAACGGCGCGGCGCAGGGGGCGCACGCCTTACCGCGTCGCCTCGATATGGATGGAAACGGTGACGTCGTAGCCGACCCATTTGTCGGTCAAGAACTCTTCGCCCTGCCCGACGCCGAAATCGGCCCGGTTGAGCGTCACCTCGCCGTCGGCCGTCGCGCGGCCCTCGGCGATTTCAATCGTGAGAGGCAGCGTCACATCCCGTTCGACGCCGCGGATCGACAATTTGCCGGCCGCTTCGTACGCGCCATTGCCGATTGACTTTACATCGGTCGAGACAAATCGGGCTTCCGGAAAGGCGGCGGATGAAAACCACTCCGCGCCCGGCAGCGCGGCGTCGCGCTGGCGGTCGCCGGTTTTCGCGGAGCCGGTGTCAATCGTCGCTTCAATGCGCGACGCTGAAAGGTCCGCCGGATCGAACAGAATGACAGCGTTAAACGCTTCGAAAGCGCCAGTGAACGGCTTGCCTGTCTGCGTGCCTGAAAATTCGATCCGGCTCGCATCCTTGTCGACAATCCAGGCGCCTTCGACCGCGGGCATTGCGGGCGCTATCGACGCCGGCGAAACTTTTTCGCAAGCGCCAAGAGCCGCGCAGGCAGCGACGACAAACAGAAAATTTCGGGTCACTTGTTTTTCGCCATGAAGGGCAGCATCGATTCAAGAACGCCGTCGCTGTCCATAAGCCAGTGTTTCATCGCCGCGCCGACATGGAGGACAACCAGCGCGAGCATCGCCTTGGCCCCAAGTTCGTGAAGCTCCGCGATATCGCGTGCGAGACCCCTTCGATCCTCAACGCCGTCGAAGAACGGCAAATGCGGCCAGGGAACGATGCCGAAGAGATAGGTCTGAACGGTCTCCGCGAGCGGTGACGCCGAAACCATCGCCCAGCCGCCCAGCGGAACGCCGATCAACAATGCGTAGAAGAGCACATGGACGCCGCGCGCCAGCGTCTTTTGCCAACCCGGCATCGCGGCAGGCAGAGGCGGCGGCTTGTGCGTTAGCCGCCAGGCGAGCCGGGCGAGCGTCAACAAAAGGATCGTAATGCCGAACGACTTGTGTAGTTGAATCAGCTGAAACTTCTCGGCGCCGGCGCTCTCCGGCAGGCCTTCCATATAGAGCCCGCCGGCGATCTGCCCGATCGCGAGCGTCGCGATCAGCCAATGAAGGCCAATCGCAACGGACGTATAACTCGCACCCGAGGGCGCGGCAGCGGACGCCGTCGTCATTGCGCGGGCGCCGCCTCTTTCGGCATCACGAATTCGGCTTCAATGACGATCTCGACGTCATCGCCGACGAACGGCGTGTATTTGTCGACGCCGAAATCCGACCGCTTGACCGCGGTCTTGCCGGAAAAACCGAGCTTGTAGCCATTGGCGAAATCGTCATCCGCCGCGCGATTGATCTTGACGTCAAGCGTCACCGGCTTGGTCACGCCCTTGACGGTGAGGTCGCCCGCAACCTTCGCCGTCGCCGGCCCGTCAATCGTGACCGACGTGCTGGTGAAGGTGATCTGCGGGTGCGCCGCGACTTCGAAAAAGTCAGGGCTCTTCAAATGGTCGTCGAACTTGTCGACGCCGGAGTCGATCGAGGCCGCGTCGATCACAACGCTGATCGAGGATTGTTCGGGCGCAGATGGATTCCAGTTGAGATCGCCGGTCCACGACCGCCAACGCAGCCAGGGACGCGAATAGCCCTGATGGTCATAGCTGAAGGTGATGTAGGCGTGGCTCGTGTCTGTCTTGTAAACGCCTGGGATCGTCATCGAAACGTCGAACGGCGCTTCGACGGGGGCCGTTTCGGCGGCCATAGCCTCGGGTGACGGGGCTGGCGCCGTTTCCGCCGCCTCAGCGGAGGCCGCGGGCTCGACGGGCGCTGCGGCGTCCTTCGCCTTGCCGCAAGCGGCAAGAGCGATGGTGGACACGGCGGCGAGCAGCAGGATACGGCGCATGATGACCCCTCTTGAGGTTGATGGATTTGACTGTTCGGGGTTTTACCTAACCCGAACCGCCCCCGTCTGTGAACAGATGGTCACGTTTTCGGCGCCAGACTTCAAAACCGGCGCACAATGTCCGCCATAACCGGTCGCTGGCGCTCTCGCGGCTGTTCGCGCGCCGACCCGACATAAACGAAGCCGGAAAACCGCTCGCCGGCGCCAAGGCCCAGCTGCTCGGCAACGCCGGCGTCATAGCTGTACCATTCGGTCAGCCAGCAGCCCGAAAATCCGTTCGCGGAAGCGGCGCACAGAAGATTGAAACAGACCGCACCGTTGGTCAGCATCTGCTCCCACTCCGGCGTTTTGTGATTGGGATCGATGCGCGCGATCACGGCGACGACAACAGGCGCGCGCAGGAAACGGCGGCGTTCCATTTCCAATTGGGCTTCGGTCGCGTCCGGATTGTTCGCGCAAAACCGCTGCGCAAGGATTTCGCCGGCGCGGGCGCGCGCTTCGTCCTCGATCACCAGGAACCGAAACGGCGTGATCTTGCGGTGATCGGGAACACGCGCCGCGATTTCAAGAATGTTATCGAGAGTTCCAGCGTCGGGGCCGGGCCCGGCCATCAGGTCAGGCGACAGCGAGCGGCGCAGCGCAAGAAGGCGCCGCGCGTCTTCGGACGGGTGCGCCGGCGCCATTGGCGCGCCGAATTCGGGCGGCGAAATCTTTTCGATCATCCCTCAATCCTGATGCCGAAGGCGGCGGTGCGTTCCTCGCCCGGAAAATACCGTTCATTGCCGAAAGCAATATCGCCGCGCTCGGCGTAAAGTTTGTCGAGCACATTTCGCAAAGCGAAGGTCAAAGCGATCCGGTCATTCACCGACCATTGCGCGCGGAGATGCAGGAGATCGTGGCCCGGATAAGTCGCCGTGTTCGCCGCATCGAGGAAATAGCGGCCAAGATGCAGCCATTCGAGTTCGGCCTCGACGCGTTCGCTTTCCGACGCCCATCGCGCTCTTGCCCCCGCGATCCAGCGCGGCGCGGTGTCGACATCGTCGCCAAACGAGATCGCTTCGCTCGCCTGCGGCACGCTCATGACCGGCCTGTCAAAGCGGTAGGTGTGGCGGCCATAACTCGCCTGCGCGTCGATCGAGAAACCGAACGGCAGGTCGGCGCCGACTTCCGCCTCGCCGCCGACATGGCGCGTGCGCCCGTTATTGACGTTGAAGCCGTCAGCGTCGCGGAAGAAGAAATTTTGCTTCCACATGAAGTATCCGGCGGTCTCGTAGCGCAGGCCGCCGATCGCGCCTTTGATCCCGAGTTCAAAAGCGTCAATCGTCTCCGGCAGGGCGGCATCGGCCGTCTGGTTGTTTTGCAGGCGGTATAGGTCGGTCGTCTGCGGCGGCCGCGCTCCGCGCGCGTAACTGGAATAGATCAGCGCCGCGCCAGCGTCATAACTCAGTGAAAATTTCGGGCTGACGGTCGTGAAAGAATCCTCGCGGCTCGGCGGCCTTAGGAACCGCCCGACGACGCCGTCCGCCGTCAGGTTACGATAGTCATAGCGCGTATAGTCGAGCCGCGCGGCTGCGGTCGCCTTGAGGCGCGGGGCCAATTCGACGCTCGCGCTCGCGAAAGGCGAGACAGCGACCGCATCGATCTCATAATCATAATGCACCCCTTGCGTGAACGTGCCGATCGTCGGGATCGACTGCACTTCGGAGAGGTCGCCTTGGGTATATTCCACGTCGAGACCGGCGATAAACGACAGCGCGTCGCTGGCGTCCCAATAGAGCGCGTTTTGCGCGCCGAGACTCCAGTGACCGTTTTCTTCGAGCGCCTGCGACGGAAAGAAATGAAGCAGGAACGCCATGTCGTTCCAGCGCGCGAACGGCGTCACTGACAGCGTCAGACCGTCGGCGATTTCCGTGTCGATACGGCTCGACAGGCGTACGCCCCTGGCGTCGCGGAAAGAGTTCGGATTGGCGTTCTGGCGGCGCAGCGTTTCGTCGAGATAGGCGCCCGGCCCCTCAACGAAGCCCGCTGTCTCCTGATTGAGATTGAATGCTGCGAGCGTTGTCTCCACTGTCGTGCGCGCGCCGGTCCAGACATGGCGGAGTGAAATCTTCTGCTGATCGGCGCCGCTCTCCTCGCGATAACCCGGATCGTCAAGGATCGAAACGCCGGCGAAAAATCCATGCGCGCCGATCTCGTCGGACAGGAAGGCGCGGCCCTTGATGCGGCCCACAGTGTCCGTGCTGGTGTCAAGAAAGTAGCCGAAGTCCTCGGCGGGCGCGCGCGTAATGACATTGATGACGCCGTGAATGGCGTTTGCGCCATAGGCCGCGCCCGAAGGTCCGCGCACGACTTCGATGCGGCCGGCGATCTCGGAATGCGCCTCAAGGAGCTCATTGACATTGGCGAAACCGGCCGAGCGAAGCGGCACGCCGTCTTCGAGGTAAAGGAAGGAACCCGCCCCCGCCCCGCCGGTCAGAACCGGCGAGCGGATCGCTGTCAGATGTTCCTGACCGTTGCCGCGATGAATAAGGACGCCCGCGCTGCGGTTGAGCGCCTCCGCAGGATGATCTGCCGAAAGACGCACCAGCTCATCGCCGCCGAGAGTCGAGACGCTGAAAGGGGCATCCGCCGCCGCGCGTTCGCGCCGCTCGCCTGTCACGACAATTTCGTCAGCTCCCGCTTGCAACAGCGCAGGCACGATCAACAAAACGAAACTCACCGGGGCGGACTCATTGGCGGCTTATGGAGCCCTTAGTCGAAAACAGCCGGTTTGTAACGGGCCAAGCGCTCAGTCCGACCGGCGGCTCGGGCCCAGCGCCTGACCGAAGACGAGGACGTTGCCATCCGGCGCGCGCACCATAAATTCGCGTTGCGCGTAGTGCTGGTTCACAGGTCCGATCGTCTCGACCTTCGCGCTAGCGAGCTTGGGGCGCACCTCGGCGACGATGGCGTCGACATCGGCGACGTCGATGTAGATCGAAAATCCTTTGTGCGGCGGAAAGGGCGTTCCGTCGTCGGCGCGCGATTCGATGAGGCGCACGCCCGCTTTATCCCGCTCGACATAGGCGTAATTGTCTTGCCGAAACCGCGCCCGGAAGCCGAGGAGAGCAAACCATTGGACCGCCTCCTCAAGATCCGGCACATGCATGAAGGGGGTGATCTGAAGGACATTTTGAGGCGGTTTCATCATCGCGGCGTTAAGATCCAAACGGCAGCATCGAAAAGTCGAAGGCGTAAACTTTCGGATTGGCGCGGTCGATATAGACGCCAATTTCGTCGCCGATTTTCACATGCGGTGACGGGTCGATAGTGATCGGCTGGCTGATGAAAGTGCGCGGCGTTCCGGTCGCGTCATGCCAGACGGCTTGAAGCCGCCAATGCGCCGGCGCGCGCGTCGCCGCGTTCGCGCCTTGCGCAAGGATCGCCGTGACGCGCGCCATGACGCGCTCGCCGGTCTCGCGCAAGGTCTGAAGGCGCCGCACGCTCAACTGGCCAGGCAGGCGCCCGGCCCCTATCGATGCGCCGCTGAGGGTCCCGATGACGGCGAAGACCCCGCCGATGAAGCCAAGAAGTCCTGGCAGAAACCACAATTCGAGCGGCGTCCCGAGTCTCACGATTTCCGGGTCTTCAGGATTAATGAGCACCGGCACCCGGTCGCCGACTTTGCCGGCGCGCGGATTCGACGAAACCCCGCCGGTGACGCGGCGCGTCGCGCCCTCCGGGTGGACATACTCGACGATCGGCGCATCGGTCTCGCCATTCGTAAAATCGACGATCGTTCCTTCGACCCGGATCCACTCCCGGCGCGCCTCGTCCGCGCGCAAACCGAGAAAGAAAGCAAAGGCGAGAAGCGCCCAGCCGATTCCGGAAAAGAGCGTGCGCGGAAAACTGGCGCTGCTGGCCAAAGCCCTCGTCAGGACGCTTCGGTCCATCCCGCCCCCTCCCGCGCCGCGACGTCAGGCAGCCGTTCTGAAAGTCACGATCTTTGTCGGCGTTCTCGGCGGTTCGCCGCGGGCCGCCTTGTCGACATTTTCCATGCCTTCGACGACTTCGCCCCACACGGTATATTTCCGGTCGAGGAACGTCGCGTCGTCGAAACAGATGAAGAACTGGCTGTCGCCGGAATTCGGATCGTTCGAGCGCGCCATCGAACAGACGCCGCGCTGGTGCGACACGTCGTTGAATTCCTGAGCGAGCTTCTTTCCCGAGCCGCCGGTGCCGTTCCCCTTGGGGCAGCCCATCTGCGCCATGAAGCCCTCGATGACGCGGTGGAGCGACAGGCCGTCGTAAAAACCGGAATCGGCGAGTTCCTTGATCCGCGCCACATGTTTCGGCGCCTTGTCCGGCCGCGTTTCGATCACGACAGCCCCGGTATCCAGCGTCAAGATCATCCTGTTCGTCATAGCTCGACTTTCCCGTTGATGCGCCGCGGCGGCTTGATGTCGCAAAGGTCTTTTACAAAGCCCGTCTCATCGACGAGATTTGTTTCCTTCAGATAGGTCTGAAAGACTTCGCTGTCTGCGCGCATGACTTCAATTTTCGGCAATTCCTCCGCCGGCACGTCCGCTGCAATCCGCATGCGGACGATCGGCGTCGGGCGCTTGGGCGGCTCGCCCCGCTCGATGCGCCGCGCGTTCTCGATGCCTTCGACGATCCAACCCCAGACGGTGTAGCGCTGGTCAAGGCTTTGGCGCGCGTCGCCGATAACGAGAAAGAACTGGCTGTTGCCGCTGTCGGGCGGGGTCGCACGCGCCATCGACATCACGCCCGGGCAATGCGCGCCCCAGACGCGGACAGACCGATCCTGCCGGATCGATCGCAGGGATTCCGGCTCGGCGCCGACCGGCACGCCGTCGATAAGGCCGACGCGTGCGGCGATGCGATCGCGCCCGATGGCGATGAAATTTGTCACGTCCTTCGAGTCGCGCGCGAATTCCGCCTTGATGTCCGGCAGATCGGAGCCGCCGGTGCCGTCGCCCTTGGGGTCGCCGCCCTGCGCGACGAAACCTTCGATCACGCGGTGAAAGGTAAGGCCGTCATAGAAGCCCCGGCGCACCAGCGTCTTGATCTGCACGACATGGTTGGGCGCAAGATCAGGCCGGAGTTCGATATAAAGCGGTCCCGCCGGTAGGTCCACAACGACGAGGTTTTCGAGATCGACGCCGCGCCATTCCCCGTCGCCCGCATCGACGATTTTCTGGGCCGGGTTCGGCGGCGGATCCTTCGCGGCCAACGCGGGCGAACAGGCAAGCGCCAGAAAGGCGGCGCTAATCAACAATTTGCAGTTCAAAGGTCTTACTCCTGCTTTGTCGGCGACGCCGCTTATGGCGCCGGAATACGGCGAACATTCGTCCTAGCTTCGTGAGCAGACTGCCCGCAACGGCGACGCCGCCTTCACCTTACCCTTTGGCGAACTTCGCCCGCAGCGCCGAGGCGACGTCGCCGGGCACGAAGCTCGTTATATCCCCGCCGAGCCGCGCGATTTCCTTGACAAGGCGCGAGGCGATGAACTGATAGCGGACGTCCGCCATCAGGAACACCGTCTCAATATCGTCATTGAGGCGCTGGTTCATGCCGACCATCTGGAATTCATATTCGAAATCCGAAACGGCTCTGAGGCCTCGAATGATGAAATTCGCATTCAACTCTTCGGCGAATTTCATCAGCAGCGTCTCGAAGGGCGTCACGCGAATGGCGACGCCGGACTTCTTCGAGATCTTCGCCATTTCGGCCGAGACCATTTTCACGCGCTCATCGAGAGAAAAAAGCGGGCTCTTGTCGCGATTGATCGCGACGCCGATGACAAGCTCATCGACCATTTTCGCGGCGCGTTCGATGATATCGACATGACCGAGAGTGATCGGATCGAACGTGCCCGGATAAAGGCCGATGCGTTTCGTCATGCCTCGCCCTCGCCTTCGACTTCATCTTCGCCGACGTCGCCGACGCGCTCGACCGAGACGACCTTTTCGGCCTCGCCCGTGCGGAAGATCGTGACCCCTTGCGTGTTGCGGCCGGCGACGCGGATGCCGCGAACGGGCGTGCGGATCAATTGTCCGCCATCCGTCACGAGCATGATCTGGTCGCTGTCATCGACCGGGAAGGACGCGCAGACCGGCCCGTTCCGGTCATTGACGACGATGGCGATGATGCCTTTGCCGCCGCGTCCCGACGTTCTGTATTCGAAGGAAGACGAGCGTTTGCCAAAGCCCTTGCGGGTCACCGTCAGGATAAACTGCTCGGCGGCGCCCAGTTGCGCGATGCGTTCCGGCGACAGCGCCGGCGCGGGCGCGTCGTCATCGGCGGCGTCGTCTCCTTCTTCGCCGGCGGCGCGGCGCATGGCGGCGGCATGTTTGAGATAGGCGCGCGCTTCCTCCGTCGTCGCTTCGACGCCGTTGAGGATCGCCATGGAGATCACCTCATCGTCGTCATCGAGCCGGATGCCGCGCACGCCGGTCGACGTGCGCCCCGCAAAGACGCGGATGTCCTCGACCGGGAAACGTATGCACATGCCGTTCGCCGTCGTCAGCAGCACGTTGTCGTCCGGACGGCAGATGGAGACGCCGACGATCGCGTCCTGACCGTTCCGCCACTCGTCCTCGAGTTTCATGGCGATCTTGCCGGACCGGTTGATGCGCTGGAAATCGGAGAGCTTGTTGCGCCGGACCGTCCCCGACCGCGTCGCGAACATGATCTGCAGCTTGTCCCAGGCCTCTTCGTCTTCCGGCAGCGGCAGGATCGACGTGACGCGCTCGCCCTGCGCCAGCGGCAACAGATTAACGAACGCCTTGCCGCGCGCGGTCGGCGGGCCTTCCGGCAGACGCCATAATTTCAGCTGGTAGCACATGCCGATCGAGGTGAAGAACAGCAGCGGCGTGTGGGTGTTGCCGACAAAGAGCTGCGAGACGAAATCCTCGTCCTTGAACTTCATGCCGGCGCGGCCCTTGCCGCCGCGCTTTTGCGCGCGATAGGTCGAAAGCGCCGTGCGCTTGACGTAGCCCCCATGCGTGACGGTGACGACCATGTCCTCGCGCGCAATCAGGTCTTCGTCTTCGACTTCCCCTTCGGCTTCGACGATTTCGGTCCGGCGCGGCGTTCCGAATTCCGACTTCACATGCGCCAGCTCGTCCTTGATGATCGTCAAAACGCGGCTGCGATTTCTAAGGATGTCGAGAAAATCCGAAATTTTTTCTGCG
>CAZHUI010000044.1:0-26363 GCA_964535605.1 uncultured Caulobacterales bacterium
CACGGCACCAACGTCATCCAGGGCCTTGCGGTGTCGATGGTAGCGACTGCGCTGCCGGCGCTCGTCATCATCGTCGGCATCATCGTGACCTTCAATCTTGCGGGCCTTTACGGCATTGCGACGGCGGTGACGACGATGCTCGCGCTCGCCGGCATGATCGTCGCGCTCGACGCTTTCGGCCCCGTCACCGACAACGCCGGCGGCATCGCCGAAATGGCGGGTCTTGAAGGGTCTGTCCGCGAGACGACCGACGCGCTCGACGCGGTCGGCAACACGACGAAAGCGGTGACGAAGGGCTACGCGATCGGTTCGGCCGGTCTCGGCGCGCTCGTCCTCTTTGCGGCGTATACGGAAGACATCAAGCACTTCATCCAGCTCGCCAACACGACGGACCAGCACCAGTTCTTCCGCGGCATGGAGCCGCTGACGTTCTCGCTGTCCGATCCTTACGTGATCAGCGGCCTCTTCTTCGGCGGCCTTTTGCCGTTCCTCTTCGGCGGCATGGCGATGCAGGCGGTCGGGCGCGCCGCGCAGGCGGTCGTTGAGGAAGTCCGCCGCCAGTTCCGTGAAAACCCCGGCATCATGACCGGCGCGACAAAGCCTGATTACGCGCGCGCCGTCGACATGCTGACCAAGGCGGCGATCAAGGAGATGGTCGTTCCCTCGCTCCTCCCGATCCTGTCGCCGATCGTTCTTTACTTCGCCATCGGCATGATCGCCGGCAAGGCGGCGGCGCTCTCCGCCGTCGGCGCGATGCTGATCGGCGTCATCCTGACGGGTCTTTTCGTCGCCATCTCGATGACCTCGGGCGGCGGCGCGTGGGACAACGCCAAGAAGCTGATCGAGGAAGGCTTCACCGACGCGACCGGCAAGCTCCACAAGAAGGGCTCCGACGCGCACAAGGCGGCGGTCACCGGCGACACGGTCGGCGATCCCTACAAGGATACGGCCGGACCTGCGGTCAACCCGATGATCAAGATCACGAACATCGTGGCGCTGCTTCTCCTTGCGGTGCTCGCTGGCCTCTAGGCTCCGGCGATCCTTCGAGACGCCTTCGCTTCGCTACGGCTCCTCAGGATGAAGACTTTCCTTCATCCTGAGGAGCGGCCCTCCTGGGGCGCGTCACGAAGGATGCAGCTACCATGCAGCCCCGCTCCGGCGGGGCTTTTCTTTTTGGCGCGGACGCGCCATCGCCTCCCGCATGGATGTTGATGCGATCATTTTCGACTGTGACGGCGTGCTCGTCGACTCGGAGGTTCTGGCGATCCGCGGCGAACGCGCCGCTCTTGAAGCGCTCGGCCTCGCCTACACGCCGGAGGACTATGTGCGCCGATTTGTCGGCCTGCACGACGCGGCGTTCTTCGATCAGCTCAAAGACGATCATCGCGCACGCCTCGGGCGCGACGCGGCGCCGGACTTTGAAGAGCGCGTGCTCGACGGCCGGCGCCGCGAAATGCATGCGCTGACCATCATTGCCGGCGCTGACGCCGCGCTCGTCGCGGCGCTCAAGCGCTACGGGCGCATCGCGGTCGCGTCATCCGCCCGCGCCGTCTTTCTTGAGAGCAAATTGCAGCGCATGGGCCTTTACGATCTCGCGAGCCCCCACGTCTATTCGGCGGACTTTGTCGCGGCAGGAAAGCCGGCGCCCGACATTTTCCTTTACGCGGCGGCGAAAATCGGCGCCGAGCCGTCGCGCTGCCTCGTCCTTGAAGACAGCGTCAACGGCGTCAAGGCTGGCCTTGCCGCCGGCATGACGGTCTGGGGCTTCACCGGCGGCGGCCATTGCTTCGCAGGCTATGGCGCGCGCCTCGCCGAGGCGGGCGCGCACCGCGTCCTCTCGGACCATGCCGCGTTTCTTGACGCGATCGCCTGAGCGGCCGCACTCTCCCATCCATGCACTTTGCTTCGGACAACTGGGCGGGCGCCCATCCAAAGATCATGGCGGCGCTTCAACGCGCCAATGACGGCTATGCGCCGTCCTATGGCGGCGACGCGCTGACGAAGCGTGTCGAGGCGCGATTTTCGGAAATCTTCGAGCGTGACGTCGCGGTCTTCTTCGTCGCGACCGGCGGCGCCGCCAACAGCCTTGCGCTGTCCCAGCTCTCGCCGCCCTGGGGCATGATCCTCTGCCATGAGGAAAGCCACATCCAGATGGACGAATGCGGCGCGCCGGAATTTTTCACCGGCGGCGCGAAGCTCCTTCCCATCGAAGGTTTCGCGGGAAAGCTGACGCCGGACGCCGTCAAGGCCGCGCTCGCCGGCTTTCCGGAACGCCCGCCGCACGGCATGCCGGCGCGAATCCTGTCGCTGACGCAGGCGACCGAGTGCGGGACGGTTTATTCCGTAGGCGAACTATCGGCGCTCGCCGCCGCGGCGAAGGCGGCGGGGTTGAAGGTCCATATGGACGGCGCCCGCCTCGCCAATGCGCTTGCGGCCTTGCGCTGTTCGCCTGCCGATATTTCATGGAAAGCGGGCGTCGACGCGCTTTCCTTCGGCGCGACCAAGAACGGCTGCCTCATCGCCGAGGCCGTCGTGTTCTTCGATCCGGCGGCCGCCGCCGACTTCATGTTCCGCCGCAAACGCGCCGCGCAGCTCTTTTCGAAAATGCGCTACATCGGCGCGCAGTTTGACGCCTATTTCGAGGATGGGCTTTGGCTCGACATGGCTGCGCATGCGAACGCGAAGGCGCGCTTGTTGTCGGCCGGGCTTTCCGAAATCGAAGGCTGCAAGGTCTGGTATCCGACCGAGGCGAACGAGGTCTTCGTCTCCTTCCCGCCGGGCGTCGCGGAAAAACTGCGTGCGGAGGGCGCGACGTTCTATCCGTGGGTGACGCCCGGCGATCCGGCGGGCGGAACCATGCAGCGGCTCATCTGTTCGTGGGCGACGACGACCGGCGAAGTTGGTGGCTTTCTTGCTAGCGCGCGCCGCGCCTAATGGACGGCGCGCGCCGCGCGCCAGGTGTTCACATAGGCTTCGACGCTCAACTCAATCGGCGTCGCATAGCCGCCGCCGATGGCGATCGATACCGGGATGCCGCGCGCCGACGCGCCTTCGAGCACCATGCGGTCGCGCGCCATCAATCCCTCATGCGTCAGCGCCATGCGGCCGAGACGATCTTCCTTCAGCGGATCGACGCCCGCCTGATAGAGCACGAGATCGGGCCGGAAAGCCCACACCGCCGGAAGGCGCTGGCTGAGCGCCGCGAGATAGGCCCCGTCCTCAACGCCGTCGGGCAATTCGACATCGAGCGTCGATCGCTGTTTGTGAAACGGAAAATTTTTCTCGCCATGCATCGAGAAGATGAAAACGTCGTCCCGTCCGCCAAGGATGGCGGCGTTGCCGTCGCCCTGATGGACGTCGAGATCGACGATGGCGATGCGCGCGACTTTACCCCCGGCCCCTCTCCCGCCAGAGCGGGAGAGGGGAGAAGCAAGGAGCGTCATCGCGACAATCGCGAAATCGTTGAAGACGCAGTAGCCGGCGCCGAAATCGTAATGTGCGTGATGCGTGCCGCCGGCGAGCTGGCCGGAGACGCCGTCCTCAAGCGCGGCGCGCGCGGCGGCAAGCGCCCCGCCCATCGTCGCGGCCGCGCGTTTCCAGATTTGCGCCGACCACGGAAAACCGATGCGGCGCATGGCGGAGGGCGAAATCGCGCCCGACCGGATCGCTTCGACATAAGCGGGGTTATGCGCGGCGGCGATCTCGTCCGCCGAGGCGAAGGGCGAAGGCGCAAGGTCACTTTCGTCGAGAACGGCGCCCTCGATCAGCTTCCGCCGCAGCATTCCATATTTGGTTCCTGGAAAACGGTGGCCGGGCGGCAGGTTCAGGTCGAAATGATCGGAATAGAAAACCTTCAAGCGCCGCGCCCGGAGTGCGCCGCCTTGCCGCGTGCGCGGATGTTGAGGAGTTCGACGCCGAGCGAGAAGGCGATGGCGAAATAGAGATAGCCGCGCGGGATGTGGAACCCGGCCCCGTCGGCGACAAGCGCGACGCCGACGAGGAGAATGAAGGCGAGCGCCAGCATTTTCGTCGTCGGGTGCTTCTCGATGAAGCCGGCCAGCGGCGTCGCTGCGACAGCCATGACGATCGTCGACAGAACGACAGCGGCCACCATCACGGCGATGATCTCGGTCATGCCGATCGCGGTGATGACGCTGTCGAGCGAGAACACGATATTGATGACGAAGAGCTGCACGATTACGGCGTTGAACGTCGATTTCGCCTGCGAGGCCTCGTGCCCGACGCCCTCGACCGCGGAATGGATTTCCTGCGTTCCTTTCCAGAGCAGGAACAGTCCGCCGGCGAGAAGGATCAGGTCTTTCAGAGTCACTTCCGCGAAATCCTTCGTCGCGTGCTCGTCGCCATGCCCGACAAAATTGGCGAGCGCGTCCGGAAGCGTGAAGATCGGCTCCTTGTCGAGTCCGATGATCCAGAAAATCCCGCCGAGCATGACGATGCGCAGGATCATCGCGCCCCAGACGCCGATGCGCCGCGCAGTCTTTTGCTGCGCGCCTTTGAGATTGGCGACGGCGATCGACACGAACAGCAGATTGTCGATGCCGAGCACGATCTCGAGAAAGGTCAGCGTGACGAGGCTTCCCCAGAATTCCGGCGCGGCGAGGAGTTCGGTCATGGTTCAGCTTTCTATCCAGCCGGCGGCTTCGCGCCCGACAAGCGCTTCCAGAAGATCGGTCATATAGACGGAGTCATTGAGGCAGGTCAGCGCCGCAAACTGGTCGCCGCCGCTCGCCAGAAAAGTTTCGCGCCCGCCCATCGCGATCTCTTCCAGCGTTTCAAGGCAGTCCGCGAGGAAACCCGGCGTCAAGACGGCGAGCCGCCGGACGCCCTCGCGCGCGGCCTCGGCGATCAGATCGTCGGTTGCCGGCGTCAGCCATTCCTCGCGCCCGAAACGCGACTGGAAGGCGACGGGCGCGAACGCCTCGCTCCATCCCATCGCCGCGCGCAGCAGCCGCGCGGTTTTCATGCAGTGACAATGATAAGGATCCCCCTCGGTCAGGTGCCGCTTCGGGGTTCCATGAAAGGAAAGGAGGATGCGCTCCGGCGCCCACGGAAGACCGTTGAGGCTGTCGCGCGCGGACCTGGCGAGCGCGTCGATATAGGCCGGATGGTCATGATAGGCGGCCGCCATGCGCACCGCCGGTTGCCAGACCAGCGGCCTTAACGCGTCGAAGAGGGCGTCGCCGACGCTCGCGGTCGTCGATCGCGAATGCTGCGGATAAAGAGGAATGATGACGATGCGGTCGCAGCCTTGCGCCTGCAGCGCCGTCAGCCGCGCGCCGATTGAAGGCTCGCCATAACGCATCGCGAAATCGACGATCGCTTTCCCGCCGAGGCGTTCGCCGAGCGCGGCGGCGGCGCGTTCGGCGTAAACGCGCAAGGGCGAGCCGCCCTCGGTCCAGATTTTCTGATAGGCGTGGGCGCTGCGCGCGGGGCGAATGTTCAAGATGACGCCGTGCAGAAGCGGCAGCCATAAAAAGCGCGGGTAATCGACAACCCGCCTGTCCGCCAGAAACTCCGCGAGATAGCGCCGGACAGCGGCGGGGGTCGGCGCGTCGGGCGTGCCGAGATTGACGAGCAGGACGCCCGTCCGGCGGTCCTGAACAGGCGGGTGGTCGAGGGGCAACGCCATGTCGATGTTCGCCCGGATGTTCATAGCCTGTTCTTGATCCGCGTCGATGCGTCCAACTGTCAGTACGCGGCGCGCCGCCGTTCTGACTAGCCCGCGACCGGCTCCCCTAGCCTTTCCCTTGTCACAAAAGTTCAACAAAAAAAACCGAGGCAGGGCGCGAACGATCGGCTAAGAACGGTGGTTCGATAGGGTCGGAGTAAAAGAGGGGCGCGGCGTGGAAATTTCGGGCATCAGCATCTGGGCGCTGATCGGCTTTCTGTTCGCCGCTTACGCCGTCGTCGGCAATGACGCGCTGCAGACGCTCGGGACCTTCATCAATTCAAACCAGAAGCTGCCCTGGTGGGCGACGTTCCTGTTCGCGGGAACCATTCTCGTCATCACATTTGGGTACGGCTATATGGCCTTTGACGGCGATCCCTCTTGGGGGCGCCTCTCCGATCCGAAGAAATACCCGATCTTCGAGGTCGAGTGGTATCATGTCATTCCGGCCGCCGCGCTTCTCGTCATCACGGCGTTCGGCATTCCGGTATCAACGAGCTTCATGATCCTGACGATCTTTGCGAGCCTCGCCGGCCTGCAAGGCATGCTGGTGAAATCGCTGCAGGCCTACGCCTTCGCCTTCATGACAGGCCTTGCGCTTTACACCATGCTCGCTCCGACGATTGAGCGGCATTTTCTGAAGACGCCGGATGACGCGCAAAAACCCGTCTGGATTTTGCTGCAATGGTGCTCGACCGGCTATCTCTGGGCGGCCTGGCTCATTCAGGACTTTGCGAACATCTACATCTATCTGCCGCGCCAGCTGACCGATCTGCAGGCGGGGATTTCGCTGCTCGTCATTCTCGGCCTGCTTCTGATCACCTTCATCGCCAAGGGCGGGCCGGTTCAGAAGATCCTGAAGTCGAAAACAAACGTCGTCGACATCCGGTCGGCGACGATCATCGACTTCACCTATGCGACGATTCTTGCGTTCTTCGCCTTTGTGAACAACACGCCGATGTCGACGACCTGGGCGTTCCTTGGGCTCATTGCCGGGCGCGAATTTGCGATCGCAACGATTGACAAGATCCGGTCGCCCGGCGCGACGTTCAAGATTGTCTTGTCAGACGCCGCCAAGGCCGCGTTCGGCCTCGTCATCAGCATCATCCTGGCGGTCGGGCTGCCGCGCCTCGCAGCGGCGTTGGCTGGCTGAGCGTTAGTTCCCGGCGCGCGTTCCAGCCGAACCGGCGACGCGAATCGCGGACGGCGTTTCATCAAGGCAGCCGAGCGTTCGCGACGGCACGCAGTCGACAAGCAGGTTCCGCTCGCGAAGGTAAGGCGCAAGAAGGTCGAGCCGGTCGGACTGAATGAACCGCGCGCCGGCGCGCAGCGCGTCGTCGAACCCTTCCGGGCCGTCATCGCCGCCCATGACATTGGCGAACAGCGCAAGATCGTTGTCGGCGATCGCGCGCGCGGCGCGAAAGCTCCAGTTGCGGCGGCGCAGGCCGAGGATGTCGACGCCCGCGCGGCGCGCTTCAGCCGCCTTTTCGGCGCTGAGGTAATGCGGCCGCAGCGCGTAACGCGGCGGCAGCGGCTTCATCTTCCTGTAGTGCCAGGCGCGCACGAAGACCGTGACCAGGGACCCGTCGTCAAAACCTTCCTCATCGAGGATCGCCGCGATGCGCTGCGCCGAATCGTCGGGGCCCGCCTTAAAGTCGATATCGACGGCGGCGCGGCCTTTCACATGACGCAGCGCCTCGCGCAGGGTCGGCGCGCGCTCGCCCGCAAAGTCAGGCCCGAACCAGGAGCCGGCGTCGAGCGCCTTGATCTCGGCGAGCGTCATCCTCGACACGAAGCCGCGCCCGTTCGTCGTCCGGTCGACCGTCGCGTCATGCATGATGACGAACTCGCCGTCGGCGGTCATGCGCACGTCCATCTCGACGGCGCGCGCCCCCATCTCGATCGCCTTGTCGAAGGCGGCGAGCGTGTTTTCCGGCGCGAACTTCATCGTGCCGCGATGGCCGACGGCGATGACGGGGATCCCCGTCGGCGCCATCGATTCGCGCGCCGCGCGCTCCGACATCGCGGTCGATGCGCCGCCCGTGCCGAACACCGCCGCGCCCGCCGCAGCGGCGGCCGCCAGCCAGGCCGATCGTCCGCCGACAGAATTCTTGCTCATCGCAGCCCCGCACCCATTTGCAGCGAGGGGCTAAAGGCGTTTCATAACGCCAGAATGTCAGGATGCTGACGGTTCCTTGTCGGTCCGGTTACGGATCAATGACGGTTGCGCAAGGCTTGCGCAAATTAACCCTTAATCCGCCTTCAGCGCGTCTTCGTCCGGCATGCCGACGATATGGAAGCCGGCGTCGACATGGAGCGTCTCGCCGGTGCAGGAGGCGCCGAGGTCGGAGAGGAGGTAGAGCGCGGCGCCCGCGACGCCCTTGGGGTCGGTGTCGTCGCGCAAGGGCGAGGATTTCCGGTTGAACGAAAACATGTGGCGCCCGGAGGAAATGCCGGCGGCGGCAAGCGTCTTGATCGGGCCCGCCGAAATCGCGTTGACGCGGACGCCCGCGGGACCAAGGTCGCGCGCGATATAGCGCATCGACGCTTCGAGCGCCGCCTTGGCGACGCCCATCACGTTGTAGTTCGGGATCGTCCGCTCGGAACCGAGATAGGTGAGCGTCACCATCGACCCGCCATTCGGCATCAGTTTCGAGGCGCGGTGCGCGGCGTCCACAAATGAGAACGCCGAGACGTCCATCGTGTCCTTGAAGTTCTGGCGCGAAGTGTTGGCGACGAAGGAGCCCTCAAGCGCCGCCTTGTCGGTGAAAGCGATCGAATGGACGAGGAAGTCGAGCGTTCCCCATTCCTTGGCGATCGTCGCGAAGGTCTTGTCCATATGCGCATCGGTCAGGACATCGCATTCAAGGATCAGCTTGGCGCCAAGGCTTTCCGCGAGCGGGCGCACGCGCCGTTCCATCGCCTCGTTGAGGAACGTGAAAGCGATCTCGGCCCCTTGAGCATGGAGCTGCTGCGCGATCGACCAGGCGATCGAATTCTTATTGGCGACGCCCATGATGAGGCCGCGCTTGCCCTTCATCAGGTTGCCGGCGGGGAAGGGGGTTTCGTCGGTCATGGGGCTTGCTCCGGGTTATGAGGACCCTTCGTGACGCCGCTACGCGGTTCCTCAGGGTGAAGAGGGGCTTCCTTCATCCTGAGGAGCGATGCGGAGCATCGCGTCACGAAGGATCGCAGACGCATGTCATTCCGCCCGCGCCACGATCAGGCACCCGTTCGTGCCGCCGAAGCCGAAGGAGTTCGTCAGGAAACAGTCGATCTTGGCGTTGTCGACGCGCTGGCGCACGATGGGGAGCCCCTCGAATTCAGGGTCGAGCTCCTCGATATGCGCGCTCTCGCAGAGGAAGCGGTCGCGCATCATGATGAGGGAATAGATCGTCTCCTGCGCGCCGACGGCGCCGAGCGAATGCCCCGTCAGCGATTTCGTCGAGGAGAAGGGCGGCACTTTTCCGCCGAAGGCTTCACGCAGCGCCGCCGTTTCTTTCGAATCGCCGACCGGCGTCGAGGTGCCGTGGGTGTTCACATAGTCGACCGGCTGTTTGACCGTCGCCATCGCCGCCTTCATGCAGCGCACGGCGCCTTCGCCCGACAGCTGCACCATGTCGTAGCCGTCGGAATTCGCATAATAGCCGACGATCTCGCCATAGATCGTCGCGCCGCGCGCCTTTGCGCGGGACATCTCTTCCAGCACGACGACGCCGGCGCCGCCGGCGATGACGAAGCCGTCGCGGTTCTTGTCATAGGCGCGGCTCGCGGTTGAGGGCGTATCGTTATACTTCGTGGCCATCGCGCCCATGGCGTCGAAAATGTTCGACATCGACCAGTGGCAGTCCTCGCCGCCGCCCGCGAAGACGACGTCCTGCTTGCCCCAGATGATCTGCTCGGCCGCGGCGCCGATGCAGTGAACGGATGTCGCGCAGGCCGACGAGATCGAATAGTTAACGCCGAGAATCTTGAACGGCACTGCGAGCGTCGCCGAGTTGGTCGACGACATCGCTTTTGGGACTACGGTCGGGCCGATGCGTTTGGTGTTCTTGTTCTCGCGCGTCACGTCCGCCGCTTCGACGATCGCGGCGGTCGAGGGTCCGCCCGATCCCATGATGATGCCGGTCATCGGATGCGAGATCTCATCGGGCGCAAGGCGCGCATCGGCGATCGCCTCCTGCATGGCGATGTAGTTCCATGCCGCGCCCTCGCCCATGAAGCGCCGCGTGCGCCGGTCGAGCGCGGTTTCGGGATCGACGGAAGGGCGCGCATAGACCTGGCAGCGAAAGCCGAGCTCAGCGAATTCCGGCGCGAAGGTGACGCCCGATTTGGCTTCCTTCAGCGCGCGCGCGACTTCGGCGACATTGGCGCCGATCGACGAGACGACGCCCATTCCGGTGATCGCGACCCGTCTCATAGTGCTCCCGTAATTTCGCCCGGCCGGATCAGGACGCTGCGCCGGCGTTCAACTGACTGTCGGAGAATAATCCGACGCGAAGGTCTTTCGCCTCATAAATCGTCTTGCCGTCGGCGATGACGCGTCCGTCCGCAATGCCGAGCACGAGCCGCCCGCTCATGACGCGGCGCAGGTCAATCTCATAGCGCACCAAAGTGACCGCCGGCGTCACCTGTCCCGAAAATTTGACCTCGCCGCAGCCGAGCGCACGCCCTTTTCCGGGAAGGCCCGACCAGGTGAGGAAAAAGCCGACCATCTGCCACAGCGCATCGAGACCGAGACAGCCCGGCATCACAGGGTCGCCCGGAAAATGGCACTCAAAGAACCACAGGCCCGGATTGACGTCGAGTTCGGCGATCGCCTGACCGCGTCCGTGCGGTCCGCCGTCACGGGTGATGCTTGTCACCCTGTCGAACATCAGCATCGGCGGCACGGGAAGCTGCGCAGTGCCCGGCCCATTGAAGCCGTTCATGCCGCAGCGCAGCAATTCTTCGCGAGTATAGCTCGATGGATTGGACATGCTGATGAGGCGCCTGCCGTGAAGCGTCGCGGACCGTCATGGAGTTCCGGCAGGCGTAGAGCGCACGCCTCAAGCGGTCAATCGCGCGGCTCACTTTCGATGCGTGCGCCGCCCCAGACTTCGGACGCGGCGACCCACCCCGACGCGCGATCCGCCGATACTCTGAGCCAGCCCTCCTTGCGGGCCTCGATGCGGGCGAGAACGCCGGCGCCGAGATGCGCGGCGACCTCCGCGTCCGGCGACGGCTTTCGCCGAAGCTCCGTCTCCCGCACGGCTTGCACATGCGTCTGCGCCCGCAGCGTCACCCGGTGGGCCCAGCATTCATCGCCGGATGCGTCGCGGATCTTGCGCCAGTGATCGACCGATTCAGCGACCACCATCACTGGCGCGCCCTCGCGCCGGAAGACAAAGCGGACCGGATGCGCGCCCGACGGGCCGATCCGGCAATTGGTCTCGTCATATTTGAGGCTGAGGAAGCGCGGCACCGGTTGACCGGACGGCGTATCGGTCCGCAAGGGCGGGGCGCCGCCGTCGGCTTGCGCTGGCGCGGCGAGACCGCTCAAATGCAACGCTATGAATATGAGGGCGGCGCGCGACGTCATCAGGCCGGGAACGAAACTGGTGGAGGGGCGCCGCGTTGCGGCTCGACGGCCATATTTCGCTAACGCCGATTAACGAAGCGTTAAGTCTCATTGGGCGCGCCCTACGTCAGGAATTGAAATGCCGCATCGCCGCTTGAAGGTCGGGGTTACGAGAAAGCTGCCCGGCGCCGTTGAGGCGCGGCTTTCCGATCTTTTCGACACCGTGCTCAATCCAGCAAACGCGCCCCTGAGCGCCGCGAATCTCGCCGAGCTTGCGCGCTCGGTCGATGTGCTGGCGCCGACGCTCGGCGACACGCTCGATCGCGCCTTCTTCGACGCTGCGGGCGACCGCCTGAAACTCATCGCCAATTTCGGCGCCGGGATCGATCATATCGATGTCGCGGCGGCGAATGCGCGCGGGATCATCGTCACCAACACGCCGTCGGTGCTCGCCGAGGACGCCGCCGATATGGCGATGGCGCTGATCCTTGCCGTGCCGCGCCGCCTTGTCGAAGGGGTTAGGGCGCTCGAAGACGGCGCGTTCTCAGGCTGGACGCCGACCTGGATGCTCGGTCACCGGGTGCGCGGCAAGGCGCTCGGCGTCATCGGATTGGGCCGCGTCGGCGAAGCGATCGCGCGGCGCGCGAAGGCGTTCGGCCTTTCGATCCACTATCATAACCGTCATCCGATCAATCCGCATATCGAGGACGAACTCGGCGCACGCTATTGGCCCGATCTCGACGCGATGCTGCGCCATGTCGACATCGTCTCCGTCAACTGCCCCTCGACGCCGGAAACCTATCACCTCCTGTCGCGCGACAGGCTCGCGTTGATGAAACCCGACGCTTATGTCGTCAACATTTCGCGCGGCGAAATCATCGATGAGGAAGCGCTCGCCGACGCGATTGTCGCCGGCCGTCTCGCCGGCGCCGGGCTCGACGTCTTCGAGAAGGAGCCGCGGCCGAATGCGCGCCTGATGGCGGCGGCGAACGTCGTCCTCCTGCCGCACATGGCGTCCTCGACGATCGAGAGCCGCGTCGAAATGGGCGAACGCGTGATCATCAATATCAAGATGTTCGCCGACGGCCATAAGCCGCCGGACCGGATCATTCTCGGACTGACCTAGCGCGGCAGGTCCGGACAGACGAAGGGCGCGTCGGCGGGCGCGTAGGTTTCGATCTTCTGCCCGTCTGCGAGATTGAGCCCGAGCGTCAACACGGCGTCGTCGATCGCGACGATGTCGGCGGAAATTTCCGCTCCGTCTTCGTTCCAGACGATCTTTCCGGCCTCGTCGCGGCGCCATTCCGAAACGCGATAGGTCTCAACGCACGATCCTTGAAGCATCGCGCCCGACGACAGGAAGAGGCGAATGACGCCGGGACGCCCGTCGCCCGGGGTCAGCGTCCACAACCGATCCGTCAGCGGATCAATCGCCGGGGCCGCCGGTGCAGCGCCGGCGAGCGCGGGTTCCGGCGACGGCATGGGTTCGGCCTCCGCCGCGACGACCGGCGCGGCTGTCGCCGCCGGTGCGGCGCTCTCGGCCCCTCGCGAGCAAGCGGCCAAGGCGATTCCGGCGAACAGGACAGCAAGGCGCATGGGAATTCCCTCAATTTTTCTCGGCTTTGCGAGCCGTGCGATTTCAAAACGGCCGAAACGAGCCGCTATTGCGACCTTACGCAGTCCAAAGCGGCGGCCCTGCCGCGCGCGACCCTCAGATTGAGGCCGTCCATGTCCGATCCGTCGAAAAAGAGGGTCAACCGGCCATTGGTGAAGCTTTGCGGCGCCGCCGCCCCGCCCGACAGCTTGTCGAGCGTTACGGTCGCGCCATCGGCGCCGGTCAGATAGGCCGCGCCAGCTTCGATCGCGATCTCAAAAGTCTCGTCGCCGCAAAGATAGACGGCAGGGACCGGCGTCACCGGCCCACCGCCTGAGCCCGTCCCCGGCGCAGGGTCGACGGGCACAAGCGTGATCGTCATGTCCCTCGCGCCCTCTGTCGGCGAGACCGGATTGTTCGTGTCGCTGGTGAAATAGAGCGCGGCGCCGTCGCTGATCTGGGCTGATACCGACAGGCTCGTGCGCGGGTTGATTTCGGCTCTCGCCCTCAGCGAAAAACTGACCGGTGAGCCGCTGTCGACCGGATAGGTCGCCTCGGCGATCGGCGCTGACGCCGCGTCCGCGCGCGATACGTCAAGCAGCCTGACGCGCAGGAACGCGTCGTCGGGCAGCGCTTCGGCTGACGTCCATTCGACGTCGCCGGTCGCGGCGATGCGCGCCGTTTTCGGCGCCGACGCGTCCGCCGGCGCCAGTTGGGGCGTCTCGGCGGTTGGACCGGCGGGTTCCCTTGCGCACCCCGCGGCGATCAAGGCCGCGGCGAGGATCAAGCTCTTTTGCATAGCAAGCCTCCACTTTTGGTGACCGGTCAGTAACCATCGACCGAGACGCGAAATACAGTTCAGGGACTATAATGAGCAGCGGGTGTCAGCCCGACTTTACCGGCGAATAACCAATCCGTCACGCCCGCGCCGCAACTCCCGCCGTTGCAATCGCGTAACGCTCACCATCGCATCGCGGCTTGGTGAGGGCAGGCCGTCGATTTTTAAGTTGATTTGAACGAAAGACTGCTAATTTAAGAGCGTGCGGACCCGGCCGGGTCCGGGCGCGTAACATGTTGGTAACGCTATGGTTTGGGGACCTTCAATCGTCAGCGCGGGGCTGCTCGCCGCGCTATCGCTCGGGACGGGCGCGGCCTTCGCCGACAGCCTTCCCGGTCATGACCCCTATGCCCGGCTTTCGGCTTCGGACGCTGTCGTTCTCGCGGTGAAGGCCGATGCGCCTGAAGGCGGGTCTGTGCGCCTCACCGTCTACGACAATCCCGAGACTTTTCTCGAACAGCCGGCCTCGCGCCATCTGGCGATGGTCGGCGGCGACGGGCTCGCAATCGTCAAAGTGCGCGGGTTGAAGGCGGGGGAATATTCCTTCGTCGCCTATCTTGATGAGAACGGCGACGGCAAGCTCAACCGCAACGCCCTCGGCAAGCCGAAGGAGCCGTTCATTTTCTCGAACGACATCAAGCCGAAGCTGAAAAAGCCGAGCTTTGACGAGACGAAAGTCTCCGTCGGTCCCGGCGAAGTCGTCGTGCTGTCGCTGAAGAGCTGATTGCTCCTTCGCCGCCTCAAATTTTACAGAACGCTGCGCTCGCGAGGTTGAAGGTAAGGCCTTCGCCTGTCCACAACTCCCCGAGCGCGACATCGGCGCGGTTCGAGAAAATGACAAGACTGCGCTCGATCGCGGGCGCCATCAGGAGGCGCGTCTCGATCCCGCCGATTGCGCCGCGCCGTTCAACGAGCGCGAGGGGCGCGTCGCAGCCGTCGAGCGGCGCCTCGTAAGACCAGACGCCGAGGCCCGCAAAGCCAAGCGCCGGATCGCCTTTGCGCATTTCCACGCGCATCGGCTGGCCGATCAGTTTTCCAGCCATCGCCGCGGCGGCGAAGGCCTGCAGCGCGCGCGGCGGTCCGCACAGCGCGCCCGCCGCGCCATAGGCGGCCGGGTTGCTCGCGGGTTCGGCGGTCGCCGAGTCGGCGTAGCCTTTGACGCTTTCCTCGCAGGCGCCCGGCAGCATGTCGGCGCCGCGCATCCCCGCCGGTTCGGCGATGCGTTCCCTGAACAGATCGCTGAAGGTCTTGCCGGTCGTCGCCTCCAGCATGCGTCCGAGCACGATGTAGTCGCAGTTGTTGTAATCGAAGCGGGCGCCCGGCGCGGCTTCGGCCGCCGCGGCGCAGACCGCTTGCGCATCGACGCGCTGGCCGGCGTCCGCGCTGAAGACGAGCGGAACGCCGCCGGCGTCCTTCGCGCCGCGGTCGGGATTGGCGATGCCGGACGTATGCTGAAGAAGCTGACGCAGCGTCGCCTGGCCGGCGGGCTCGACTGCAAAGGCGGGCGCCTGCGCGCCAAGCGTCCTGTCGAGCGCAAGGCGGCCGCCTTCGACTTCCTGCAGCACCAGGATCGCCGTCGCCATTTTCGCAACCGATCCCCACCGCCAGGAATCGTAAAGCGACAGGGATCGCCCCGCTTCGCGGTCGGCGTAGCCTTGCGCGGTGGCGAACAGCGTTTCGCCCTTTTCGCCGACCATCACGACGCCGGAGAAGTCGGGCGCCGTCTGCAGCGCCGCCGTCACCGGCGCGCCGTCGACATAATAGGCCTTCGGCGCCGGCGGGATCAGGCGCGACTTCGCGCAGGCCGAAAGCGACAGGGCGGCGAGGAGAAGGGCGAGGCCAGGCTTCATGGGGAACTCCGGCTAATTGAACTGCATACGGAACATTTGGGGTCGCGGGGCAGGCGAACCGTTCGGGCCGCCAGCGTCAGCCCGTCAAAAATGAACAGGCGCCCGGCGAGCGTTTCGCCGACGCCGGCGATCTCCTTGACCGCTTCCAGCGCGGCGATCGATCCGGCGACGCCTGCGAGCGGCCCTACGACGCCTTCCTCGGCGCAGGAGAGGACCGCTTCGCGCGGCGGCGTTTCCGGAACGAAGCAGCGATAGCACGGATAATCATGCCCCGCCCACGGCTTGAACAACGAGATTTGCGCCTCGAACCGGCCGAGCGCGGCGGACACCATCGGCGTCCGCGCGGCGAGGCTCGCCGCATTGAGCGCCTGGCGCGCCGCGATCGTGTCGACGCCTTCGACAATGAGATCGGCGCCGCGAAAGAGCGCAGCCGCGCGGGCAGCGTCGAGGCGCTCAATGACCGGGGTCGCGACGATGGCGGGATTGAGCGCGCGCGCAAAGGCGGCGGCGCGCTCGGCCTTCGGGGCGCCGACGTCCTCATCGCGAAAGATCGTCTGGCGCTGCAGGTTCGACAGCGACACAACGTCGTCATCAACAATGACGAGATGGCCGGCGCCGGCGCCGGCAAGATATTGAATGACCGGGCTGCCGATCCCGCCGGCGCCGACGACGACGATGCGCGCCGCGATCAGCTTCTGCTGGCCCTGCGCGCCGATCTCTTTGAGAAGAATATGGCGCAGATAACGCTCGCGCGCGTCGGGGGAGAGCATCGCGCCTTACCACCACCCCCACATGCGGCCGGCGACCGAGAGTGCGATCATGGTGACGCCGGTCGTGATGAAGCCCATGCCGAGGCCCTTATTGGCGGGGTGCGAGCGGCGTACGAACAGGCCGGCGACGACCGAGGCGAACCCGATGAGGATCACCGCGTTTCGAAACCCGCCCGGAAATTGCTCGGCCCAGTCCATCCTCGCCTCAAACGCCAACCTCAAACGCCCGTCGAACCGAATCCCCCGACGCCGCGCGCGGTGTCGTCGAGCGACTCGGTTTCGACGAACATGGCCTGCCATGCGGGCGCAAACACCATCTGCGCGATGCGGTCGCCGCGGCGGATGATGAATTCATCCGTGCCGTGATTAATCAAGATGACCTTGACCTCGCCGCGATAGTCGGCGTCGATCGTGCCGGGGGAATTGACGCAGGAAACGCCGAATTTCGCCGCCAGTCCGGAACGCGGCCGAACCTGCGCCTCCCAGCCGTCAGGCAGCGCGATCGAAAGGCCCGTCGGCACCATCGCGCGCTCGCCGGGGTTGAGAATGACGGGCGCCTCTTCCGGAACCGCCGCGCGAAGGTCGCAGCCCGCCGCGCCCTTTGTCTCATAGGACGGCAAGGCAAGCCCCTCGCCATGCGCCAGCCTGCGCACCAGAACGCGCGGCGAAACGGGACGGTCAGCGTCGGTCATGCGGGGTCCTGCTCGATGGCGACACAAGCTTAACGCCGCTCGCGCCCGTTGGGACTCTTATTCGTGGCGGCCCCGAAGTACGCCGTGCGCAGCCTCCCTCAAATGTGAGTAATTACTCGCTTGCAGACTGTTTCTCAGTGCGGTAAGTAAGCGCTCACTAGTGGATATCGCCTTGCCGGTTGGCCCGGCGCTCTCCATCTAGTAATGTTGCGAAACAAGCCGTGCGGGTCCTTGACGGGTCCGAAGCGGCCTGGACCGGCAGGGGAAGGGTCCAGCGACAATAACAAGGGGTCGAGCCGGCCGGGCGGGAAGACGGCGGCGACAAAAGACCCCCGGAGCCGTTGGGAGGGCTCCGAAGCAAGGGGCGCTGAATGGACGATACCCTCCGGCGGATCGCGCTGCGCGCGCGCAAGTCAATTTTTCATGCGTTGCTGGCCGCAAGCCACAAGAAGGGCGCGAAATCGGTCGCCGTCATCGACGGCGACGGGCGTCAGCTGACCTATGCCGAACTCATCCGCGCAAGCTTTGCGATCGGCGGGCCGATCGCGCGCGTGACCGCGCCCGGCGAGAAAGTCGGCGTCATGCTGCCGACCGGGGCGGGCGCCGTCATTGCGCTGATGGCCGCGTTTTCTCAGGGCCGCACGCCGGCGATGTTCAATTTCACGTCAGGACCGCGAAACCTCAAGGCGGCAGCGCGCGCGGCGGAAGTGAAGAAAGTCGTCACCGCGCGGAAATTCATCGAGATCGCCAAGCTCGAAGGCCTCATCGCCGAACTCGAGCCCGATGTCGAATTTCTCTATCTCGAAGACATGAAAGAGGCGCTGACGCCGATCGACAAGGCGCGCGCCATTTTAGGGCCCATGCTGCCGCGCCTGTTCTCAGCGAGCCCCGAGCCCGACAGCCTCGGCATCATCCTCTTCACTTCGGGCACTGAGGGGGACCCCAAAGGCGTCGCGCTCAGCCATTCGAACATCCTCTCGAACATCTACCAGATCGCCGAGCATGTCGAAATTCTGCCTACGGACATTTTCTTCAATCCGCTGCCGACCTTTCACTGTTACGGCCTGACGGCGGGGACGTTGTGGCCGATCCTTAACGGCTATCCGGTCGCGCTACATCCCTCGCCTTTGCAGACGAAGGCGATCCCGAAACGGATATTCGAAACCGGCGCGACCGTGCTCTTCGCGACCGACACTTTCCTCCAGCAATATATGCGCGCGGCGGACGAGGGCGCGATGTCGACATTGAGGATCGCGGTCTGCGGCGCCGAACGCGTCAAGGACGAAACCCGCCAGATGGCGGAACGCCGCTTTTCCTTCGAGGTGCTCGAAGGCTACGGCGTGACGGAAGCCTCGCCCGTTCTCGCGGCGAACCAGCCCGGCGACATTCGCTCCGGCACGGTCGGCAGGATGCTTCCCGGAATCGAGGTCCGGCTTGAGGAAGTCGAAGGCCTCGCGCCCGGCAAGCGGCTTTATGTCCGCGGCCCCAATATCATGCAGGGCTACATCACGCCGGACGCGCCGGGCGTCGTCAAAACGCCGACGGACGGCTGGCACGACACTGGCGACGTCGTCGCCTTCGACGAGGCCGGCTACATGGCGATCCGGGGACGGATGAAACGCTTCGCCAAGATTGGCGGCGAGATGGTCTCGCTCGCCGTCGTCGAAAACTGCGCGACGGCGGTCTGGCCGGACAACATGCACGCCGCCGCGATCCTGCCAGACGATAAGAAGGGCGAGCAGATCGTCCTCGTCACCGACCATCCCGCGCCCGACCGCTCGGCGCTGCTCACCTGGGCGCAGAACCACGGCGTTCCCGAAATCGCCGTGCCGAAGAAGCTCGTCTCCGTGAAGGAAGTGCCGATCCTCGGCACCGGCAAGCTCGACTATGTCGCCGTCCAGCGCCTCGCGTCCGGCGCCGACCGTCCGCGCGAAGAACGTCTCGCGGCGATCGATGCGGCGATGGCGGCGCGGAAAGCGGATGAGGCGGAGATGCCGGTCAAGCGCGCGGCGGGGGAGTAGGCGCCGTTAAAACTGACGGTCGAGCGGTATTTCCCCGATCGCGGGTACCCATGCGTGCATCCGCGCTTCATAGACCGAGACTGTCGGCGGCGGAAAAGCCGGGTCGGCGAAGGCGCCGATGGCGACCGCGAGGTGATCGGGCATCGCCGACATCTCCCAATAAACGGTTGAGCCGCAAACCGGGCAGAAATGGAACGTCGCGGTCGTGCCGCTGTCGCCGGTCCTTCGCCACTGCGCCGATGGGCCTTCGACTGTCACTTGCGCGCGCGGAAAGCGCGCCTGCGCCGCGAATATGCTGCCGGTGCGCTTCTGACATTCAAGGCAATGGCAGATTGAAATTCGAACCGCCTCGCCAGAGCAGGTGAGGCGCAGCGCGCCGCAGCTGCACGTGGCCATCCGCTCGGTCATGACGCAGTCCTCATTCCGCCGCGCGCGCGGGGCTGACCGGCGCCGCGCCGAGCGCCGCCGCGATGCGCGCCGCGAGGCGTTCGGCGACGGCGTCCTTCGACATTTCGGGCCAGCGTTCCTCGCCGTTCTCGGTGATGAGCGTGACCGCGTTTCTGTCCCCGCCCATGGCGCAATGCTCGCCGGCGGAAACGTCATTGGCGATGATCCAGTCGCACCCTTTTTTGAGGCGTTTTGAGCGCGCGTGCGCGACGACGTCATCGGTCTCGGCGGCGAAGCCGACGACGAGACGCGGGCGCCCCGTTTTCAGATGCGCGATCGTCTTCAGGATGTCTGGATTTTCCGCGAGCGGTATCGTGGTGAGGCCGCCGCGTTCTTTCTTGATCTTGTGATCGGTCTCGATCTCCGGGCGATAATCGGCGACCGCCGCGCACATCACCGCGCAATCGGCGGGAAGCGCCGCCTCGGACGCCGCCATCATGGCGCGTGCATTCTCAACGCGCACGGTTTTCGGTCCCGCCGGCGCGCGCAAATCCGTCGGTCCCGAAACGAGCGTCACGTCAGCCCCTAACCGGGCGAGCGCTTCCGCGATCTTGTAGCCCTGCTTCCCGGAGGACCGGTTGGCGATATAGCGCACCGGGTCGATCGGCTCATGCGTCGGCCCGGCGGTGACGAGGATGCGTTTCCCCGTCAGCGGCCCTTTCAGCGCGCGGCAGAAATAGGCCTCGACCGCGTCGGCGATCTCGGCGGGTTCGGCCATGCGCCCCGGGCCGAATTCGCCGCAGGCCATCTCGCCGGCGTTCGGTCCGACGATCATGGCGCCGTCATCGATCAGGGAACGGAGGTTCCTTTGCGTCGGTTTCGCCTCCCACATGCGCACATTCATCGCAGGGGCGAAAAGCACCGGCTTGTCGGTCGCGAGAAGCGCGGTCGAGGCGAGATCGTTCGCAAGCCCGTTCGCCGCCTTCGCCATCAGGTCGGCGGTCGCTGGCGCGACGACGACAAGGTCCGCCGAGCGGGAGAGCTCGATATGCCCCATCTCCGCTTCGTCGGTGAGGTTGAAGAGATCGGAAAAAACCTTCTCGCCCGTCAGCGACCCGACCGACAGGGGTGTGATGAACTCCGCACCCGCCTTGGTCAGGATCGCGCGCGCCCTGATCCCGCGTTTCGACAGCTCGCGGATCAGCTCAAGCGACTTATAAGCGGCGATACCGCCGCCGATGATGAGAAGGATGGAGCGGTCGGTCATGGCGCACTTTCCGGAATATCGGCGAGATTGATCACGTCGAAATTCGCCGCCTCGGCCTTGCGCAATAGCTTGAGGTCGGCGGTGATGAAAGGCGCCGTCAAGCGGCGCGAGAGCGCGAGGTAATAGCATTCGTAAATCGAATGCGAGATGCTGAGGGCGATATCGAGAGACTCGCGGGTCGCCGCCTCGTCGATCGGATGAAAATCAATAGCGTGCGACCCGATCGTTTCAAGCGCCTTGATCGCCGACGCCCTGGTCGATGAACCCAGCCGCACATATTTCACGAGCGCATTCGCCGTCTCAGCCGCCAACAAAGTCGGTGCGGAAAGGTCGTACGACCTGATCACCGTGCGCGCATTCGCCGTGAGCGGCTGATCGACGACCGTCTTGACGATGACGCTGGCGTCGACAATCGCGCGCGTCACCGGTCGCGATCTTCCCGAATGAGGTCCGTGGCGTCGACCGCGGTAAAGCCCGACTGCGCCCTGATGGCGTCAAGCTGCGCCAGCAACTCTTCCTTGGATGGCCGCGCGGCGTGCGCCAGAATTTCGCGCAGCGTTTGCTCAAGCGGGCGATTGGCGCGTTCGGCCTTTTCCTTCAGGCGCGTCAGCACCGAATCGTCGATGTTCCGGATTACCACCTGACCCATTGAAAGCTCTATGATATCACTCTGATATCATAATGGGCGCGCAGCAGGATTTCAAGCAAGTCACCTCAGGCGATTTGCTCCACGCGGGCCTTCTGGCAGAGCGGATAGGCGGCCAGCAAGGGCGCGATCGCCGCGCGCATGGCGTCGAATGAAGCGCCGTAGCAGTAAAGGACGGTGTCGCGCTCGCCCTCCCAAAATCCCTTGAGCTTGCCGCTGTCGCCCATCAGGCGGTCCAGCTCTTCGATAACGTGATTGATGTCGCACTCGGCATAGACCGCGTCGGGCAGGTCCGTGCCGTTGAGAAAGAGCGCGAGGCCCTCGCTTGCGCCGAACGGGGTTTCAGCGCCCGTCGCCTCGACGATGAGTTTTGAACCCTTGGGCGCCCCGATTTCCTCAAGCGCCGCGATGATCGACTGCAGGGCGCTTTCGCTGACGTCCGTCAGCGTCATCTCGACATCGCAATAGTCGATACCGCGTTCGTCGCCGGTAAGCTGCGTGCCCCCGCCCGTTACCTCGCCCAGCGCCAGATCCTTGATGACCGCGTCGACCGGATCTTCGAAATGCTCTCCGCGCTGCACGGGCTGAAGGCGCGCGTTCAAGCGCGCGACGACGAGGCGGCCCTCGACGGCTTTCTTCTTTGCGCCGAATTTCAATCCGAACATAAGCGCCCCTTCCCGTTTCGAGGGCGTAGTATCCGCTGAGGGCGCAAATCGACCCTGACAAACTTTCTTAAAATTTTACTGAAAGACGATGACGCCGGCGAGGAGGAGCGCCGCCGCGCCAGCGAAAAGGAGCGCGCCGCGCATCATCCGGCGTTCACGGGCAAGATCGCGCATCAGCGCGTCGGACGCCGCCCCCGGCCCGCCGAACGCGTCATCGGAAACGCGCGCGGAGGCGGCGGCGATCGTCTCGACATATTTCGGCAGTTGCGGCGCAATATCGAGCGCTTTCAAGGTCGCTTCGCGCAGGCGGTCAAACTGGCGCTTCGGTCCGATCGCGTCGGTGATGGCGAGGCGAACGACCGGCGTCGCCGCCTCCCACATATTGATGGCGGGATCGAGCGTCCGCGCGACGCCCTCGACGGTCACCATGGTGCGTTGAAGGAGGACCAGCTCCGGGCGCAGATGCATGTCGAAGAGGGCGGTGACGTCGAACAATTGCTGCAACACGCGGCTCATGTCGACGCGGTCGGCGGACAGGCCGAACAAGGGCTCGCCGACGGCGCGCAGCGCCTGCGCGAAAGCCTCCATCGAATGGGTCTTCGGCACATAGCCGGCGTCGAAATGAACCTTCGCGGTGCGCATGTAATCGCGCGTGATGAAGCCGTGAATGATTTCGGCGAAAGTGCGCCGCGCCTTCTCGTCGAGCCGGCCCATAATGCCGAAATCGACAAGGGTGAGGCGTCCCTTGTCGTCGATCATCAGGTTGCCCTGGTGCATGTCGGCGTGGAAAAACCCTTTGTGGAGCGCCTGCGTCAGGAACACCTCGATGACGCGCCGGGCGAGCGCCTTTTTGTCGATGCCGCGCGCGTCGAGCGCGGCGATGTCGGCGATCGGCGTCGCGTCGATCCATTCAAGCGTCAGCACGCGCCTTGCGGTGAGCGGCCAGACAATTTCCGGCACGCGCACGCCGGGCGTTTCCTTGAGGTCTTCCTTCAGCGCTGAGGCGGCGGACGCTTCCATCCTGAGGTCAAGCTCGACGGCCGCCGCCGCTTGCAGCGTTTCAATGAAGCGCACCGGCTCCATGCGCTTTGTCGTCGCGGACAATCCCTGAATGAACCGGGCGGCGCGCGCGAAGGCGCGAAACTCCGCCGTCACCTGCGGCTCGATCCGGGGACGGAGCACTTTGACGGCGACACGCGCGCCGTCCTTCGTCGTCGCACGGTGCACCTGCGCGATCGAGGCGGCGGCGATCGGCTCGGAGAACTCCGTGAACAGCTGATCGACCGGTTTGCCGAAGGCGCGCTCGATTTCCGCCGCCGCTTCGGCGCGCGGAAAGGGCGGCATTCGGTCCTGAAGGCGCCCCAGATCGCGCGCCATGTCGAAGCCGATGATGTCGGGCCGCGTCGCCATGAACTGGCCGAGCTTGACGTATGCGGGGCTCATTTTTTCAAACGCGCTCGCCAGCCGCTCGCCCGGCCGCAAGGCTCGCCCGTCCGGCGCCTTCGTCTTCGCGCCGAGGCGCGTCGCCGCGCCGATCCAGCGCAAGGGCGCGGGCAAATGATGGGCGACCTCCGCCGGGATCAGCGCGTCGTGGCGGGTCAGACGCGCCGCGGCGGCGACAAGGCGCGTCAGGTCTGCGGCCGCATCGAACATGACCGCCTAGATCCGCCGGCCGGAATGAATGGCGACGATCCCCGCCGAGAGATTCTCATAACCGGCGCGCTTGAAGCCCGCCTCGGCGATCATCGCGGCGAAGCGTTCCTGGTTCGGAAAACGGCGGATCGATTCGACGAGATATTGATAGCTCTCGCGGTCGCCCGCGACTTTCTCGCCCAGCCAGGGGATGACGTTGAAGGAATAGGCGTCGTAGAGCTTTTGCAGGCCCTCGGTCGCGAGATGCGAAAATTCAAGGCACTGGAACCGCCCGCCGATCTTCAGGACACGGAACGCCTCGCCGAGCGCCCGGTCGATGCGGGTCACATTGCGGATGCCGAAGGCGATCGTGCAGGCGTCGACGGATCGATCCGGGAGCGGAAGGTTTTCAGCGTCGCCGCAAATAGGGACGAGGCGGGCGTCCGGCGTGCGAAGGCGTCCCGCCGCCAGCATTTCGAGATTGATGTCGCAGACGACGGCGCGCGCCTGGGTAAGCTCAGCGGCGCGCGGGCGCTGGTCCGCGCGCTTCAGAAAGGCGCGCCCGATATCGCCGGTGCCGCCCGCGACATCGAGCAGCGTTTCGCCCGGCTGCGGGTTGAGGCGATCGATAAAGACGGACTTCCAGACCCGGTGAACGCCCGCCGACATCAGGTCGTTCATCAGATCGTAGCGGCTGGCGACGCTGTCGAAGACGCCGCGCACCAAGCGCGCCTTGTCGCCGGCCGCGACATCCCGGAAGCCGAAAGAAGCGCGCGCGTCGTCCCGCCCTGTCATGCGACTGGCTTACGCGTCCCGCCGGGAGGGGAGAAGCGCCTTGACGCCGCAGCGCCGGTTTGAGAGGGTCAAGTCTCTGAAATCAGGCGCCTATTGGCTACGGGTGGGGCGCAGCGCTGCGGCTTGGGGTGAGCGGCGGCGGGCGGCGGTCAATAAGGGGCGGGAGCGCGCATGATAAAATCGGAACTCGTGCAGAAACTGGCAGACGAGAATCCCAATCTTTTTCACCGCGACATCGAACGCCTTGTTTCAATTGTCTTCGATGAAATCGGCGGCGCCCTGCAGCGGGGCGATCGCGTCGAGCTTCGCGGCTTCGGCGCCTTCTCGGTGAAACGCCGGCCCTCGCGCGTCGGGCGCAATCCGCGCACTGGCGAGCCCGTGCCGATCGACGAGAAATTCTCGCCCTTCTTCAAGCCTGGAAAGGAATTGCGCGACCGTCTCAATGGAAACGGCAAGGCGCAGCCGAAATAATGACCGGGCGCGCATGAAAAAGCTGGTGCGGTGGCTGGTGACGATCCCCGCCGGCGCGGCGCTCGTCATTTTCCTGGTCGCCAACCGGGCGCCGGTCGCGCTCAGCCTCGATCCGCTGTCGACCGCCGCCCCGGCGCTGGCGACGCCCGCTCTGCCCTTATGGATCTGGCTCGTGCTCTTCCTGTTCGCCGGGATCGGTCTTGGCGCCGGCGCCATGTGGATGTCGGGACACGAGCTGCGCACGCGCGCCCGCGCCGACCGGCTCGAACTGAAGTCCCTGAAGAAGGCTGAGAGCGGGCCTTCGCTCCCGCCGGAGACGCCATGACCGGCCGGCTCGTCAAAATCTGCGGCCTTCGCACGCCGGAAACGGCGGTGGCCGCGGCGCGCGCGGGCGCTGATTTCATCGGCTTTGTCTTTGTGCCCAAAAGCCCGCGTTATGTCGCGCCCGATCTCGCACACGAGATCGTCTTGGAAACGAAAGAGACCTGCGCGGAGGAGGGGCTTGGCGTCCCGCGCTTTGTCGGCCTCTTCATCGACGCGGGCGAAAAATTGCTCGCCGAAACCGCGCCGTTTCTTTCCCATTTCCAGTTTCACGGCCATGAAGACGCCGAGCGCATCAACGATATGCGCGCCGAGTTCGGCAACGACATCATCAAGGCGGTCGGCGTCGGCGAGGCGGCGGATTTCGACGGCGTCGATGCGCTCGCCGAGGCGGCGGACATACTGCTCTTCGACGCCCGACCGCCGAAGGGCGCGATCCTGCCTGGCGGCAACGGCGTCGTCTTCGACTGGGCGCTGACGCAGGCCTACCGGAGCCAGACGCCGTTTCTTCTGGCGGGCGGCCTCAGGCCCGAGACGGTCGCCGGCGCAATCCGCGCGGCGGGCGGCCATACCGCGTTCGCGGGGGTCGACGTGTCATCGGGCGTCGAGACCAAACCGGGCGTGAAAGACGCCGCGCTGATCGAGAAATTCATCCGCGCCGTGAAGGCGTAGGGCCAGCTAACGTCTTGGCGTTACTGGCCATAAAATTCATCCGAAAACGCGCCGCGCCGCCGTGCGACAGTTGATCTGTTCCTGCTTTGCGCATTCCCCTTTAGGGACACGCAAGGTAATGCTGCGAAGGCCGGACCGATGACCGCCATACCCAACTCATTCCGCTCAGGCCCGGACGCGGAAGGCCGCTTCGGCATTTTCGGCGGACGCTTTGTCGCCGAGACGCTGACGCCGCTCGTCCTCGATCTCGCCAAGGAGTATGACCGCGCGAAGAACGACCCCGCTTTCGCAGCGGAGCTTCAGTCCTACCAGACGCATTATGTCGGGCGCCCGTCGCCGCTCTATTTCGCCGAGCGGCTGACGGAGCATGTCCGCGCGTCGGCGACGAAGGGGCAGGGCGCGAAGATCTATTTCAAGCGCGACGAGCTCAACCACACCGGCGCGCACAAGATCAACAACTGCATGGGCCAGATCCTGCTCGCCCGCCGCATGG
>CAZHUI010000045.1:0-26153 GCA_964535605.1 uncultured Caulobacterales bacterium
GTTCGTCGTCACCGCAAACAATTTTGATTCGGATCATCCGCCCGAAGCTCTAAAACACCCCGAACAGCTTCTTCTTCGGGACGCTGAGCTTCGGCGCACCTTTAGGGTTCGTCGCCAGATACGCCGTATAATCGATCTCGCGGCGTTCGACGCGGGCCTGCGTCGCCTTCAAGCCCATCATCAGGTCCTTAACCGCTTCCGGCGCGGCGTTCGCCGCCTCGACGGGATCGGGCGGCGACGACAGGCTGCGGCCTTCGGCTTTGGCGCGGCGTTCTTCCTTGCGGGCGCTGCGCTGCTCCGACGCCGACAGGCGGTGCTTCAGCGCCGAGAACGCGGCTTCGGCCGGGAGGATCGCTTCCGGAGCGAGGCTCGCGCGTTCTTCGGCGCGCCAGTCGGTGCGGCCCGGCACGACGATCTGATCGACGCCGCGGCCCGTCAGGCGGCGCGTCGTCGTTTTTTCAAAGCCGGCCCAGATCTGCTTGAGGCGTTCGTTCATCGGAAAGCTCCTACAAGTCCGGCTTGTCGCGTTTCATTTCGAGGCCGCCATTGCGCGTGATGACGGCGACGTCGATCGGCCCGCCGACCGTCTCGATCGAGTGCATGACTTTCTGCTGGAAGGAATTGAGCTTGATGAGCGAGGCCGCCGTCTCGCCAAGCTCGCGCTTGGGGAGCGAGCCGATGGCGCGGTAAATCGGGCGCGTGTGCACCGCATATTGATAGGCGTCGATCGACTTGAAAAATTCCCGGAGCGCGTGGCCCATGGTGTTTTCGGAATAGTCGCGAAAAAGCGCCTGGCGCTGCTGGTCATTGATCGGCGCGCGCGTGATGACGTCGGAGACGAGGTTCATCGAAAGCTTCAAGGTCTCGCCATACATGAACATCCGAAGATACTGGTCCATGCCGGTGAGGAAGGTGCGGATCATGCGGTCTTGCGCGAAGGGCTGCACCACCGGCCCGCCGTCCGAGGTCATGTCGGCGGCGCGGTCCTGCTTGCGCTTCAAAATGCCGAGAATGACGCTGGAGGAAAGATACGAGCGCATCGCCGGGAATTTGTCGCGCGCGCCGAAGCCCGCAAAAACGACACCGGTGTAGTGCTCGAAAAAGGCGTCGCGCGTCACGGCGAAAGCCGCGATGTCGCGCAGGCGCTCGCGCGTCGCGTCGGAGACCGTGATGGGGCCGAAATCGGCGCGCAGCGACGCAACGAGGCTGTCGATCAGCTGCTCGATCTCGCCGCGATAGCGCCGCCGTATCTGGTCGGCCATGCCGCCGGGGAAACAGGCGAGATCGCCCCGCGGCGCGTCGTCCGGATAGCGCTGATAGTCCGCGTGCAATTGCCCGACGACGAATTCGAAGATCGAGGAGAGATGCTCCTTGACGCGCGCGCCGTTCGCCTCGGCGATCTTTCGCACCTGCGCTTCGAAATCCTCTGCGATCACGGTGTAGACGACCGCGAGGTGCTTGAAGAATTCCGTATCCTGATGATCGGCGGGGAAGAGGTCCGGGTTCCCCGAAATGAAGTTCATGAAGTCTTCGGCGTAATCCTGCACCGTGTCGAGCGAGCGTCCGCGCGTCGCGTCGCGATAGAGCGAGATCACCGTCTCCCACGGCGTCGACATGATTTCGGCGTTGTTGTAAATCATGACGGCGACCGGCTGGCCTTCGACCAGCGGGAACAGCTTATCGACCGACTGATAGGTCTTGAGATATTGGTGGCCGGTGATCGTGACCGCGCTGTCCGCGGCCATCGCCACCGCCTGGCGGTTCATCAACACCACTTCGGAGGTCATTTCGCCCCTCACCCCTGGCGGCGCGCGCCGCCCTAACCGACCAAAACGGCGTCCGCCGCCGAAACCCCAAGCCGCGTCGTTGCGAGGCCCGCCGCACCGGCGGCCGACCTCACCGGAATGGTAAATGGTATCGGCAAAAGCCCGGATTGGGAACGGAGCCGATGCGCCGGGGCTGGCGCGACGCCCGCTTGTCGCCCTGCGGCCACAGGCTCCGCCCGCCGCAAACCGCGCACCGCCCGCCGCGGCGCCCCTGTTTCCGCCGCCCCTTGTGACCCAGTTAACCCCCTGTCCGGCGACGGGCACACATACTGCAAGTGTCCGGCGAGAGAAGCCGGGCATCTGGGAGAGACCGCAATGACCGCCTTTGGACCCGCCGGAATGGCCATTTTCGTCTTCATCGCCTCAACGCTGGCGCTGACCGGCATCTATGGCCTTGAGCAGCTGATCCGGCGCGGCGCGCGGTCGTTGCGCTAGCGCCGGGCCGTTAACGATAAGTCCACGGATTTAAACAGAAATTTGATATTTCCGTTCTGTAATCCGGGGGTCGTCTCAGAGGACGTGCCCCATGTTGCTCACCCCTGTCGCGGTTTCCTTGTTCGCCTTTGTCGCGCTGGTCGCGGGAACGGCGCTGTTTTTCGCCATCGAACGCCGGGTCGCCGAACTTCAGCAGCCGGCCGGGCCGGCGCGCTAGGCGCAAGGCCGAGGCTAGGCCAAGGGGTCGGCGCGGTAGTGCGAAGCGTCAAAATCGAGCGCGCCGCGCATCAGCGCGATCTCGGCGAGCTTGGCGTTAAAGGCCGTCCAGTCGTCTCTTTCCGCAATCGGGGCCCAGATCGCCTCGACCTCGTCGATCAGCATGGTCGCCGGACCGCCTAAGAAATAGCGGTGCGACAGGCGTTCGGGGCGCTCCGGCGCGAACGCCTCAAGTTTCCCGCGCAGACCCGCAAAGGCCGGCGCGGCGTAGAGCGCCGCTTGGGGGCTTTTATCGGCGCGCGCGCCGTCGCCGCAGAACCAGTCGAAAAAGACGCGCTCGAAGGGGATCCTCGTCTCCTCCATCCACTGCAGGAGCGCGACGACAAAATCGAAATCGTCCTGTCTGGAAGGAACGAGCCCCAGCCGCCGGAAGAAGCTCTCGACCATCGCGCGTTCGAGCGCTTTCGGGAACGTCGAGAGCGCGGCGTTGAGCGCCTCCGTTTCCGCAACGAGCGTCAAGGCGCCGCCGAGCCGCGACAGGTTCCAGAGGCCTGCGTCCGGCTGGCGCCCGTAGGCGTAGAGCCCGGACTGGTCGAAATAGGCCGCCGTGAAGGAAAAGTCCGTATGCGGTAAAAACCGCCACGGCCCGTAATCGAAACTTTCCCCCGTCACGTTTATGTTGTCGGTGTTGAGTACGCCGTGCACGAAGCCCGCCGCCATCCATTGCGCGACAAGGCGCGCGGTGCGCGCGATGACGCGCGCGAACCAGCGCGGGACGAGATCGGGCGCGCCCGCCAAGTCGGGATCGAACTGCGCCGCGCAATAATCGACGAGCTGGCGGATCGCGGCCGCGTTCTCTTCAAAGGCGAGGCGCTGAAACGTCCCGAAGCGCACATGGCTGTGCCCCAACCGCACGAGCACGCAGGAGCGCGTCGGCGACGGTTCGTCGCCGCGCATCAGGCTTTCGCCGGTCTCAATGACGCTGAAGGTCTTCGAAGTGTAGACGCCGAGCGCTTCGAGCATTTCGGTCGCGAGGATCTCCCGCACCCCGCCCTTCAGCGTCAGGCGCCCGTCCGCCGTGCGCGAATAGGGCGTCCTGCCCGAGCCTTTCGTCGCGAGATCGAGGAGACGCCCCTCTCCGTCGCGGAGCTGCGCGTAGAGAAAGCCGCGCCCGTCGCCGATGTCGGGATTATAGGCGCGGAACTGGTGGCCGTGATAGCGCAAGGCGAGCGGCGCCGGAATATTGTCAGGGAGCGGATGAAACCGCGCAAAATGCGCGTTCCATTCTTCTTCCGTCAGATGCGCAAGCCCGACGGCTTGAGCCCAGCGGTCATTGCGGTAGCGCAGGACGCTGCGCGGAAAATCGGCGGGCGCGACCGCGTCATAAAACGGCGCGCCGCCAAGGGCGAGATAGGCCGGATCGGGCCGATAGGACGCGGGGGCGGGTCCGTGCATCCTCCCCGGACTAGCCGTTCGACGCCGCGGGTCAATCCACGAGGAGCGGTGTTCTTGGCGGCTATTTTCCACCAATCCCGGGGTTTCGCCGGCATTTTCCTCCACGTTAACGCAAAATTGTCGCCGATTCCGCCTCTATGCGCTTGCGCCAGCAGTCGCTCTCGCGCATGCGAAGGAACCGCCTTCGCCGAAAGTCGCCATGTCCGACACCGCCGCCCTTCGCCGCCCTCAGTCAGCGCCCGGCGCCCTGCCCACCCGCGCCAGCGTGCTTGAAGCAGCCGCGCGTATCGAGGGCCGGGTGATGCGCACCCCGCTCATTCGCGCCGAGCGGTTGTCCGCGCTCACCGGCGCCGATCTCTTCCTGAAGCTTGAGAGCCTGCAATACACCGGCGCTTTCAAGGAGCGCGGCGCGCTGAACAAGCTTATCGCCCTGAGCGCAACCGAACGCGCGCGCGGCGTCATCGCGGCCTCGGCCGGCAATCATGCGCAAGGCCTTGCCCGGCATGCGAGGGCGCTCGGCGTCGCGGCGACGATCGTCATGCCGACGACGACCCCCGACGTCAAAGTGCGACAGACGCGCGCCTTTGACGCCGAGGTCGTATTGTCGGGCCACAGTTTCGAAGAGGCGCAAGGCGCGGCGGAAAAAATCGCGGCGGAGCGCGGCCTTGTCTTCGTGCATCCGTTCGATGACGCGGACGTCATCGCCGGTCAGGGCACGATCGGGCTTGAGATGATCGCCGACGGTCCCCGTTTCGACGCCATTATCGCGCCGGTCGGCGGCGGCGGCCTCATCGCCGGCTTGGCGCTCGCCGCCGAAGGAACGGGCGTCGATGTCATCGGCGTTGAAGCCGACCTGTTCCCGTCGATGAAGAACGCGCTCGACGGCGCGGGCCGGCCTGTCGGCGGCAACACGCTGGCCGAAGGCATCGCGGTGCGGGAAGCGGGGCGCCTGACGCGTGCGGTCGTCAAGGGACGCGTCGCCGACATCATTCTCGTCGACGAGCGCCTCCTTGAACGGGCGCTCAGCATGCTGATGAACGAGCAGAAGCTGCTGGTCGAGGGCGCGGGCGCGGCGGGCCTCGCCGCGGTCCTGAAGGATCCCGCACGTTTCAGCGGCAAGACGGTCGGGCTCATCCTGTGCGGCGGCAATATCGACGCGCGCCTCCTGTCGATGATCCTGATGCGCGACCTTGCGCGGTCAGGACGGCTTGCGCGCCTTCGGGTCGAACTGCTCGACATGCCGGGCCAGCTCGTGCGCGTCGCGACGATCATCGCGGAGGGCGGCGGCAACGTCATCGACGTCGGCCACCACCGCACCTATTCCGACCTCCCGGCTAAAATGACGTGCATGGACGTGACGATCGACACGCAAGGCCAGGATCATCTCGACGGCATCATCGCCAATCTGCGCGCCGCGGGCTACCCCGTCGAAATCGCCGACTATTGAAATCCTCAAGCCGTCCGCCACGGACCTTTGATCGCGAAGGTGACGCCCGGCGTCTGGATGTTGACGAAGAGCGTTTCGCCGTCCGGCGAGAAGCAGGCGCCGCAGAATTCCGACTTCGTGTTGCCGGCGAGGGTGTAGAAGGCGCCCGCCGGCGTCACGCCGCGCAGATATTGCGCGTCGTAATCATAGCCGTCCTCGCACAGGATGACGTCGCCCCAGGGCGCCACCGCGACATTATCGCAGTTCTTGAGAACGCTCGCGTCGTCGGTCTCGACGAAGAGGTCGAGGGTCCCGGGCGCGTCCGTCTCGCCGGGCTTTCCTTCATGTTCGCTCGGGCGGTAGCGGAAAACCTGACCCAACCGGATCGGCCCGCCGGAGGTGCAGGAGATGTAGATTTCCGTTCGTCCGTCTGCGGAGGTTCCTACCGCGAGCCCTTCGCCGCGCGCGAAGCGGAGCGCGCCTTTTGCGTGACCGCGGTCCTTGAGGTCGCCATTGGGCGATTCAACGTCGTCCATGTCGATCCAGACCGCGGCCGCCGGCGTTCCCGCCGCGATCGCCTGCCCCGCGCCCGGGAAATTCGGATTGCCGTCATTCGGCCAGTTGCGGAAATCGCGCTCGCGATTGTCCTTGAGCGCCAGGGCCTGCAGGCGCCCGCCCTTGGCGAGCTTGCCTTTCCGGTTCGGCAGGAAGCGATAGAAAAGGCCGTCATGGCGGTCTTCGGTCAAATAGACGACGCCGGTTTTCGGATCGACGGCGGCGGCCTCATGCACGAAGCGTCCCATCGCCTTCAGCGGCACGGGATCGACGAGGCCTTTGGCGCGCGCGGGAACTTCAAACACCCAGCCATGGTCTTTCGACACGTGCTGGCCGGTCTTTTCGAGCGTTTCCTCGCAGGTGAGCCACGAGCCCCACGGCGTCGGCCCGCCCGCGCAATTCGCGGTCGTCCCCGCAAGGCTCAAGTGATCGCGCACGATCTTCTTCGCCTTGAGGTCGTAAATGAGCGTCGTCGTGCCGCCGAATTTCGGGCGCCCGTCCGGCGTGAAATCGAACACCTTGTCTTTGGGCAGTTTCGCGGCGAGCGCGAGGTCGGGCCCGTAGCCTGAGCGCTCATACATGTCGGGCCAGATCTCATGGTTCCGGACGAGCGCGATCTGGTCTTTCTTTCCGCGCACCTTGAAGCACGCCATGCCGTCAAACGCGCCGGGCGTCAGGAAACCGTCCGTCATCGGAACGCCCTCGCGCGAGACGATGTCGTAGGAAAACCCTGCCGGAAGATCGAGAAGGCCGTTTGGGTCGGGGACAAGATCGCCGTACGGCGACACGGTCGGCAGCGCGAGCGCGCCCTTGAGGCCAAGCGCGCGCAGTCCCGCAAATCCGACAACGGCGGCGGAGGCGCCCCAAAGGAGCGAACGGCGATCGATCAACATCGGCAAATCCCTTTTCAGCAGCGCGGGCGCGCCATCCTTATTGGCCGTCCCCTAAAGCGTGATCAATCACCCCCGCCATCCCCGCCGCAATCGCCGCCCGACGATCCGGCATCGGCGCCGTAGGGATAGCCGCCGTCGCCGCCCGTTCCCTGGCCTTTGCCTGGCCCGCGGACGCCGCCCCTGGTCCTCGCCAAAAGAAAAGCGAAGCCAAGCAGCGTGGCGGCGAGGATTGCGATCACGAATTCAGGGCTTTGCACGAAGTCAGACATCCCGTCCTCCATCGGTTGGTTGGACGAATCTGGGCGCCGGATATTTCATTTCCATGACATTTTGGGGGTCTTTTTCGCGGTTGAATAAGGCCCCGGCAGCCCTATCTTTGGGAGAGGGATGAGGAGGGGCCGGGCATGCGGTTCAAGGACGCGCTAAAACTGCCGGTCCGCGGCGCTGTCTTGATCGCGGTCGCCGCCGTTCTTGCCCTCTTCAGCGCGCTTGCGCAGGAAGCGCCGTCCGCGCGATCCGGCGTCGTCCTGAAGCTTGACGGCCCCGTCACGCCCGCCAACGCCCAATATATCGCCCGCGAGATCGAGGCGGCGAATGCGGGCGGCAAGGAACTCATTCTCATCGAGATCGACACGCCGGGCGGTCTTGTCGATTCCATGAAGACGATCATCAAGGCGATGCTCGCGTCCGAGACGCCGGTCGTCACCTATGTCGCGCCGCAGGGCGCGCGCTCGGCCTCGGCCGGCCTCTACATCATGTATGCGGCCGGCGTGTCGGCGATGGCGCCGAACACCAATACGGGCGCGGCGACGCCTGTCGAGATCGGCGGCGCGCCGTCGGAGGAAAATCCCTTCGAGGAGGAAACGCCGAAACCGGCGGACGATCCCGCCGCCGCGCCGGCCGGCGGCGAAAGCGACCCCGCGGTTAATCCGCCTGCGGAGGAACCGCAGACGGAGACGGCGCCGCTCGCCAATGACGACGCGCTGCGGGCCAAGATCATCAATGACAGCGTCGCCTATATCCGCGCGCTCGCCGAAGAGCGCGGCCGCAACGCCGACTGGGCGGAAAAAGCGGTGCGCGAGGCCGCGTCGGTGACGAGCCGCGAGGCGCTGGAGCTTGGCGTCATCGACCTCATCGCCGAGAACCGCGACGATCTCATCCGGCAGCTCGACGGTCGCACCGTCAAAACGCCGAGCGGCGAACGGACGCTGCAGACCGCCAATCTGTCGCTCGAGGAAATCGAGCCGACGCTGATCGAGCGCATCCTCGGCTTTATCGCCAATCCCAATGTCGCGGTCATCCTGATGTCGCTGGCGACCACCGGCATCATCATCGAGATGTGGAACCCCGGCTCGATCTTCCCCGGCGCGCTCGGCGTCCTTTGCCTTATCCTCGGGCTCTATGCGTTTCAGGTCCTGCCGTTCAACTGGCTCGGCGCGATGCTGATGGGGATCGGCGCGATCCTCATCATCGTCGAGGCTTACGCGCCGACCTTCGGGCTCGCAGGACTGACAGGGCTCGGCGTCTTCGCGGCGGGGCTCTATCTCGTCTTTCCCGAGGGCTTCAAGGTTTCGACAAGCCTCATCGCGACAATCGTCGCCATCATCGGGGCGTTTCTCGCGCTTGTTCTTTTTGCCATCGTCGGATCGCGCAGCCACGGGCCGATGATCGGCGGGGAAGCGATCCGCCGGCGCGAAGGCGTCGTCGACGACTGGGACGGCAAGGAAGGCTGGGTGATCGTCGAAGGCGAGCGCTGGCGAGCGCGTTCCGACCGGCCGCTCAGTCCCGGCGATCGCATCAAGGTCGTCGAGATCGACGGGCTCGTTCTCGTCGTCCGGCAGGCGAAGGGCGGATTTTTCCCGATCGGGGCGCCGCAGGAGGCTGCGTGAGCGAAGGCGATTTGCTGGCGACGCTCGACTGGCGCGCCATCGCGCTGCAGGCGCTGCTTATCGTCGCCGCGGTCGCCGGCGTGGCGATGATCGCCGCGATTACGCAGCGCGCGCGCAAGACCGCGTTCCAGCTTGGCGATGAATTCACGAACGACGCCGGCGTCGTTGAAATCTGGGAAGGCCGCTCCGGCTATGTGCGCGTCGGCGGCGAATTGTGGAGGGCGGAGGCGAAAGCGGCGCTGACGCCCGGCGACGCGGTTAAAGTGGCGCGCAAGGACGGAATGCTGTTAAGGGTCACGCCCGTCTAAGCGCGCGGCCGCAAATCTGAAGGGATGCATCAATGCTGGAAGGTCTTGGCCTCCTCGCGCCGGTCCTCATTCTCGGGATCGTCATCATCACCAACATCTTCAAGATCCTGCGCGAATATGAGCGCGGCGTCGTCTTCACGCTCGGCCGCGTCGGGCGCAAGGCTGCGGGTCCGGGGATCGTCATCCTCATTCCCATCATCCAGCAGATGCGCAAAGTCGACATGCGGACGCTCGTCCATGACGTGCCGGCGCAGGACGTCATCAGCCGCGACAACGTTTCGGTCAAAGTGAACGCGGTCCTCTATTACCGCGTCGTCGACGCCGTGCGCGCGGTCGTTCAGGTCGAGAATTACATGGCGGCGACGAGCCAGCTTGCGCAGACGACTTTGCGCTCGGTGCTCGGCAAGCATGAACTCGACGAGATGCTGCAGGAGCGCGACAAGCTCAACAAGGACATTCAGGCGATCCTCGATCACCAGACGGAGGCCTGGGGCATCAAGGTCTCGAATGTCGAAATCAAACATGTCGATGTCGCGCCGGAGATGATCCGCGCGATCGCCAAACAGGCCGAGGCCGAACGCGAACGGCGCGCGAAAGTCATTTCGGCCGAGGGCGAGGAGCAGTCGGCGACGAAGCTCGCCGAGGCCGCCCATATCCTCGCGACACAGGCCGGCGCGATGGAACTGCGCTATCTCGGCGCCTTGCAGGAAATCGCCTCGGACCGCACCAACACGATCGTTTTCCCGTTCTCTCTCGAGCAGATGGGCAAGGCGCTCCGGGGCTGACGCCGCCCTGTTGAAAAGCGGCAACAGGCGCAGAAAACTCGCTGAGTAGAGGCTGTTAGCGGCCAAATCCTGCTCGCCTCGCTCGCTTCTTCAGCGTTTGCTGCTACGTTTCCCGTTCAATTTTAGGTCCGCCAGTCAATGGCGGCCATGTAACGGGAGGGACTAATGACCAATCGCCTTCTGGCGAAAGCCTCTATTCTTGCGCTCAGCGTCGCGGCCGCGCCGATCCTTGCGACGAGCGCCCTGGCGCAAAGCGCGGTCGATACGCTGCGGGACGAGGTTCTCGTCACCGCCACCAAAAAAGCCGACGCCGAGAACGTACAGGACGTGCCGCTCGCTGTGACGGCCTATGGCGAAGAGCAGCTCGACGCGCTCAAGGTGCGCGACCTCGGCAATCTCAGCTATTCGATGCCGAACGTCGCCCTTGAAGATATCGGCACCACGCGCGGCGTCGCCAACTTCTCGATCCGCGGTCTCGGCGTGAACTCGTCGATCCCCTCGATCGATCCCGCGGTCGGCACCTTTGTCGACGGCGTCTATCTCGGCCAGAACGGCGGCGTCGTTTTCGATCTTTTCGATCTCGAATCGGTCGAAGTTCTGCGCGGCCCTCAGGGCATCCTCTTCGGCCGGAACGTGACCGGCGGCGCGGTCCTTTTGAACTCCAAGCGGCCGAACCTGTCGGAAGCCGAGGGCAAGCTGAAGGTCGCCGCCGAAAGCGGGCTGCGCGGCACCGGCAATAATTATTTCGCGATGGGAACCTACAGCGTTCCGCTGATCCAGGACGTCCTCGCGGCGAAAGTGTCGGTTTATTACAACAATGACCGCGGCTGGTTCGACCGCTATCTCGGCGGCCCGAACCTCGAAGCGCGCCTCGACGCCATCGGCGGCACCGCCTCGGCGCTCGACGCGATGGGCTTCCCGATCGCGACCAACTTGCCTGACGCTTTCGAGAATTTCGGCAAGGCCGAGACCTGGTCGGTGCGCCCGCAGATCCTGTGGCAGCCGACCGACAATTTCTCGGCGATCATCCGCTATGACCATTTCGAAAGCGAAGGCGACGGCCCGGCGGGGCAGAACCATCCCGGCTTCCTGCCGAGCCGCGACCTGCCGAGCGGCGTGCAATTGCCGCCGATCCCGTCGTCCAACGTCTTCTTCACGGCCCCACAGGACAGCTTCACCTTCTCGATCGACGAGCCGGGCAATTACGACGTGCGCGCGGATTCGGTGATCGCCGAGCTCAATCTCGACATCGGCAACGGCACCATCACCAACATCTTCGGCTGGCGCGATACGACAGGGACCTCGGTCGGCGACATCGACGCCACGCCGTTCTTCCTGTTCCACTCCTTCGCCAGCAACGAATACCGCCAGATCTCAAACGAGATCCGTTACGCCGGCCGGTTCTTCGACCGCGTCGACCTGACGACGGGCTTTTATTATTTCGATTCAAGCCACGTCTATCAGGAGAACCGCTTCATTCTCGGCGGCTTCCGCAACCTTTACGGCGGCGGCCTGCAGGACAGCCGCAACTGGGGCCTCTTCGCGCAAGCCGACATCGACCTCTCCGAAAGCTTCACGCTGGTCGGCGGCGGGCGCTACACCAATGAAACGAAGTCCGCCGTGCTGTCGAACATCACGCTCAACCCGGTCGAGTGCAGCGTCGCCGAAGGCACCTGCTCGGTGCAGCTTGAGGACGAGTTCACCTGGAAGAACTTCACGCCGAAAATCGGCTTCCAGTGGGCGGTCAATGACGAGGTCAATCTCTACGGACACTGGACGCAAGGCGTCCGCTCGGGCGGCTACAACTTCCGCAACACGTCCGTCCTGTTCCCGACCGAGCGTTTCGACGAAGAGACCGTCAACGCCTATGAAATCGGCTTCAAGGCGCAGCCGGCAGGCGGACGCGCGACCATCAACGCGTCGGTCTTCATCAACGACATCTCGGATCTGCAACGCGAACTGAACCTCGCCGACAGCGTCGCGGGCGTCGTGCAGCTGATCCGGAACACGGCGGACGCGACCATCTTCGGCTTCGAGGTGGAGGCTCAGGTTTTCGTCACCGACAACCTTGTCTTCCAGGGCAATCTCGGCCGCCTCGACGGCGAATACGACAGCGTGCTCTTCAACCTGAACAGCGACTTCGTCGACACCAACATGAACGGCACGCAGCAGTCGGGCGAGCCTGACATCATCGACGACCGCGACCTGCAGCTCGGCATTCCGCGCCTGTCGCCCTGGACCTGGGGCGCCGGCTTCATCCACTCGATGGAGTTCGCGGGCAACGAGCTGACGACGCGGTTCCAGTATTCGCACCGCGACTCCGTTCCGTACACGGACAACAACCTCGGCATCCTTCTGGGCGCCGAAATCCTCGATGCGTCGGTCGCCTATACGATCGGCGGCGCGACCGTGTCGCTCTACGGCCAGAACCTCCTCAACGAGGTCACGCATGGCGGCGAGACGCAGCTTCCCCTGACGCTCGGCGGCGGCTCCTTCGCGCCGCTCAACAAGGGCCGCGTCGTCGGCCTTGAAGTGCAGGTCGGCTTCTAAAAGCGCGGCGCCAGATGAAAATCGAAGGCCCGGACCCTTGCGGTCCGGGCCTTTTTCTTTCAGCCGGCGGCGGCCCCAGCGCGGCCTTTTCGCCAAGCCGGAAGCGCGCAAGATTGGCGGCGATGTCAGCGTCCCTTATCGAAATCGACGCCCGCGGGCTTCGCTGCCCCCTGCCCGTCCTCAAAATGGAGGCGGCGCTCCGGCGCATGGCCTCTGGCGCGACGTTGCGGATCGCCGCCGACGACCCCGTCGCCGCGGTCGATATTCCCCATTTTGCGGCCCAGGGCGGGCATCGCTGCGAAAGGCTCCCCGGCGCGCCGGAGCTTTGCGTCTTTCTTGTCACGCGGGGGGAAAAACCGTGACGGCAACGGGGCTGGCGCTTGCCAGTTCCGGCCTCGTCGGCGCCAAATTGTGTTCAGGCGTGGTAAAGGTTAATGTGCCGTCGGATGTTCGCCCTCTCGGGCGCGTCTGGCCGCCGGCGGGGGGCGCTAGCGCTTTGTCCACCGGACGCCGTCTGAAGGCGCAGGACGCGGGCGTATGGGGAGCATAGGGGTTATGAGGGAAAAACAGGTGATGGTTCATTCCGGACTGCGCCGGGCGCTGATGAGCGTTGCGGCGGCTTCGGCCCTTGCGTTCTCCGCAACGGGCGTCGCGCACGCGAATTACGAAATCGGCCTCAAAGCCTATGAGCAGGGCCAGCACGATGTCGCCGTCGACATCTGGACGCGCTTCGCCGTCGCCGGCGACGTGCGCTCGATGAAGGCGCTCGGCGATGTTTATTCGGGCGCGGTTCTCGAAGGCGCCAAGGGCGCCGAAATTCCGCTCGAGACCGGCAAGAAAATCGACAATGTCGAATCGCTGCGCTGGTATTCGCTGGCCGCCTATCACCGCTTCAACGAAGGCTTCCAGACGCCGTCCGCGGAGGAGCGCAACGCGCAGATCCTCGCCGAAGAGCGTCTTCCCGAAATCCGTTTCCGTATGTCGACGAGCGACGTGTCGCGCGGCGAGAAGCTCGTCTCCGACACGTTCGAGCGCGGCAGCCCCTACGATCTCTACACGCTGGGCGACATGTATCGCCGCGGCACGGGCGTTGAAAAGAACAACGTCAAGGCGCTGACCATGTACGCGCTCGCCAAGGCGCGCGGCGTCGGCGCGGCCTCGATCGCTTTTGAAGAACTCGAAGCGCTGATGTCGAAGAAGGAAGTCGACAATGCGCTCGAAGCCGTCGTCGGCTGGCAGCCGCCGCTCCCCGAAGAGCACACCGGCCAGACGCCGCAGCAAAAAGAGCTGGAGCGCACGAAGAAAGAGCTTGAAGAGCTGCGCCTGCAGCAGGCCCTGTCGGCGATCGCCGACATCGACGTCGAACTCATCCAGCGCGGGCTGAAATCGCTCGGCATGTATTACGGCCCGATCGACAACACGATGGGCGCTGAAACGCGCGAAGCGATCCGCCGCTTCCAATATTCGCGCATCAGCTCCGACACGACGCTGACCGAAGACGAGAAGGACGCGGTCAGGACCGGCGTTCTCACCGCGCGCCAGACGGTTGAACTGTTCGCGGCCGCGGCCGCCGAAGGCCATCCGATGTCGCAATATGTCTACGGCATCATGCATGTGCGCGGCATCGGCGTCGTGCAGGACGGCGACCGCGCGCTCGAATGGCTCGGCCGCTCGGCGAAGTCCGATCTCGCCCTTGCCCATTACGCGCTCGGCGTCGTTTATCGCGACTCGACGCCCGGGCTTAATCCGGTGAAGCCCGACAAGGCCAAAGCCGCGATCCATTTCGCGCGCGCCCAATCGCTCGGCTACCGGCCGGCGGCGGAAGCGCTACGTCAGCTGGAATTCGAAAAGCCGCGCGGCATCGAGTAGGTAGGAGAAGAGGCCCATGAAACGCGTACTGACATTCCTGGCGGCGGCGAGCGGATTGACGCTTGCGGCGGCCGGCGCGGCCGACGCTCAGACCCTCGGCGGCTTTCCGATCCGGGAACCGGGCGCCTCGCGTACCGGCCCCGGCGACGGCGGCAATGCGGGCGGGCCCGGCGGCCCTTCCAATCGTAATGAAGTCGTCGTCAGCCAGGACGCCGGCAGCCGCGTGACGACCATCGCGCAGGCGATGCGGCTGGTGCGGCCGGGCGGCACGATCCTCGTCAAGGGCGGCACCTATAATGAGAACGTCGTCGTCACGAAGCCGGTGGAGATTCGCGGCGTCGCCGGCGATTACGGCCGCAACGCCGTCATCCGCCCGAACCCCGCCGCGCCCTGCATCTCGATCGCGCCGGATTCAGCGCTCGCGAGCGTCAGCCTCTCGCAGCTGATCTTTGAATTTGACGACCGCACGCCCTCGGGCGCCTGCATCGACATCAAGGGCGGCACGGTGTCGGTCTCCGACAGCTTCGTCATTCCGGCCAATTCCGACATTCCGCTGCGCGCCGCTTACGGCCCGCTCGGCGGGTCGCTGCGGCCCGAGCTTTACGACCATCTCGCGCGCCCGCCGCGCGACCGCGACGATCGCCTCAGCGACGACGCCTCGCGCCTTGAAAGCTATATCCAGCGGCATGCGCAGCCGGTCGGCGCCGAACATGGCGGCGACTGGTCGCTCGCCTCCGGCGCTGGCTCGATCGAGCAGTTTGCGCATTCGCGCGGCGCCAAGGGCGTCGGCCTTCTCACCGGCCCTGCGTCGGGCATCCGCATCGCCGCGGGCGACGTTCGCCTTGACGGCAACGTCATCGTCGGCGCGCGCACGGCGGTCAATTTCGACAGCGACCGCAATGCGCTGATCAAGGGATCGATGACCAACAACGTCGTCATCGGCAACGGCGTCGGCATCGCCGCCTCGGGCGTCGCCGCCGATCTGATCCTCACCCGCAACACCATCCGCTACAACGCCGGTCCCGGCGTCACCGCGGACGTCTATGACGGCGTCAAGATCATCGCCAATGAGATCACCGGCAATGAGATGGGGATCTATCTGTCGGAGAAAGTGCGCTCCGCCTCGGTCAATTCGAACCTCGTCGCGCAGAATTTCGTCGACGCCATGCGCGTGTCGTCGGGCTTCTTCGGCGCCGTCGGCGGCAACACCTTCGCCGAAAACGGCGGCTGCACGATCCAGTTCTTCTCGGCCGAACAGAAAATCATCAACAACGCCGACATCAAGGTGACGGCGTTCCGCGATTTCGAACCCGCGGTTCGCTATGAGAACACCAATTATTCGGTCGGCAATGAAGGCGACGCGCGCAAGAAAAAGCGCCGCAAGAAGGACGATCAGGGAACGATCGAGCTTGCGTCCTGCAACGCGCCGCTCGCTTATGGCGAGCCGCGCTGACCCTTCGCCGTTAAGGATTGACGAAGACGCCCCCGGAGACGGGGGCGTTTTTGTTGGGGCGGCGTTTTTGGGGGTTCCCTTGGATTCCCCGCTTTTCATCCGGCGCGCCGGCGCTCTATAAGGCGCGCTCTCCCGTCGCGGGCGTGGCGGAATTGGCAGACGCGCCAGACTCAAAATCTGGTTTCGCAAGAAGTGTCGGTTCGACCCCGACCGCCCGCACCAACCCTTTCTGTCCGGTCCGGCGTCACCAAAAAATAACGCGCGGGGGCCCATAACCCGTTTCCCGCGCGCCTTGCCTTGGCCCGCTTTCGGGGACATGCCCGTTCATGCACGACGCCAGGACAGCAACGCCCGCCATGCCGACAATCGATCCCGCCGAAGAGGTCCAGCACGCGATCGACGCGCGCTACGGCGTCGTCGATCTCTTCCGGGCCATGATCGCCGATCTCGATAGGCGCTGGCGCGAGGCGCGGGCGGGCGAAAGCCATGAGGCCGAGCCGGTGGCCGCTCCTGAAGCCAGCCTAGGCGAAATCGTCGACCGGCTCGACGAGCGCGCCTTCGGGCTATTGCTCCTGCTGCTCGCTTTGCCCTGCACGCCGCCCTTCGTTTATCTCCTGCCTCAGATCGTCGCCCTGCCGATGCTCGCGCTCGGCGGCCAGATGGCGGCGGGGCGCCAGTCGCCCTGGTTTCCCGAAGCGATCCGGGCGCGCCGCTTTCAGCTGGCGGAGTTTTCGAAGGTTCTGGATTTTGCCGAAAAATATGTGCGCTGGCTCGAACGCATCGCCCGCCCGCGCCTTCCCATGGTGACGGAACGCATCGGCGCGCGCGTCACCGGCGCGCTGTTGATTATCCCCGCGCTTTCGGTCCTCGCGCCGTTTCCGGGAACGAACACGGTGCCCGGCATCGGCATCGCGATCGCAGCGCTCGGCCTTGTTCAGCGCGACGGGCTTCTCGTCATTCTGGGTCTCGTCGTCGGCCTCGGCTGGGTGATCGCCTTCGCGCTGGTAGCGCTGTTCTTTGGCGTCGAGCTCGCGGCCGTCCTCAAGGACTGGGTTGGCAACCTCTTTTAGTGCGGCCTCTCGACCCCGCGACGATCCGCGCAGGACCCCGTGTTTGCCGCGCGGACTATGGTCGAAAATCTATGACGGCAGTTTTCACCTCGATCGCGTCCGCGCGCGGCGCGCTGGCGGTCTCGGCGCTTGCAAGCGCGGCGCTCCTTGCCGGGGCTCATGCGTTCGAGCGCATCGGCGGCCTGGCGCCGTGCGCGCTCTGTCTCGATCAGCGCGAAGCGCACTGGGCGGGGCTCGGCGTCGCGCTCGCCGGGCTCGCGCTTGGGCTCGTTTTCAAGGCGCGGCGTGTCGCCGCCGCAGCGGCGGGGGCGTGCGCCCTTGTCTATCTCGTCAGCGCCGCGCTCGCATTCTATCACACGGGCGTCGAGCACAAATTCTGGCCGGGTCCGGCGACCTGTTCGGGCAACGGGCCTGCGATTGTCGATCCCGCCGATCTGGGCGCCGTGCTGGACGGGGCCGCGCCGGTCGTTTCCTGCACGGACGCCGCCTGGACGCTCTTCGGCGTCTCAATGGCGGGCTATAATCTGATCGTGTCGGCGGCGCTCTTCGCGCTGTGCGCGATCGCCGCGGCGCTCGCCTTCAGCGATGCGCGCGATGCTGCACGGCCGCGCGCGCGCAGCGACCGGAGCGATGCGTCGTGACCCCTGCCCGTCCCGCCCCGCCGCGCGCCGGCCCCCGCGAACCGCGACTTCATGAAATGCTGCGCGTCGATCACGCCGGCGAATATGGCGCCGTCCAGATCTATCGCGGCCAGCGCGCCATTTTCGACCGTGCGCCGAACCGCGCCGATATCGCCGCGCGGCTGAAGGAGATGGAGGACGGCGAGGCGGCGCATCTCAAGACCTTCGACCGCCTGCTCGCCGAGCGCGGCGTGCGCCCGACGCTGCTCTCCCCGCTCTGGAACGCCGCCGGTTTCGCGCTCGGCGCGGCGACCGCGCTGATGGGCGAGAAAGCGGCGATGGCCGCGACCGCCGCTGTCGAGGACGTCATCGAAAAGCACTACGCCGCGCAGGCCGAAGAGCTGCGCGCGAGCGAGCCCGCAATCGCCGCGACGGTCGCCGGGTTTCGCGATGACGAGCTGGGCCACAAGGCGACCGCGGAAGCGCACGGCGCGGAGGAGGCCCCGGGCTATCCGCTGATGCGCTTCATCATTCAGGCAGGTTGCCGGGCCGCGATCAGGCTGTCGGAGAAGATCTAGCAGCGCCGGCGTCCCCTCGCCCTTTTCAACGGGGGAAGGCGCCGGATAAGGTTCCAAAAGAACAATGAAGCGGGAACCAGCCTCATGAAAAAAACAAGACCGGCGATGCTCGCCGCAATGCTCGGCGGCGTTTGCCTGATCGCTCTCGGTGCGGGCTGCGCCAAAAAGGACGCCGCCGCCCCGGCAGACGCGGCGGCAACGCAGCGTTCTTCGACCGGCGACGCGGCGGCGGACGCGGCCGCATTCCTCGACAAGGTCGACGCCACCTATCGCGAGGCCTTCGAGGAGGCCGGGCGCATCCAGTGGGTGAACGCCACCTACATCACCGACGACACCGACTGGCTCGCCGCGCAGAACGCCGCGAAGCTGACGAAGCTGTCGGTCGATTTCGCCAAGGAGGCCGCCGCCTTCAAGGATGCGGACCTTCCCGCCGACATTCGCCGCAAGCTCAACCTCATCACGCTCGGCATCGTTGCGCCCGCCCCTTCGCGCGAGGGCGCGGCGGAAGAACTCGCCGGCATCACGACGCGTCTCGGCTCGGCCTATTCGACGGGCTCGATCGACATTTCAGGCGGCGCTTTCACCGCGGCCGACCTCGCCGCGGCGATGCGGCGCATCCGCGGGCCTGAAGGCGACGCGTCGAACCCCGTCGTCCGTCAGGACGAAACCGAATTGTTGATGCGCCAGCTTCGGAACCCGGCGCAGCTCGCCGAGGTGTGGACGAAGTGGAACGACTACGCCGCGCGCATGAAGGGCGATTACGCCCGCATGGTCGAGATCGGCAATGAAGGCGCGCAGGAGCTCGGCTATGCCGACATGGGCGCGCTGTGGCGCTCCGGCTACGACATGAGCCCGGAAGACTTCGAGGCGGAGGTCGACCGCCTCTGGGGTCAGGTGAAGCCCCTTTACGATCAGCTTCACTGTTATACGCGCGCCGAACTGAACGAGAAATATGGCGACGGCGCCGTTCCGCTCAATGAGCCGATCAGAGCCGATCTTCTCGGCAATATGTGGGCGCAGGAATGGGGGTCGATCAGCGACGTCGTCTCCTTCGGACCCGCCGTCAGCTCGGTCGATCTCGACGCCGCCCTCACCGCGAAGGGCTATGACGAAGTGAAAATGGTGAAGGCGGGCGAGGCGTTCTTTTCCTCGCTCGGCTTCGATCCGCTTCCCGAGACGTTCTGGAAACGCTCGCAGATCGTCAAGCCGCGCGACCGCGAAGTCGTGTGCCACGCGTCCGCCTGGGACATCGATCTGAAAGACGACATCCGCATCAAGATGTGCACGACGGTCGGGGCGGAAGATTTCGTCACCATCCACCATGAGCTCGGCCATAATTATTATCAGCGCGCCTATCAGGACCAGCCGGTCCTCTTCCAGAACGGCGCCAATGACGGCTTCCACGAAGCGATCGGCGACATGGTCGCGCTGTCGATCACGCCCGAATACATGAAACAGATCGGCCTCATCGACGCGGTTCCGCCGGCGTCGGAAGACATCGGCCTTCTGATGCGCCAGGCGCTCGACAAGATCGCCTTCCTGCCCTTCGGCCTCGTCGTCGACAAATTCCGCTGGGACGTCTTTTCCGGCGAGATCGCGCCCGACGCCTATAATGAAGGCTGGTGGGCGCTCAGGACGCAATATCAGGGCATCGCGCCGCCCTCCTCGCGCCCGGCCGACGGCTTTGACGCCGGATCGAAGTATCACGTGCCTGGGAATGTTCCGTATACGCGCTATTTCCTCGCGCGCATCCTGCAGTTCCAGTTCTACAAGGCGGCCTGCGACGCTATCGGCTGGACGGGGCCTCTCCACCGCTGCTCGTTCTACGGCTCGAAAGAGGTCGGCAAGCGGTTGAACGCGATGCTGGAGCTTGGGGCGTCGAAGCCCTGGCCCGACGCGCTCGAAGCGTTCACCGGCAGCCGCCAGATGGACGGCACGGCGATCGTTTCCTATTTCGCGCCGCTGATGGACGAGCTGAAAAAGGCGAACGCCGGCCGGCAGTGCGGATGGTGAGGCGAGACTAGGGGGAATCACAATTGTCCGAATCTTCAAACGCTTGGGATGCAATAGTAGGGCTGGCGTGGCCGTTTCTAATTGGCGGTTCAGTTTGGTGGTTTCGTGATGAAATTAGACATCTCTTGAACGCCCTTTCGGAGAAGCTTGAGTCGGCGTCTGAGCTAAAGCTTGGTGGGTTGGAGCTTAAGGGACCGCCAACCGACAAGTTTCAGGAGTTGGAGTTTTCTGGCGGTCGAGACTACAAGCGAGAAGTTGCTACGGAACAAGATGAGCGCGACAGGCAGCAAGTTTACAAAGATTCTCGCTACTTCATGCTGACTCATCGAATTCGGCCTTCGAAGGTGAAAGGCCAAGAATTCGATATATCAATATATCTCACAAAAAAGATAACTGAACGGGTCGACCAACATTCTCGATACGAATTAGTCGATATTGAAAAGGTAGAGTATTACCTTGGAAGATTCTTCGGCGACAAGCCGCACGGCTCGAAATTCGTCGTCCGTAACGCGAAGGACGGTTTTGCAATAACGACATCTAGTTATGGGCCTCCACTTTGCATCGCCCACGTGACCTTCAAGGATGGTCACCGATGCGAACTCCGTCGGTATCTAGATTTTGAAATGCGCTCAGTCTTTCCACGACGTTCCAGGGCTAAGAAAGCGAAGCCAGAATAGCGTCGAGCGTCGCCCTCACCTGCGCCCGCGTCTCATCGAAGGTGACGGCGGTGTCGATGACGTAATCGGCGCGCCGGCGCTTTTCCGCGTCGGGCGTCTGTTTCATGAGGATCGAGCGGAATTTTTTCCCGGTCATGCCGGGGCGCGCCATCACGCGCGCGCGCTGCACGTCGGCGGGCGCCGAGACGACGACGACCGCGTCGAAAAATTTCTCCGAGCCCTTCTCGAACAGCAGCGGAATATCAAGGACGACGATGTCGGCCCCTGCCCGCGCCGCGTCATCGATGAACCGCCCGCGATCCGCGCCGACGAGCGGGTGAATTAGCGCTTCGAGATCGGCGAGCGCGACGGCGTCATGAAGGACCAGCGCCGACAATTTTTCGCGGTCGACGCCGGTCTCGCCGATCGCTTCCGGAAAACGCTCCTGGATTGCCAGAAAGCCCGGGGCGCCCGGCGCATAAAGTCGCCGTACCGCGGCGTCTGCGTCCCAGACCAGCGCGCCTTCGTCCGCGAACATCGCCGCGACTGTCGATTTTCCCATGCCGATCGATCCGGTGAGGCCGACAGCGATCATGTCGTCCCCCTCGCCTTTAGCGCCGCGACAAGACGCGCGCGGAGATCGGCGTCGACGACAGCGTCATTGCCGAGCCAGGCGCGATAGCCGGCTGCCGCCTGATGCATCAGCATCGAAAGCCCGTCGATGACCGTCGCACCCTTCAGCCTTGCGGCGGAGAGGAACGGCGTTTCAAGCGGCGCATAGACGATGTCAGCGACGGCGGCGTCGCGGCCGAGACGCGCAAGGTCGATGACGAGCGGCGGCTCGCCCGTCATGCCGAGCGAGGTCGCGTTGACGAGGAGGTCGACGCCGTCGATCGCCGCGTCCTTGTCCGCCCAATCGACCGCCTCGCCGTCGATCAGCAGCGCGAGGTGACGCGCGCGGTGCGGCGTTCGGTTGGCGACGCGGATTTTCTGGACGCCGAGATTTCGTCTCAGCGCGATCGCGACGGCGCGCGCCGCGCCCCCTGCCCCGAGGATGAGCGCGCGCGCCGGCCGGCGCATGGCGCCGTCGACCGCCGCGGCGAAGCCGTGAATGTCGGAGTTGTCGGCGAGGATGCGCCGTTTCGCGAAGGTCAGCATGTTGGCCGCGCCCGCCGCGCGCGCCTCCGCGCTCGCCTCGTCGCAAATGCCGAGCGCGCGTTCCTTGTGCGGCAGCGTGACATTGACGCCCTTATAGCCTTCCGCCTGCAGCCGCTCGATCGCCGCGCCAAACGCGGCATCGCTCGGCTCTGCGGGGACGGCGTCATAGGAAACCTCTCGCCCTTCCCGGTCGCCCCAGACGCGATGAATGACGGGCGACAGGGAATGTTTCACCGGCCAGCCGATGACGCCGGCCTTGCGGATCACCATGGCAGCGCCCCCTCGCCCCTCAGAAACCGCAGCAGCGGAAACAGCGACAGCCCGAGAACGGCGAAATAGTCCCCGTCGATACGGTCGAACAGCCGGCTGCCCAGCGCTTCGACCTGATAGGCGCCGACGCTCGCCAGCACGTCGTCTCCCGCTTCGGCGAGATAGGTCTCAATCTCCGCGCGCGTCATCGCCCGCATGTGAAGCGTCACAATGTCGGTGTTTTCAAAAACAACGGCGCCGCCCTTCGCGACCGCGATCCCGTTGATCAAGCGGTGCGCCCTCCCCGCGCAGCGCAAGAGCCGCTCGCCCGCCTCGCGCATTGAGCGCGGCTTGTCGAAAATTTCGCCGTCCATTTCCATGATCTGGTCGGCGCCGATGACAAGCGCGCCCGGCGCCGCGATCGACAGCGCCTTAGCGCGTGCAAGCGCGAGGCACAGCTCCGCTGGCGAAAGGTCCTGCTCCAGAAAATCTCGCTTCAACGCCTCCTCATCGGCATCGGGGCGCATCGCTTCATAAGTGATCCCCGCCGCATCGAGAATTTTCCGGCGGATGGCGCTTGTCGAGGCGAGAATGACGCGCGGCCTAGTCATCGCTGCCGGGATCAAGCTGCTGATTGCGGCGCGCCGAAAGCTTGGTGAGGATCGCGGCGGCGGTTTCCTCGACGGATTTCCGCGTCACGTCGATGACGGGCCAGCGATGCTTGGCGTAGAGACGCTTGGCGCGCAGAACTTCGGCGCGAATGGTCTCCAAATCGGAATAGCCCTCGGCGTGATCGGCCGCGTTCATGCCGCCGAGCCGGCTCTGGCGGATTTGCGCAAGCCGCTCGGGGCTCGCGATCAGGCCGACAACCAAAGGGTTTCTGAGGCTTGCGAGTTCCGCCGGCGGCTCGGCGTGCGGAACAAGCGGAATGTTCGCGGCCTTGACGCCGCGGTTCGCCAGATACATGCAGGTCGGGGTTTTCGACGTGCGGCTGACGCCGATCAGAACGACATCGGCGGGTTCGAGATCATAGGTCATCTGCCCGTCGTCATGGGACAGCGTAAAATCGATGGCGGCGATGCGCCTGAAATAGGCGTCGTCCATCTCATGCTGCGCGCCGGCCTTGCGCGTCTGCTGCAGCCCGAGAAAATCCGAGAACGCTTCGATGAACGGATCGAGCACCGAGATCGCCGGCGTCTGCAGTTCCGAACAGCGCGCTTCAAGGAGACGGCGCAATTCCGGATTGACGACGGTGTAAAGAACGAGCCCCGGCGCGTTCTCGATATCGGTCAGCACTTTTTCCATCTGCGGCTTCGAACGGATCAGCGCGTAGATATGTTCGAACGCATAGGCGTTCGCGAATTGCGACGTCACCGCCTTGAAGACGGCGTTCAAGGTTTCCCCGGTCGAATCCGACACGAGGTGCACATGAAAATAGCTCGACATTCTTTCCGCGAGCGCGCTCATCGGTCAGCCATCGCCTTCACAAGACCATTCTGGACAGGGTGGGGAAACACTGTGCAAGGAAACAGCGTTCGGCGCCGATTGCGCGTCGGAAATTTATGCGGGCGGGTTTTTCATACAGAGACGCACCCGCGGCGCCCATGGGCGAGGGGGAGTCATAATGCACACAGTGCGTCGATCGCCCGCCGCCGGGCGCAGCGGAAAAATCGCCGGCGAAAGCAGCTTGCCAATTCAAAAAATTGCCCGCAGCGAGAACTTGCGGCGCCGAATGAAGATGGGGATTGCGAGCACGCATTGCGCAATGTCTTGGGGAAGTCTGGGGGAAAGCGCCGGGATAAAGCGCACCCTGTTCGTTTTCCCCGGGATTCCCCATTAATAATCTCTTCATCAATCTTAAAAGACTCTTAAAGGGTAAGAAGCGAAAGACCGAGGGGCGATCTGACGGTGAAAGCATTTCTCTCCGCCGCAAAAGGCCAGGAGCAAAAAATCCCGCCAATCTGGCTGATGCGCCAGGCGGGACGGTATCTACCCGAATACAGGGCGGTCAGGGCGAAGGCCGGCTCCTTCCTCGATCTGTGCTACAATTCGGAATTGGCGGCGGAAGTGACGCTGCAACCGATCCGCCGGTATGATTTCGACGCCGCGATCCTCTTCGCCGATATCCTGCTGATCCCGCATGCGCTGGGACAGGATGTTTCCTTCGCCGAAGGGGAGGGACCACGGCTCGCCCCCGTCAAAACCCTTCAGGATCTTGACCGGTTTCGGGACCGGGACATTCATGCTCACCTCGCCCCGGTCTATGAGACCGTAAGGCAGGTGCGCGCTGGCCTGACGCCCGACAAGGCGCTGATTGGCTTCGCCGGGGCCCCGTGGACCGTCGCGACCTACATGATCGGCGGGGGCGCCCAGCGCGATCCTTCCGCGCTTCGCGCCGTCTGGTATGACAACCCGGCTTTCGCCGAAGCGCTGACGGCGCTCCTCGTCGAGGCGACCGCCGCCTATCTCATCCGCCAGATCGAGGCCGGGGCCGAGGCCGTGCAGCTCTTCGACACCTGGGCGAGCGGTCTGCCCGAGCCCATCCTCAAGGCGGCCTGCCTAGATCCGGCGGACGCCATCGCCCGAAAGGTGAAGGCGGCCCATCCGGGGGTTCCGGTCATCCTCTTTCCGAAGGGGGTAGGGCCGTCGGGGGAAGCCTTCGCCCGCCTTCAGGCTTGCGACGTGATCGGCATCGACCATGCCCACCCCTGGGCGCATGCGCGGGCGGCCTTGAGCCCTCACGCCACGGTGCAGGGCGGCCTTGACCCCATGCTGGTTGTCGCCGGCGGCCAGCGCATGGAGGACGAGGCGCGCCGTCTCGTCGAGACGTTCCGCGGCGTTCCCTATATCTTCAATCTTGGCCACGGCCTGACGCCCGATGTTCCCCCTGAACATGTTGCGCGCCTTGTCGAAGCGGTGCGGCGGGGCGGGTAGGGCCGATGACCGCGATCCTCGCCGAGCACTACCTTGTCCTTAAAGCGCTCCACCTTTCAGCGGTGATCGCGTGGATGGCCGGCATGATGTATCTGCCGCGGCTCTTCATTTACCACCTCGAAAGCGGCAGGGGGGGCGAGGCCGAAGCCTTCTTCGTCAAGATGGAGCGGCGCCTCCTCAAAGGCATCATGACGCCGTCGCTCGTTGCAGTGTGGCTGTTCGCAGTTCTCATGCTGACAGCCAACCCGGCGCTTTTGAAGGCCGGATGGTTTCAGGTGAAGCTGCCGATGGTGATCGCCATATCCGCGATCCACGGCTTTTACAGCGCGACCCAGAAGAAATTCGAACGCGGCGAGCGGCCCAACACCGGAACTTTTTGGCGCATCATGAACGAAGCCCCGTTCGTCCTGATGCTGGTCGCCGTCTTCATGGCGGTGACGAAGCCGTTTTGAGGGAAGGGCGGCCGCGCCCATTGACGCCGCCGCCGCGCGGCCTATATCTCGGCCATCCTCCTTCGGCCGGGTCGCCTTTCGTCAGAAGCGTTGATCCCGCCCTTTCGACCTCTCGATCCCTCCCCAAACGCCCGTCCCCGGGCCCCCGATCCATTCAGAAAAGCGCGCCCCCCATGTCCATTCCAAGCCAGATTTCCCTTGACGACCTGAAAGAGAAATCGCCCGCCGACCTTCTCGCCTTCGCCGAGGAGCTCGAGGTCGAGAACGCCTCGACCATGCGCCGTCAGGACATGATGTTCGCGATCCTCAAGGAGCTTGCGGACCGCGAGGCGCAGATCGACGGCGGCGGCGTTCTGGAAGTCCTCTCCGACGGCTTCGGCTTTCTGCGGTCGCCGGAAGCCAATTATCTCCCCGGCCCCGACGACATCTATGTCTCGCCCTCGCAGATCCGGCGCTTCGCGCTGCGGACCGGCGACACCGTCATCGGCGAGATCCGGAGCCCCAAGGAAGGCGAGCGCTATTTCGCGCTGCTCAAAGTCTCGACCATCAATTTCGAGGATCCGGACAAGGCCCGCCACAAGGTCCATTTCGACAATCTGACGCCGCTCTATCCCGACGAGCGGTTCAAGATGGAAATCACCTCGACGGAAGACGCGAAGAAGAAAGACCTCACCGCGCGCGTCATCGATCTCGTCGCGCCGATCGGCAAGGGCCAGCGCTCGCTGATCGTTGCGCAGCCGCGCACCGGCAAGACCGTGATCCT
>CAZHUI010000046.1:0-3295 GCA_964535605.1 uncultured Caulobacterales bacterium
CACAGGGCTCGCCGCCGGCAAGACGCCGCGTGCGGTTGAGGACGGCCTGATGAAAGTGACGCCCGCAGACCTCCTCCACGACGCGCATCACTGGCTCATCCTGCACGGACGCTATGTCTGCAAGGCGCGGCGGCCCGAATGCTGGCGCTGCCCCATCGCCGACCTTTGCAAATACAAGGCGAAAGAACTTGCGCCCGGCGCCGTTCCGCCGAAGAAAGCGGCGACGAAGCGGGCGACGAGAAAGAAAGCCGCATGAGCGACGCGTCCAGAGACCGCCTGATCGTCGCGCTCGATCTTCCGTCTACGGAGGACGCGCGAGCCGCCGTCGCCGCGATCGGCGAGGAGGCGTCGTTCTACAAGATCGGCTATCAGCTAATCCCCGTCGGCGGGCTCGATCTCGCGCGCGCGCTTGGCGCGGCGGGGAAGAAACTCTTTCTCGATTTCAAGTTCCACGACATTGGCGCGACGGTCGAGCGCGGGACCGCGTCGGTCGCAAAGCTCGGCGCCGATTTCCTCACCGTGCATGCCGAGCCGGACGTCTTGAAGGGCGCGGTCGCGGGCCGTGCCGGCGACGGGCGCCTCAAAATTCTCGGCGTCACCGTGCTGACGAGCCTGACGCAGGAGAGCCTCGCCGACACCGGTATTGCGATGCGGCTGGAAGACCTCGTCCTCAAACGCGCGGAATTCTGCGCAAGGTTAGGCGCTGACGGCGTTGTCGCTTCGGCGCGCGAGGCGGCGGCGATCCGCGCGCGCTTCGGGCGCGATCTTCTGATCGTGACGCCCGGCGTCCGGCCCCAAGGCGCCGGCGCCGACGATCAGCAGCGCATCGTTACGCCGGCCGACGCGATCCTGAACGGCGCGGACTTTCTCGTCATCGGCAGGCCTGTCGTCAACGCAAGGGACCCGCGCGCGGCGGCGCGGGCGATCCACGCGGAGATCGCCGGGGCTAGTCCGCCGCGTTGAGCGCCCAGTCATAATCGTAGCGGGCCGCTTTCTCTACGCCCTTCAGCGCGGCGGCGAGCGGGGGCTCCGCATGCTGACGAATATGATGGAAGAGCGCCGCGTCGTCCTTGCCGAAATCGTCGCGATACCAGCCGTAGATTTTCGACAGGGTGACCTTGCCGCCCTCGACGCTGACGCCGCGCGGATGATTGACATAGCTGCGCGCCGCCGCGCCGAGCTGGGCGTCGAGATCAGCGCCCGTAAAAGGCGCGCGCGCGAGATTGGGACAGCCCAACGACGCGCAATTGACGGCGTAATGGATGCGCGGGTCTTTCGCGATCGGACGGATGATCCCGTGCTCGATCTCGTTGAGGGTGAGCGTGCGGCCCTTCACGGTCGCGACGGCGGTGTCCCACGGCTTCTTGATGTCCTGGATCGAGGCGATCCCCGGATTGTCGAGAATGAGCTTCACCGTCGCGGCGTTGTAGAGATTGAACCAGAAGGCGATCTGCTCCTTGCGCGAGAGCGCTGCCGTGTCGGTCGCCTCAAGCGCGCCGATATAGGCGGCGAGCCCCGCTTTCTGATCGGTCGTGACCGCTTTGTAACGGACGAGATTGATCCCGCTGGGGCTTTCGACGACATGGGCCGACAAAAACGCCGCCCAGGCGCCGTGATCGACGGGCTCTGCGCTCGCCTCGTCGGAGGCTTCGAACCGGGCGTCGACGAGCGCCGATTTCGGCGCGAACTGGCGTTCGATGGCGATCGGCGCGGCGGCGGCGGGGGCGGCGGCGACGAGGGCCAGCGCGGCGAGAAAACGTTTCATAACGGCGTTCCTTATTGACGAGAGCACCCTACCGCGAGGGCGCAGCAGAAAATATGGCGGGCGCTTCAAGATATCGTCAGCAACGCCGCCTCTGAAGCGCCAGCTTAAAAAAGAGGGCGCTCCGTGCACGGAGCGCCCTGATCGTCAAATAAGGAATATTGTCAGCCGGCGTCCGGGAAGCAGGCGGCGATCGCCGCTTTGGTCGCATCGTCGGCGGCTTCAAGATCTTCCGGCGCCTCGATTTCCGCAAGCGCGGCGGCGAGATCGGCGTCTTCGGCGGCAGCTTCCCCGAGGCAATCGCAGCCCGAGGCGTCGCCGCCGTTTTTCTCCACATAGGACTTGCACGCTTCCGCGGTCTCATTGGCGATGGCGGGCGCCGCGGTTGCGATGAACAGCGCGGCGGCGAGGATCGGCTTCAGCATTGGTGTTTCCTTCCCGTTGAATGTCTAACGCGTGCAGTCGTCCATGGCGGCTTTCGCTTCGGGCGATGCGGCCTCATAGCGCGCTTTCGGATCGGCGATCTCCGCGAGTTCGAGGAATTCTTCTTCGAGCGCCGGATTGGCCGTGATCGCGTCCTCAAGACACTGGCAGCCGGACGTGTCGCGCCCGTCCGCTTCGAGCCGGGCGACGCAGGCGTCGGCCCACTCCCCGGCTGAGGCGGCCGAGACAAGCGCGGCGGCGGCCGCGCCGGCGGCGATGATGAATTTCATAATGACCCCTTGATGTTTGTTGTCGCTCCCAGCGGCGTGACTTGTCGCGTGGACCTTCCCCGCCCGTCAAGGCGGGCTGCGACGAGCGGCGCCAATCCGTTCGCGACTTGAGATCGATTGAATTCAGCGCCCGCGCGCGCCATCTAGCGCTCGCAACCAAGGATACGCGCATGGCCGGGATGCATGGCACGACTATCCTCACCGTAAGGCGGGGCGGCGCGGTCGCGGTCGCCGGCGACGGCCAGGTGAGCCTTGGGCAGACGATCGTCAAAGGAGACGCGCGAAAAGTGCGCCGCCTCGCCGGCGGATCGGTGATCGCGGGCTTCGCCGGAGGAACGGCTGACGCCTTCACGCTGCTCGAGCGGCTCGACGCCAAGCTGGAGCAGCATCCCGCGAACCTGACGCGCGCCAGCGTCGAACTCGCCAAGGACTGGCGCACCGACCGCTATCTGCGCCGCCTTGAAGCGATGATGATCGTCGCCGACAAATCGACGACGCTGGTGCTGACGGGCGCCGGCGACGTCATCGAACCCCAGCAGGGCCTCGCCGCCATCGGGTCGGGCGGCGACTATGCGCGCAGCGCCGCGCGTGCGCTGCTTGAAGAGACAGCGCTCGACGCAGAAACGATCTGCCGGAAAGCGATGGCGATCGCCGCGTCGATTTGTGTCTATACGAATGATCAGCTCACGGTGGAGACGATCGGCGCATGACCTCTTTTTCCCCGCGCGAGATCGTATCAGAGCTTGACCGCTTCATTGTCGGGCAGGGGGCGGCCAAGCGCGCGGTCGCCATCGCGCTGCGGAACCGCTGGCGGCGGAGG
>CAZHUI010000046.1:3305-25721 GCA_964535605.1 uncultured Caulobacterales bacterium
CACGCCGAAGAACATCCTGATGATCGGGCCGACAGGCGTTGGAAAAACCGAGATTTCGAGGCGTCTCGCCAGGCTCGCCGGCGCCCCGTTCCTGAAGGTGGAGGCGACGAAATTCACCGAGGTCGGCTATGTCGGGCGCGACGTCGATCAGATCATCCGCGATCTTGTCGAGGCTGCGATCGCGCTGGTGCGCGAGCGCCGGCGCGAGGAGGTGAGGGCGCGCGCGCAGGCGGGCGCTGAAGCGCGCGTTCTCGACGCGCTGGTCGGCGCCGGCGCCAGCGCGGCGACGCGCGCGAGCTTTCTTGAAAAGCTGCGCCGCAATGAACTTGACGCGCGCGAGATTGAAATCGACGTGCGCGAAAGCGGCGCGCCGTCCTTCGACATTCCGGGTTTTTCTCCCGGCGCCGGCCAGATGAGCGTCGTCAACATTTCCGACATTCTCGGCAAGGCGTTCGGCGGCCAGACGAAGCGGCGCAAATTCCTCGTGCGCGACGCCTATGCGCCGTTGGTCGCCGAGGAATCCGACAAGCTGCTCGACGAGGAGGCGCTGACGCGTGAGGCGGTCGATCTCGCGCAGAATGACGGCATCGTTTTCCTCGACGAGATCGACAAGATCGCGCGCGGCGGCGAAGCCTCGCGCGGCGCCGATGTCAGCCGCGAGGGCGTGCAGCGCGATCTTCTCCCGCTGATCGAGGGGACGACCGTTTCGACGCGCTACGGCGCCGTCAAGACCGATCATATTCTCTTCATCGCGTCCGGCGCCTTCCACCTCGCCAAGCCGTCGGACCTCCTCCCCGAATTGCAGGGGCGCCTGCCGATCCGCGTCGAGCTTGACGCCCTGACGCGCGATGACCTCCGCCGCATCCTCACCGAGACCGAGGCGAGCCTTGTCCGGCAATATGCGGCGCTGCTGGCGACCGAAGGCGTCGCGCTCGACTTCGCCGAAGACGGGATCGACGCCATCGCCGACGCCGCCGCGGCCGTGAACGCCTCTGTCGAGAATATCGGGGCGCGGCGCCTGGCGACCGTCATGGAGACGGTATTGGAAGACCTCTCCTTCGCCGCGCCGGACCGGCCGGGCGAGAGCGTCACCGTCGATGCGGCTTATGTCGAGGCGAGGATCGGGGAAATCGCCCGGAATACGGACCTTTCGCGGTATATTCTTTAGGCCTCGGGCGTGGCCCCCCCGCCACAGCGGCCCCGCCCGGCCGGTCTTTCCGTTTCGTTAACGCCGGGCTAATCTTTCCGTTCAGATCGTGGAGTGGGGCGGGAGCCATGGCGGACGGATCGCACGGCGGCCAGAAACAGCGCGTGAGGGTCGCCTATTCGGGCGAGGAGCGCGGCTTCGGGGCCGGGGCGGTCGATAAGTTCCTGCAAAAGGCGCAATCGGTCGGCATTTCGGACGGCGGTACCGACGCCGTAGCGGGCTCGCGACCGCAAGAACTCGACAAGAACCGCGCCATGCGGGACTACGAGTTCGGCCACCCGACCAAGCAGCCGCTGCGCACCAAAGAACAGGCGATGATGGCGGTGAAGGCCCACACGGCCGATTACGCCGTCGTTCCCTTTTATCACCCGCATTACGGCTATGATTTCGAGACGCTGCGCGCGCTGGCGAGCCAGATCACGCTGTTCGGCGTCGAGCAGATCGTCAGCGAAACCGAATATGTGCTCGCGGCCTACGAGCCGCAGGTTCTGGATTTCGTCCAGTCCTCGCATCCGGGCTCGACGCTGTCGCTGCTGATGCGCGGCGCTGGCCGGCATTTATGGTCGCGATCGGGCGATCCTGGTGCGGACGTGACAAGCGGCGTTCCCAAACTGCCGGACGGCGGCAAGATGCTGTTCGACCCGCAGCAGGCGATGCTTCGCGACCGCGTCGATGTCGTTTTCGCGTCGCCGGTCGCTGCGCGCGCCTGCAAATCGAAGCTCGACGGATTGCGCCAGGCGGGCGTCGAGGTCGAAGAAACGCTGGAGGCGATCGAACCGCATCGCGATTTCGCGCGCCGCGTTCGAGACGTTCTCGACCATTCGCGCCAGACCTCGACGACGTTCGACTTTACGTCCGGCGAGTCTCGATTGCAGTCGGTGATGCCGAATACGCAGGCGCAGTCGCGGAAGCTTTACGGCGTCGTCATCCCGAAAGAGATTGCGAATGGTCCGGAATATTTCGTCATCGATGACAAGTTCGCCGACGCCGATCCCGCCAAAACGCGCTTCATGGCTGTCGAGTACAGTCCTGACCACACGCTGTTTGAAGACGCCTATCGTACGACCGACGCGAAAACGCGCTACTGGATGAAGCGTCTTCGCGATGTCGCGCACGATGGTGCGCATGCGGCAAGTAAGGCGGGGGCAACACTGGAAATTAGTCCGTACCGCTTAGCATTAATTTTCATAGGACTGATCTTCGCTGCGGTCGGTTTCGCCGGCCTTGGCGGCTGGCGCGGCATTCCCTTGCTTTCGGGAACACCCGAGATGGTAGCGCTTGCAGACGCAGCAGCGCTCGCGATCGGTGCGGGATTGATGCTGGTTGGCTTGGGTCACTCGCAAAAGAATAGCAGTGGCGGCGCATACGATATGAACGGCATCCGAGTCTTGCTCGCGTTTCAACGATCTGAGCGAGCGGCCTCGATTGCAGACATTGAAAATTTCCTACGAAATTTCGGCGTCCGCCACGCGATCGTGCGCGCGGACGAAGACAGCGAGCGCAACTATCCCGCCGCGTCGGTCATCGACATCGAATTCATGTGTGACGACCTGCGCTGGAATCCGGGGCGGCGTTTGCGAAATTCGGTGCTTAATGGTGCGCTCAAGAAGGCTTTTGCAAAATGGAAAAGCCGCAACGTGCTCGTGCTTGCCGCCATGCCCTTCGACAAGCCGCAAATGCCTCCGCACAAGCCGCGTCATTGGCTGTGGCACGCACCCATCGCATGGACGAAGGATTTCGTCGAAACGATGTCGATCCGTTTGCCGCGAGTCCTCCTGTACCTGATTCCTGTCGCCGCAGCGGCCTATGTCGCTTGGTTCCTTATGTTCGGCGGGAAGTAATTTCTGGCGCGACGGCGTCCAAAAACGCGGGGGGCCTCACCCCCGCGTTTTTCGTTTCAGAAATACGTAGAACGCCCCCGCGCCGCCGTCCTTCGGTTTCGCCGTCGCGACACGCGCGATCGCCGCGCGCAAGGGCGCCGTTTCGATCCAGTCCATGAACCGCGCGCGGATGACGCCGCGCCCTTCCCCGCCGGCGCGGGCGCCCTTGCCGGTGATGACAAGCACCAGACGCAAGCCGTCTTCCCGCGCGCCGAGAAGAAAGCGCGTCACGCGCGCGTGCGCGGCCGGTTCCGTCAATCCGTGAAGATCAAGCCGCGCCTCGATCGGGATGAGGCCCTTGGCGGCTTTCCTGTCGACTTTGGGATCGCCGGCCCCGAAGGCGGCTGGCGGTTTTGCTTTTGCCGGACCGATTGGCGCCGTCGTCTTGCGATCCTTCGAGACGCGCGCCGTTGGCGCGCTCCTCTGGATGAAGGATTTACTTTCCGATTGGCGAGGCGCTTCATCCTGAGGAGCGGCCTGTAAGGCCGCGTCTCGAAGGATGCGCCGCGCGCGTTTCTTCGCCGTCTTCACGTCGCGCGTCGCGCGCGCCCAAAGCTCGCGCTCCTCGCCCGACAGGTCGCGGCGTTTCACGGGGCCTCGCGCGGCAGGCGGCCCGCGACCGCCGCCGGCAGCAGGACCGTCATCGTCCCCATCCGGTTGAAGCCGCCGGCGACATCGCCCGCCGCATCGCCTGAACCCGCATAGAGATCGCCGCGCACGGGGCCCTTGATCGCACCGCCGCGGTCCTGCGCGATCATCAGTCTGCGGAGGGGGTCCGCGCCCTCAATGTCGATCCAGACCGGCGCGCCCAAGGGCGTGAAGCGCGGATCGACCGCGAGCGAGACCATCGGCGTCAATTGCGCGCCGTCGGCGCCCAAGGGGCCGAGCGCCGGATCGGCGAGATCGTCGAGAGGACGGAAGAAGATATAGGAAGGGTTCGATTCCCGGACGCGGCGCGCGTCGGCCTCCGGCGCGCCAGCGAGCCAGTCCCTGATCGTCTGCATACTGACCGTCTCGCGCGAGAGCGCCCCCTGATCGATCAGCGTCTTGCCGACGGCGACGTATTTCCAGCCATTATGGCCGTCATAGCCGACGCGGATGTCGCGATCGCCGATCTTGAGACGCCCCGACCCCTGAATTTGCAGGAACAGGAGGTCGGTCGGGCGCATAAAGGCGAGAACGTGCGTCCGCCCGTCGAGCGCGCCGGCGTTGATCGCGGCGTGATCGGGATAGGGCTTCAGCGCGCCGCCCTCGACCGCGCCGGCGATCCTGTCGCCCGCAAGATCGTCGCGAAAGGCGCCGAGATCGACCGTCACGAGATCGGCGGGGCGCGCCAGCACCGGCGCTGAGAACTCCGCCGTCTTCGTCTCGCTCGCCGGGTAAGACGGCTCGAAATAGGCGGTGAAGCGGCCCTTCTGCTCGATCGTCACGCCGGCGGACGCCTCGCCGCCCGGCGCCATGCGGGCGGCGAGCGTGACGGGGACAAAATGGGCTTCGAAAAAGCCGCGCGCGGCCGCCGCGTCAACCGGCGCTTCGTTGAGGTCCGTCGCCGTGTCGCAGGCGCCCTGCCAGTCGCGCGCGAAGCCGCCGAGGGTCACGCCATCAATGCCGAGCGCTTCATGGGGATTAGTGGGCGCATCCGCCGCGAGAACCGCGCGCCGGGCGCAGGCGCGCGCGAAAGCCGCGACCGCAAGCGAGGGATCATGATCGGTCCAGCCCGAAAGCGCGGAGAAATCGGAGATTGAAAAGGCGGCGCCCGCCAGTTCGAGCGGCGCGGACGGCGCCGATTTCGGCAACGCGCCGCGAGTCGTGCCGGCCGAGTAGGCGAACGCCGCAATCGCGGCGACGCCGGCAGCAAGACCTGCAAGACGTAAGGGCGTCAGCGTCAGCAAGAAACCGCTCCCGGAGCTTTCAGGCGCCGGTGGCGACCAAAGTCCAGTTCGGATCGTTTGACGAGAGCTGGCGCGAGAAGGTCCATAGATCCTTCACGAGATCGATGCGATTGGGATCGCCCTCGACGAGTTTGCCGTCGCGGTCATAGGTCGCGCGCACCTGGTTCGACAGGAACTCGACCGAGGCCGAGGCTTCGCCGCCCTCGACGCGCGAGGCGACGATTTTCGCCTGCTCGACGCCGACGAATTTGAGATCGGTGCGGCGCCCCTCGCTTTCGCGCGCGCCAACCGCCGTCTTGAAAGCCTCGAACACCGGCGCGGCGATGAAGCGGCGCACGGATTTCAAATCGCCCGACGCGAACGCCTCGACGATCATCTCATAGGCGCCCTTTGCGCCGTCGACAAAGCCGCGCTCGTCAAAGGCGGGGTCGGCCGCGCGCAAAGGCTCGGCCGCCGCCGACACGGGCGGCAGGGGTTTTGCCGGCGCAGGCTCGTCCGCGATCGCCGGCGCTTCCTCGCGCGTCTCGCGCGTGCGGGCGCGCTGCAAGCCCTCGACGTCGCGCTGGCGTTCTTCGCCGGTGCGCGTGCCGAGCACGGAATAGAGCCGGTAAGCGATGAACGCCGACAGCACGACAAAGATGATGAGGCCAGGATCCATGAACGCTCGCATCGCGCCGCCGGAACGCGAAAGCCCGGCCGCTCTTTCCGATATAGTGACAGTTTAGCCGGGAAAACACCAAGGCTTCCCTACAAATCGCTTACGGATGCGACACAATGCCGGGACCGCGGCGGCGCTCGGCGGCGGGTTGCCGCGGCAGGGGTCGGCGTGTATGACCCCCGCTCCCATTTTCAGCCTCTGGTGACGAACGATGTCAGAATCTGCGCCCAATGGAACCGGCGGTCCGCAAGACGGCGGCGCCGAGGCTCAACTGCCGGGCCTTCGCGTGCTCGCCCAATATCTGAAGGACCATTCCTTCGAAAACCCGCGCGCCCCGATGAGCTTTCGCGACGGCGGCGCCGCGCCGGGCATCGAGGTGAATGTCGACGTCAACGCCCGCGGGCTCGGCTCCGGCCAGTTCGAGGTCGAACTTGCGGTTTCGGCGCGCGCGCGGCGCGGCCAGGACGTCGTCTTCGTCGTCGAGACGACGTATGCCGGCGTCTTCGAAGTGGTGAACGTCCCCGACAACCAGATCGAGCCGATCCTTCTTATCGAGTGCCCGCGGCTGCTCTTTCCCTTCGCGCGCCAGATCGTCGCCGAGACGACAAGCTCGGGCAATTTCCCGCCCGTAATGCTCGACCCGATCGACTTCATGATGATCTATCAGCGCAATGTCGCGGCGCGCGCCGGCGCCGAGCCGCAGGCGATGAACGCCTGAAGACGGCTTGCCCCGTCTATTTCTCGAAGATGCGGCTCCAGAGGCTTCCCGGCGCGATTTCGGTCCGGATGAACGTTTCATGCGCGGCGCTTTCCGCTTCGGTGAGCAGCGATCCGATTTTGCGCCGCCGGCCCGCGCGCCGGACGCCGTCGGCGCCCATGACGGCCGATCCCCCTTGCGCATTATGAAGGTCGAGACCCGCCTGCGCCCCGCCGGTCAGTTCGATATAGACCGCCGCCAGCAGCTTTGAATCGAGCAGCGCGCCGTGGCCGTCGCGCTTGCGGTCTTTCGTGTCGATGCTGAAGCGCTGGCAAAGCGCGTCAAGGCTCGCCGGCGCGCCCGGATACTTCCGCCGCGCGATGTGCAGCGTGTCGATGAGCTCGTTGGCGAGCGGCGCGCGCCCGGCGCCGGACAGTTCCGCGTTGATGAACGGCATGTCGAACGCCGCGCCATTATGGGCGATCAGCTCGGCGTCGCCGATGAAATCGAGAAACGCGTCCGCGACGCGGGCGTCGGAAAACGTCGGAAACTTGCTGAGAAAGCCTTCCGTCAGGCCGTGCACCTTGACGGCGCCCTCGGGCACGTCGCGTTCCGGGTTCACATAGACGTGAAAGTTTTTCCCGGTGATCGCGCCGCGCATCAGTTCGACGCCGCCGATCTCGACGATCCGGTGGCCTTCGTCATAGCGAAAGCCGGTCGTTTCAAGGTCGAAGACGACTTGTCTCATGGGGCGTTCCTAGCGCGCCGTCTGTCGGCGCGCAAAACCGGCGATCACCGGCGCTTCGCCTGCGCGCGCTCGTAAAGCGCTTCCTTCACGCGCTGGCCGAGCGTCGCCATCGGGAAGGGTTTCTGGATGTAGCGGACCCCTTCGATCTGATCCATCTGCGCGCGCACGGAAGCCTCAGCGTAGCCCGACATGAAGATGACGGGCGCGGTGACGCCGTAATCGGCGCGCGCCTTGGCGACAAAGCTCGGCCCGTCGATCTCCGGCATCATCACGTCCGAGACGATGAGGTCGAATTCCGCGTCATCCTTCAGGATGTCGAGCGCGGCGACGCCGTCTTCGGCGTCGGTCACTTCATAGCCGGAGCGTTCGAGCGTCGCGACGACGAAGGCGCGCACCGGGTCTTCGTCCTCGACGACCAGGATCCGCCCCGAGCCGGAATAGTCGGCGGCGACGTGCGGGGCGGCGGGCTCCTCGGCCGGGTCCTCGTCAGCGCCGCCGGCATGCGCGGGCAGATAGACCTTGAAGACGGCGCCCGCCGTCTCGCCGTTTTCGACCGTGATGGCGCCGCCCATCTGGCCGATAATTCCGTGTACGGTTGAAAGGCCAAGGCCGGTGCCTTTGCCTTCCTCCTTCGTCGTGAAGAAGGGATCGAAAATCCGTCCCATGATCTCGGCGGGGACGCCGGGGCCGGTGTCGGCGATTTCGAGCAGCACATAATCTTGCGCGCCAAGGCCGCTGACGGGCCGCGCCTTGAGATCGGCGGCGGCGACGAGGCTGGTGCGGACGGTGAGGACGCCCCCTTGCGGGGCCATCGCGTCGCGCGCGTTGACGGCGAGGTTCATGATCGCCGTTTCAAGCTGGTTCCTGTCGACCTTGACGTCGGGAAGGCCGCGCCCGTTCACGAATTCGACTTTCACCTTCTCGCCGACCGCGCGGTCGAGAAAGCGCGAAAAATCGAGGAGGATGTCGGTGATCGACTGCACTTTGCGCGTCAGCGTCTGCGTGCGCGAATAGGCGAGGAGCTGCTTCGTGAGGTTCGCCGCGCGCTGCGCGTTTTCGCGGATGAGAACGAGATCCTGATAGGCGGGATCGCCGGCCGGATGGCGCAGCATCAGCTGTTCGCAATTGCCCTGAATGACTTGCAGGAGATTGTTGAAATCATGCGCGACTTCGCCGGCGATAAAGCCGATCGCCTTCAGTTTCTGGTCCTGCGCGTGGTCCTGTTCCATGCGTTTCCGGTCGGTGACGTCGATCGTATAGAGAAAAGTGCGCCGCACGCCGTAAGAGCCGCGCTTCCTTTTTTGCGGGCGCGCGTAAAGGCCGAACGTGCGCGCGGCGGGCCCTGTTCCGACGACCGCATCGATGACGCGCGGCGCGCCGCCTGACGCGGCGTTGCGGCGGATCTCTTCGCCGATCTCCTCGATCGCTTCGGCCGCGAAGACGCGCGACAAGGGCGTGTTCTTCTTCGCCCAGTCGAACGCCTCATGAAAGGTCCGGTTCGCCTCGACGATGCGCGCGTCGCGGCCGATCTCGCCTTCGATGACGGCAAGACCGAACGGGGCTTCCGAAATGTCGCCGGACATGTCGGTCGGCTCGGCCTCGGCCGCTTCCGCCGCCATCGTCATCTCGACGCAGACAAAGCCTTCGCCGGCGCCGCCGCGGCGGAAGGCCGAAAACCCCGCGCCCGCCGGATCGGCGTCGCGGCGCCGGATCATGGCGTTGACGCTCGCGCTGTCCGCCCGCCACAGCGCGCGCACCGCTTCGGCGGTTTCGCCGAGAACGATGTCGTTGACATGTTGAAGCTCGTTCCGCGCGAGGCCAAGCGCGGTGCGCATCGCCGCATTGGCCCAGGCGATCTGGCCCGACTTTTCGAGCGCAAAAACGGGACGCGGAAAGTCGGCGTAAGAGGCGGCGAGGACGTCGTGTTCTTTTTCTTCGACGGGCAGTTCGCGCAGGCGCCAGGCGATGAAATCGTCCGCCGCGGCGACCGGCCGTGTCGAGACCTCAAAGCGCCGGCGCGCGCCGCCGCCGGCAAGGCCGATCTGCTGATAGACAGTTTCTTCCGCCGGCGCGGCGCTTTTCGCCGCGCGGCACAGACGGAAAACCTTGGTCGCCTCCGCGCCCTGCTGCGCGAACAGCCGGTCGATGCGCGGCGGCAATCCGGAAGGACCGATGACGCCGGCGTCGCGCGCGAGCGCGAAATAGGCGGCGTTGGCGTAGATGACGACGCCGTCGCGGCGCGAGATGAGGCGCGCATCGGGATCGTCGTCGAGGACGCGCCCGGCGATGCCGAGGCTTTCGAGAATTTCCGAGCCGGCGAGCTGGGCGGCCTCGGCGGAGGACTTGCCTTTGGCGCGTTTTAGCGCCGCGCTCGCGAGCAGGACCGAGGATCCCGGCCTGAACGCCGCGGCGACGCAAAGGACGGCGAAGACGCCGACAAGCGCGGCGAGCGCAATTCCGATGGCGCCGAGCGCGCCGGTCGAGAGCACATAGGCGGCGGCGGCCGCCGCGACACCGAGCCCGCCCCAGAGCGCGCCGAACAAGGCGTGCTGGAGAAGGCGGGAACGTTTTTCGACCCGTTTGCCGTCGCGGTCGCTTTCGGCCGCACGCGCCTGCGCTTCGGCCGCCGCCATCATCGCGGCGATTTCATCCGGCGACGGGGGGCGCGGCGCCGTCCCGGCCTCGGGGGGCGATGCGGGCGTTTCAGGATCGTCTGCGCGAAGGGGCGTCGCGGCCAAGGCAAGCCTCTCGAATAGCGGGTCTATTCCCCTGCCCCTGTTCGCCCCGCCGCGCTAGTTCAGCCTTGCCGCCGCAGCCCGCGATTTCCCCATCACATAGCCGATGACTTTGGCGACGGCTTCGTAATGTTCGACCGGGATTTCCGCGTCAATCTCGACCGCCGCGTAGAGCGCGCGGGCAAGCGGGGGATTTTCCACAACGGGGACGCCCGCTTCCTCGGCCGAGGCCCGAAGGCGGAGCGCGATATCGTCGAGCCCCTTGGCGACACAGAGGGGCGCGGCAGTCTTGCCGCTCTCATATTTGAGGGCGACCGCGTAGTGCGTCGGGTTCATGATGAGGACGCTCGCTTCTTTCACCGCCTTCATCATGCGCCGCCTTGCGCGCGTCTCGCGCTCGCGCCGGCGCCGGCCCTTGATCTGCGGATCGCCGTCGGTGTCTTTCAGTTCGCGCTTCACTTCCTCGCGCGTCATCATCAGGCGCTTCATCCACTGCGCGCGGGCGAAAGCGTAATCGAGCGCGGCAACAATCGTCATCGCGCCGACGGTGACGGCGATGAGTTTGAGGACCAGCTCCTTTGACATGGCTAGCGCGGCGCGTTCATCCGCGAAGGGAAGGCCCGCAAGCCGTTCATGGTCGGGCCACAGGGTGAAGACGAGAATGGCGCCGATAATGCCGAGCTTGCCGACGCCTTTCAGGAAATTGGCGAGCGCCTGCGGCCCGAACAGGCGCTTGGCGCCTTCCATCGGCGAGAGGCGCTTCCAGGACGGCTTCAGCCGGTCGGGGGCCAGCACGGGCGCTGCCTGCGCGATATGGGCGCCGGCGGCGATGACGACGAGAAGGAGCGCAAGGCCGGCGAGCGCCGCCCCCGCCGCGAGCGAAACCTTGCCGTAGATCGCTGCGAGCCCCTCGGCGTCAGTCATGTATTCGTGCGGGCGTTCGAGAAAGCCCATGCCGAGCCGCGCAAAGCTCTGCGAGACGCTGTCGCCGAGAAGCCAGAGCGCGAGGCCGCCGGCCGCGATCATCGCCGTCGCCGGGATTTCGGCGCTGCGCGGCGCGTCGCCCTTTTTGCGCGCGTCGGCGAGGCGCTTCGGCGTCGGCTGTTCGGTCTTCTGGTGCTGGTCCTGCTCGTCCGCCACGGGATTACCTCAGGAACTGCGACAGCTCGGCGTCGAACCGTTCGAGGAAGGCCGTCATGATGAGGCCGGTCGTCAGCATCAGGAGCATCAGCCCGATGACGAGATTGGCGGGCAGCAGCATGAAAAAGACCTGCGCCTGCGGCATCAGCCGGTTGAGGACGCCGGCGCCCGCATAAAAGACAAGTCCGAAGACGATGAAGGGCGCGGCGAGACGGACCCCGAGCGAAAAGGCGGTGGCGACGGCGCCGATGATCGCGGTCGCCGCGTCGCCGATGACGAGCGACCCGCCCGGCGCCAGAAGCCCGTAGGAATCGCGCAAGGCCGCGAGCAGAAGATGATGCGCGTCGGTCGCGAAGATGAGCGTCGCGCCGAGGATCGCGAGGAAGCCGCCGACGATCGCCCCTTGCACATCCTGCGTCGGATCGAAAATCTGAGCGAGGCTAAGCCCCATCTGCAATGCGATCGCCTCGCCCGCGACATTGAGGCTAGCGGCGATCGCGCGCGCGAAAAGCCCGAGGAAGAGCCCGATCAGCGTTTCCCCGCCGATCAGCGCGGCGAGCGCGAAGGCGTGCCCCTCCCCCACACCCGCCGGATAATCCGGCGCGACCGCCGGTGCGATCGCCAGCGTCACGCCGAGTGCGATCGCGAGGCGCACGCGCGCCGGAATGGTGACGTCGCCGAAGGCGGGCGCCGTCATCAGCATCGCCCCGACGCGCGCGAACACGGCGGCGAGAATCGCAATGTCGACAGGGAGCGCGGCGAGAAGCGTCTCGACGCTCACGGCAATTCGCCTCCGGCGATGATGGTGAAGAGCTTTGTTGCGAACCGGCCGAGCGTCGCGCCCATAAAGGGCAAGGTCAGCGCGATGACGAGAAACATGACGATGATGCGCGGCACGAAGACGAGCGTCATCTCCTGCACCTGCGTCAGCGCCTGCACGAGCGCGATCGCAAGGCCGACAAGCAGCCCCGCAAGCATCGCCGGCCCCGCGACCAAAATCGCCACCCAGAACGCCTCACGCGCAATATCGAGAAGCTCAGCGCCGGTCATCAAAAGTCCCCATCCGTCCAACCGGCAGATTTTGCCGGGCGGATGGTTAAGGGGGCGTGTGCGGGACCTGCTCTATTGAGCGGCTTTGTGACACCCCATAAGATGTCGTGCGGTGTTTTCGTTCTACTGGCGGTTGAGAGCGCACAAAATGTCTAATCGGGACGGCTGGCAGGTTCATCTCGTGGTTACGGTAATATCACCTCAGATTTGCCTCAATTCGACATCCAAATTTGTTGACTTTTTCATCAACAGCTCCTATTTCTCAAACTCGAAAACCGGTGAAAGCCATCGTGGCTAGCGTCCGTGGTGGTTTTTTCGGTCGATGGCGAGAAAGCGCAGATCGGCCGACGCGGTCAGTCCGCGAAGACGATGAGGCAGTAAAGCCCAAACTCGATCTCGCGGACCCGGAAGCGAAGGAGCCATTAGATGAAAAGATACCAGATTGACGTTCCTGAGGACGGCGTTCGTGAGATCGATCGCATGAAAGAAGCGATCCGCGCGCGGACGAACGGCGAGTTGTTCGACAACGCGCTGACGCTGCTTGATTGGGCTATCGTCAATGTCCAACAAGGACGTTTGATCGTATCGATGAGCGCGGATGAAAGTTCCCACCGCATTCTGACTATGCCCGCGCTTGAGAAGGCAAGGCGCGCGGAAGAGGATGTAAGGTCGGGAGCCGCTTTCAGCTACGCCGCCGCTACGGCCAATGAACGATGAGGCTGGGCTTTCCGCCGAAAAAAAGAGTCGAGAAGCGGCCGATCTAAGGCCGCTTCTCGATGTCAGATCTGGCGCACCGGCGCCGATTGATCGCCTATACGCCTTTCGGGCGATCTGTCTGGTATTTATCGCTACGCTGGTCATCTCATGCATCGCGCTCGCGGCGGGAGGGGTCGAGCCGGTGACCGCGCTTTTTGTCGCCTTTCTTCTCGCGTTGATCGGATCGGCGGTCCTCGGAGCGATCGCCGCTCTGCTGCTCCGGGCCCAGAAAATCGAAACCATCCTGGCCAGCGCGGCTGTGACTGCGCTGCTGGGTGTTCTGCCTACGGCGCTTGTCCCCGACTTTTACATCGAGGTCGGCGGCATACGGGTCGGTTGGTCAGAGGTCGCCGCATTGCCGTCGATCGTCGCCGGCGTCGTCGCGTTTTGTGTATTGCTGGCGCTCGCACGCCGGTTCGCCCGTTTTGAGGGGGAAACACTGGCAGACTGGAAGCGCGGCTGGAAAGAACGAGAGCCTTCACCTTAGCAAAAGACCCGCGAACGACTCCCTATTCCGCTTATTCCGCCGCCATCGCCAGCGGCGCTTCCGCCGCCGCCTCCCGCGCCAGCAGCACGCGGCCGAGCTTCTTCCGCTCGAACACCGGCGTGAAGGCCGCCCCGTCCCACACTTCCTCGCCGCGGATGAAGACGCCTTTGACGACCCCGTCCGAGCGGCAGACGAGCTGGTCGTTCTGGAGCGTGTCGCGCCAGATGCGCTGCGTGCCCGCTTCGCCGTCGTGCCGCATCAGCGCTTCGGGGTCGATCAGGACGAGGTCGGCTTGCGCGCCGATGTCGATCGATCCGGTCTCCAAACTGAACACATCAGCCGCGTCGCGGGTGAGGCGTTTCACCATAAAGGCGGCGCCCGTCTCGCCCTTCGCCTCCATCGCGATCTTCAGCGCGCGCAGGTTCACGTCGTAAAAGGCGAGGTTGGTCAGATGCGCGCCTGAGTCCGCAAAGCCAGGCAGGAACAACTCGCTCATCGTCAGCCGGCTGACCATATCCGCATCGTAATTTGCGCTGATCGTTTTCCAGACGAAGCGCCGGTCCCAGGTTTTGAGGAGGTGAAAGAAGAAATCGGCGTCGTCGGCGAGCGGAGGGAAGGAGGCGAGCATGGCGTGTTCGCTGAAGTCCGCCCCCGCTTGCGGCTCATCCTTCGTGACGCCCCGCTGCGCAGGGCTCCTCAGGATGAAGCTCTGCCCTTCATCCTGAGGAGCCGCCGAAGGCGGCGTCACGAAGGATGCGGCGCGCTGAAACTGTTTCACCCTTTCAAAAATGTCGCCGAGATTTTCGCCCTTCCATGCTTCGACCGGGCAGTCGGCTACGGTCATTTCCTCGATGGCGCGGCGGAAGGCGTAGGTTTCGAGCCGCAGCATCCGCTTCAGGCGGTCGAGCGAAAAGCCGGTCTTGCCTTTGCGCCACATCGCCTTGAAGCGCGCCTCGAAGGCGGGGTCGTCGTAAAGCGCGCGGCGCCCGGCGTCGTCTTCGAAGTCGGGTTTGATCAGTTCCCGGAGTTCCGGGATTTCCTCCGACAAAGGCGTCACCGGCCCGTCGCCAAAGACGAGGAAGCGCGCAGCGAGGCTTTGCAGGTAAAACTTTCCATCCAGCAGGCGTGAGTTGAGGAGCCGCGCCAGCAGATGCGCGCTGCGGATGATGTTGCGGTTGGCGCGCACGTCGAGCGCGGCGACGGCGGTGATTTTGAGCGGCTTGCCGAAAAGCCGCCCGCTCGTCAGCAGGAAGGTCTGAAAGACTTTCAAGGGGCTTTCCGTCGGCGGCGTCGCCTGCCAGACGCGGCCATGGCGGCGCACGATATGGGTGAGGCGTTTTAGCTCCGCATACCCCCCATATTGCGAGGGGATGCGCCGGTCGCGATTGGGATCGTTGGCGAGATAGTGAAACGGCAGGCCGTCGGAGGAAAAGCCGCAATAGCCCTCCGCCATGCCCTTTTCGAGGAGGCGCTCCATCTCCGCCATTTCCGCCGGCGTCGGGTCGCGCGTGACGGAAGGCGTGACGCCCATCGCCTGTATCCGCAGCATCGAATAGGGGATCATCGGCGCGATATTGGGGCCGAGAGTGAGCGTTTCGAGGTGCTCGAGATAGTCCTTTGAATCCGACCATGTCGCGCAGTCGGCGACACGCTTCAGGACCGGCTTTGGAATGTTCTCGACCCGCGCGAAGCAGTCGACCACGGGGTCCTGATCGCCCTCGCGCTGCGCGCCGAAGGCGAGGCCGAGCGAGCAGTTCGAGACGACGACCGTCGTCGTGCCGTGGCGCACGGATTCCGGCAGGCCCGGCGACAGTTCGACCTCAAGATCGTAGTGCGTGTGAATGTCGAGAAGCCCCGGCGTCAGCCACAGGCCGCGCGCGTCGATCTCGCGCGCGCCGGCGCCAAGCGTTTTCCCGCGCGCAGCGATTTTGCCGTCCCGAACGGCGATATCCTCAACAACCGGCGCAACGCCGCGCCCGTCAAAAATTTTCGCGTTGCGGATGACGAGATCGAACTGGGTCATGGCGATGACCCTTCAGGAGAATTGAACTTTCGACAAGCGCGGGGCGCAGCGTGGGCGCCCGATCCTTCGTGACGCGGCCGAAGACGGCCGCTCCTCAGGATGAAGTGAGACCTTCATCCTGAGGAGCCGTAGCGCAGCGAAGGCGTCACGAAGGATGGCGCTACGCCTTCGGCTTCACATCCGCGATTTCGGCGATGGTTTCGCCGCCGCAGAGCACATAGACGACGCGATATTCCGCATAGCCCTTTGTCGAATAGGAAACCGGCGTCGGCGTCACGACCTGCATCACGAGGTCGGCGGGCGCCGCCGCGTCAAGATGAATTCGAAGGCCGGGCGGAAAGGCGCGGTCGGCGATGCCGTCGCGCCAGCCGAGCGCGTAACCCGGCGTCGGCAGGTCGATCTCGCCTTCGACCGTCAGCTGGTGGCCGTCGCCGTCGGGCGCGGTCCACGCAGTCCAGTTGCGGCTGTCGAGCACAGGGCATGCGGCCACGGCGTCCTCCGTTTCGGCGACGACGGTCTCTTCAACGGCCGGCGCGCTTTCGGCCTCCGGCGCGGTTTCAGCGAGCGCAGCGGCGGCGGGCGCGGCGTCCGCGGCGGGGGCTTCTTCCTTCTTCGCGCAGGCCGAGAGGCCGATCAGCGCGACAGCGGCGAGACGGATCATCATGGGAGGGGATCCCCAAAACGGCGTAGGGGAGCTTACGCAGGCGAGCCCGCGACGCAAGCCTAGATCGGCATGCGCATGATTTCCTGATAGGCCTCAATCACGCGGTTGCGCACCGCGAGCGCGGTTTCAAGGCTGACTTCGGCCGCCGACACCGCTGTGACGACGTCGACAAGATTAGCTTCGCCGGTCGCGACTTGCGCGGCAGCGGTTTCGCCGGCTTTCAGCGAGGATGCGGTCTCGGCGATCGCGGAATTCAAAAGCGCGCCGAATGATGCGGCGGGGTCGTTGCCGGCGCGCGCCGGCGCGGCGTTGGCGGCGGCGGCGTAGGCCTGCATCGCGCGGATCGCGTCGATCGACATCGCTTACTCCAGAATGCGCAAAGTGGACGCCGCCATCGAGCGCACCTGATCGAGCGCGCCGAGATTGGCCTCGTAACTGCGCTGCGCTTCGCGCAGGTCCATCATCTCGATCAGCGGATTGACATTGGCGACAAGGACATTGCCTTCCGCGTCCGCCGCCGGATGCGCCGGATCGTGCCTGACGGTGAAGGCCGCCGGGTCAAGCTCGACGCGATTGAGCCTGACGAGCGTTGCGTCCGCTTCCTTGTCGAGGAAGGACGAGAACACCGGCACCTGACGGCGATAGGGTTCGAGTCCCGGCGCGACCGGCGTCGAATTGGCGTTGGCGATATTCTCGGCAACAATGCGGATGCGGCCAGCTTGCGCGCGCATGCCGGAGGCCGAGACGGAGAGGGCGGAGTTGAGATCGTCCATTGGGATCCAGTGGTTAGTGGTTAGTGTTTAGTGGTTAGTGAGATGGCTTTTGTTCGCTGCTGATCACTGACCACTAGCCACTAACCACCAGCCACTTGCCGCTACCTTCCCCCCCGCACCGCCAACCGCATGAGGTCGATGCTCTTGCGGTAAATCGACGATGCAAGACCGTAGTCCATGCGCGTCGCGGAGAGTTTCATCATCTGCGTTTCGATCGACACCTGATTGCCGCTGAGCGAGGCTTCGCCGTCCGGGGCGAGATGGGGCGCCGCGCTGGCGGCCGCCCGCCCGCCCGCGTGCAGATGGCGCGGGTCGCTGACGCGCAAGGCCGCGCCGACGCGATTGTCGAACGAAGCCGCGTCAAGATCGCGCGCTATGAAGCCCGGCGTGTCGGCGTTGGCGATGTTTTCCGAAATGACGCTGGTGCGCGCGGCCAGAAAATTGAGCCGCTGCGCAAGGCCGGCCAGCAATGACGATTTCGAAAGGTCCATGTCGCGGCCCGAAACTCCAGGGGCCGAAGATCGCCCCTTATGGTTAAGCGGGCGTTGAGACGCGGCGGATGTTGAAGCGCGGCCCCGACCGCGCCACATTCAGGACTTGTAAACGAAGGCTTTCCGTCAGACTGAGCGGGGATGCGCAAGAAATTCGGATTGGTGCTGGGCTCGGGGGCGGCGCGCGGCTGGGCGCATGTCGGCATCCTGCGCGGGCTCGATGAGATCGGGCTGAAGCCGGACATTGTCGCCGGCTGTTCGGTGGGCGCCCTTGTCGGCGGCGCGTGGCTGTGCGGCGCGATCGACGAGTTCGAGGCCTGGGCGCGCGAATTGTCTCCCGTTTCGGCTTTCGGCGCCTTCAATTTCTGGGTCAATCGCGGCGGGCTGATCGATACGACGCCGGCCTTTTCGGCGTTCTCGGCCTTCGACAAGGACATTGAGGACCTGCCGGTCAAATATGGCGCGGTCGCCGCCGATCTCGGCACCGGCGAGGAAGTCTGGATCACACAAGGCTCCGTCATCGAGGCGGCGCGCGCCTCCTCCGCGATCCCCGTCATCTTTCACGCGGTGCCGCGCGGGCCGCGCTGGCTCGTCGACGGGGCCGTCGCCAATCCGACGCCGGTGAGCCTGGCGCGGTTCCTCGGCGCAGACGTCGTCGTGTCGGTCGATCTCAACGCCAACCCGCGCGTCCTGACCCGCTTCAACGGTCCCGGGCCGGGCCTGCCCGCGATCGAGCCGCCGCCTGCCCCGCGCATGGATGAAAGCTTTTCCGGGTCGGTGACGAAATTCATTGAAGACACGAGAACGCGCGTCAACCGCCAGCTCGCCATCGCCAAATCGCGCCAGCAGGCCAAGCCCCAATTGTTCGAAACCGCCTACGCCGCCATCGACATCTTCCAGATGCACCTGACGCGGATGCGCGCGGAGACCTCGCCGCCCGACATCGCGCTCACCCCCGACATGCGCGACGCCATGCCGAACGCCTTCGACCGCGCCGACGAGTTCATCGAAAAAGGGCGCATCGCCCTGATGGAACGGCGCGCGGATATCGAGGCGCTGCTGGTCTCGTAGACGACCCCTTCGGTTCCGGCGCCCCCCTCCCATGGCCGTCCTTCGAGACGGTCGATCGTATACGATCGACGCTTCGCGACGGCTCCTCAGGATGAGGATTCTCTTTGTCTCAAAAGCAAATTGACCTCATCCTGAGGAGCGGCCCTCCAGGGCCGCGTCTCGAAGGATGGCCTGGGGCGCCGGAGGAATTCCTATGCTTCGCCTGCTCGCATTTCTCGCGTGCCTTTGGGGCGCCGCGACGGCCGCGCCGCGCGTCTTCACGGTCGATGACGCGCTCGCGATAAAAACTCTCAGCGATCCGCGCATCAGCCCCGACGGGAAATGGGTCGCTTATGTGGTCGAGAAGAACGATCTCGATAAGGACGAAAAGACCTCCCGCATCTACATGACGTCAATCGACGGCGAGACGACGCTCGCCATGACCGGCGAGACCTATTCGGCGAGCGACCCGCGCTGGTCGCCGGGCGGACGTTATCTTTCCTTCATCGCCGCGCGCGGCGACCTTGACGGAAACGCCGCGAGCCAGGTCTTCACGCTCGATCGCCGCGGCGGCGAGGCCGAGGCCTATACGAATGTTCCCCAAGGGGTCATCGAGCATGAATGGGCGCCGTCCGGGGACCGCCTTCTCCTCGCCATCGCCGATGAAAGCGCGCACGAAAAGGCGGCGCGCGAGGCGCTGGAAAAGGGCGGCAATGAACCCGTTCTTCCGGTCGTCATCGACCGGCTGCAGTTCAAGGAAGACGGCGTCGGCTATCTCGACCGGTCGCGGCGGCATTACTATGTGCAGGAAGGCCGCCTCGGCGAGCGCAATCAGCTGACCTTTGGCGATTACGATGATTATGAAGCGGTCTGGTCGCCGGACGGCGCGTCGATCTACGCGCTTTACGAGCATGACGGCGAACAGCCGCTCGTCGCTATCGACGCCAGGACCGGCGCAAAGCGCGACCTTATCGCCGGCGAGCACGCGATCTATGATTTTGACATTCACGCCTCCGGCGCCGTCGTCGCGCAATTGGCGCGCCCGACCCTGCCGGATGAAATCTTCGCCTCCTCGGGCGGCGCGCTGACGCAGGTCACGAAGACGAATGACGCGCTGTTGCGGGACGTGAAACTGTCTTCGCCCTTCACCGCGAAATTCAAGAGCGCCGACGGGACCGAGATTGAAGCGTTCTTCTATCCGCCCGCGCAACGCCGCGCCAGAAAAGCGCCGACGCTTCTGCGCATTCACGGAGGCCCGACCTCGCAGTTCGATTTTTCCTTCGACGCCTACGCCCAGCTTTACGCGGCGAACGGCTATGCGGTCGTCATGCCGAACCCGCGCGGATCGACCGGGTTCGGGACGGATTTCGCCGCCGCGATCTACGCCGACTGGGGCAACAAGGATTTCGATGACGTGATGGCCGCGACGGACCACGCGATCGCCATCGGCCTCGCCGACGGCAAACGCCTCGGCGTCGGCGGCTGGTCCTATGGCGGCATCTTGACGAACTACGTGGTGACGAAAACGGACCGCTTCGACGCGGCGGTGACGGGCGCGAGCGGATTTAATCATCTCGCGAATTACGGGCACGACATCTATCAGCGCGAATATGAGATCGAGCTTGGCCTGCCGTGGGAAAATCCGGAATCGTGGAACCGCGTCGACGCCTTCAAGGGAACGGCGAATGTAACGACGCCGACGCTCTTCATCGGCGGCGCCGACGACTGGAACGTGCCAATCCACAATTCAGAGCAGTTCTACCAGATCCTGAAACGCCGCGGCGTGCCGACGGGCCTTATCGTCTATCCGGGCGAAGACCACTCGATCGACCGCCCGAGTTTCTACAAGGACAGGTTCGAGCGCTATCTCGGGTGGTATGAGAAGTGGGTGAAGTAGAAATCCTCTTGAGCGCGCCATCGACTCAAAGTTACTTTTTGGATAGTCTAACTGATGAATAAGGTTGGGGGCATCGTAGTGCGATTTCTATTTACTTTCGCCGCCTTCTCAATGGCGATCACGAGCGCTTATGCCGCGAACCCGAAATATATCACGTTCGACCAGGAAACTGACGAGAAGGTCGCCGCCTTTATAAGTGAGGCAAGCGGGATCGCGAATGACGGCCGAACAACTTTAACGCAAATCGATGACACCGCAGGTTTGTGGCAAGCGGCTTTTGATGATCCGCGAATGTTCGCCGCAGAACGCGACTCTATCAAAGCGTCGCACGGTTTCGTGGCCCAAAGCTATTCTTCGTTTGAGGCGAGGCTGAAGGCGCTCCCGGAGCCGCCCCACGGGCCATTTCTTGAGTCAGGGCGCAATCTCGCGCGCAGCTTGGAGTCGATGGGCGAGAAAATCGCCTCGTCCAGTGCGTCGCTCGAGCGGCTTCCCGACATTGTGAGTGCAAAGAATAAGGAGGATTTCACCTCAGCCCGAGGCGAGATCGCAGATCCCTTTGTCGAGTATTACTCCCTTTTCCTCGAGTTGCTCGCCGCCGACCAAACCCGCTTTTCGAACCAAAATCCGTCTTTTCATTTGATTGAGGCAAGTCGGCTGGTGACAGAGATAAATTTGAGCGCAGCCAGAATGCTTCGGAGGCCGTCGGAAAGTCCCGATGCCGCTCGAGTTGCAGTTGAAATTCGCAACAGCGCCGACAAGACCCGGGCCGCTCTCAGCAGAGCAGAGGCCGCTGCAACCTCGATGTCGTTCGACCTCGGATCGAGAAATGAGTTTGCGAAATTTAACGCCATACAGTTGGAACAGGCATTTAAGAGGGTCATCGAGGCCGACCGGCGCTACGTGAAAACCCTAGAGCAATGGTCGATGGTCGCAGATTCAATCGCGGCTGGTGACGCGAACTCAGACATACAGCAACAAATTGCGGCAATAGCTTCGTCGATATCGGCTGAAGGGAAAGAGAGAGCTGACGCGGAGGATATGCTCGCCTTAAAGCTTGAAGCATCATCGCGCGATATTCGCTTCGGCCCCGAGAAAATCGAATGGTGATGCTGCCTATGTTGCGTAAAGGCGAAATAAAAAGCACTCGCTCAGGGGACGGTGCGTATGAGAGATCTCAACATTTTGTGTCGCTCCGCGTATGCGTTTTGCGCTGCGCCGCCGCGCTCTTCCCGCTCTTTTCGATTCTGGCGGACCGAGCGCACGCAGCGAATTTGTTGCCGGACGAGACTTTTGTCGAGCGGGACAGCGGTGAGGAGCGATATCGCTTCGTTCAAAGAGCCAATGATTTAATGGATGAGATCGCTGCGATTGCGGACGTATATGTTAGTCTCGCCGACGACCAGTCGCGGCTTCGCGCCGAAGCGCCCTATCTGGCTGAGCAGCGGGCGGAACTGAAAATTCGCATTCGGTCTTTCGAGGCGAATTTCGAATCCGCCCCGACTCGTTCGACCGGCGCGTATATGAGAGAACTTGAGACAATCGTTCTGAGATTTCGGGACGAGCTCGGCGTCATGAGCCAAGCGATGACGCGTCTTGGAGAAATGAGCCTGTCGGACTTATCGGGATTGGCTGAAGCGGCGACGTCGATTCCTCGATTCCCCAGCCGCGCCCTTCGCCTCGAGATCGCTCAGCAAATCGTTATCCAGATGGCGTTCGCTCCGGACGCTCCCGAGGTGAAGATCGTCGAGGCGATGAAGCAGGGAAACGCTCTTGGGGCCGCGTTTATGGACATGCGTTCCGCAGCCGCGTCGCTCTCGCAAACGGGGTCTAATCAAGCCATTGCTAACATGGAAGCGCTGAGGACGTCTGTAATGGCGGCGCTCGACGACGCCGAGAGAGTGACTCTGCGCGCCGAGCGGCGCATGATGTCCCTGCCAGACTATGCACGTCGCGACGCCGATAAACTAAGGGCCTGTCGCGAAGCGATATTGGTTGAGAGAAAGATCGCGTCTAAGCTCGATCTATACGTCGATGCAGCGCGGAAAATTTCGGCGGCGCCGGGTAGCCACGAAGCGAAAGCTGCAGTGTCGCTTGCGAATGAAAGCAGGCTGGCGCTTCTTGACGAACGGCACACCGCGTTACGCAAGATCAATTTCGCAAACGGATTTTACAAGTATTAGGGGCGGCAGGTACGCTCAACGCCAAACTTGGCAGCTAGAGCATCGGGCGTTTAATCTGCGACATAGTTTTGTGCTTTGAAGAAGTTCC
>CAZHUI010000047.1:0-23979 GCA_964535605.1 uncultured Caulobacterales bacterium
GGAGGAAATTGTCCGCCGTGACTAGGCAAAGCATCGCGAAGGTGAACAGCGAGAGATAGGCGAAGAACCGCGGCCGGCTGTCGTCCTCGTGCATGTAGCCGATCGAATAGGCATGGACGAGAAACGACACCGAATTGACGACGACAAGCATTACCGCCGTCAGCGTGTCGAGCCGCACCGCCCAGTCAGCGACGAAGTTTCCCGACGAAATCCAGGTAAAAAGCGAAATCGTGCGCGTGTGACCGCCGATCGCGACATCGAAGAAGAGAAGCCACGCATGAATGCAGGCGACGGCCATGAACCCCGTCGTGATGATTTCGGCGGCGCGCGCGTTCCAGTCGTTCCTCCCGGAGAGCGCGAGCATGCCGCCCCAGATGGCTCCGAAGAGCGGCCAGAAAACGACGAGCGGATCGAGGTTCATTTCGTCCTAGTTCTTCATCAAATTGGCGTCTTCGACCGCGATGTCTCCGCGGTTCCTGAAGAACGCCACAAGTATTGCAAGACCGACCGCTGCTTCCGCCGCCGCGACTGTCAGCACCATGAAAGCGAAGACCTGTCCGACGAGATCGCCAAGGAACTGCGAGAAGGCGACGAGGTTGATGTTGACCGCGAGCAGCATCAGTTCGATCGACATCAGGATGATGATGACGTTCTTGCGGTTGACAAAAATGCCCGCCATGCCGATGGCGAAGAGGACCGCCGCGACGCTGAGATAATGCCCGAGCCCGATCATCGCGCCTAAATCCCCTGTCCTGTTCCGACTTTTTTGAGTTCGACGCTTGCTGCGCGTTTGCGCGCGACCTGCGCCGCGGGGTCCTGCTTCCTCACGCCTTCGCGCGTCCGGAAGGTGAGAACGATGGCGCCGATCATCGCGATGAGAAGGATGAGACCGGCGATCTGAAAGAAATGAACATAGTCGGTGTAGAGGATGAGCCCGAGGCTTTCGACGTTCCCCGGCGCACCCGGCTTGGCGAGCGCCGAACCTGCCGACGCGACCGGGTGCGCGCGCGCGAGCGCCTCGTCCGACGGCATCGACCAGGCGGCGAAAGCGAGGATCAGTTCGACGACGACCAGCCCCGCCACCGCCCCGCCGATCGGGAGATAATTGAGAAAGCCCTGTTTCAGCTCAACGAAATCGACGTCGAGCATCATCACTACGAACAGGAACAGCACTGCGACGGCGCCGACATAAACGACGACGAGGAGCATCGCGAGATATTCAGCGCCCATCAGCACAAAGAGCCCCGCCGCCGAGATGAAGGCGAGGATCAGAAAGAGCACCGAATTGACCGGGTTCTTCGACGCGATGACCATCAGCCCCGAGGCGATTGCGGACAGCGCAAAAACCCAGAAGGCGAAGGCGGCGAGCGTCATGGCGACTCTGGTTTGGGGCGGCGCTGGACCCGCGCGGCCCCGCTGGCGGCGGGTTTGACGAATGCGGCCCCGAAGGGCCTGAAGACCCGGCGCCGCGGCTGCGAATTGGCGCGGGTTCTAGACCGCGCCGATTTCCTTTGCAAAGGGCGGCAAGCGCCCGCCGAAAGCGGTTCCGGAAGCGTTGATTTTCCACAAGAAGCGGGCGTCGCCAGCGCCGCAGTTCAGCTATGATGATCCCTTCAGGGAGAACGGCCGATGAGCGAAGAAAAGTCCTATTACCTTGGCACCCACGACGCCGAAACCTGGCGGCTCGGCGTCCAGCACCGGGTCTGGCGGGCGCGAACGCTCGACGTATTCCGGCGCGCCGGGATCACTGACGGCTCAACCGTCATCGATGCGGGATCCGGCCCCGGCCATGCGAGCCTCGACCTTGCCGAGATCGTCGGCCCCACGGGCCGCGTCCATGCGCTCGACCGGTCCGATAATTTCCGCCATGCGATCGAAGCCGGCGCCGCCGCGCGCGGACTTTCGAACGTAACCCTTCATAATGTCGATCTGATGCTTGATCAGATCCCGGTCTCCGGCGTCGACGCCGTCTTCATCCGCTGGGTCTTCATCTTCATGGCGGACCCGATCGCGGTCCTGAAGAAACTCAGCGGCGCGCTCCGGCCGGGCGGTCGCTTCATCTGCCACGACTATTGGGACTGGGGGACGATGGCGTGGACGCCGCATCGCGCCAAACTCGCCGAATTCGTCGAGACCGCGATCAGCGACTGGCATCAAAACGCAGGCGATATCGACGTCGCCAGGAAAATTCTGCCGGCGCTGCCTGACGCTGGCCTGAAAGTGATTGAAGCGAACCCAATCGTCTTCACGACCTCGCCCGCCGATTTCACATGGCAATGGCCCAAGACCTTCATCCCTCCGCACGCCAAACGCCTCGCCGAGCGCGGCGTCGTCAGCGCTCAATGGGCGGAGGAAGTCGCGAAGGAATGGGAGGCGGCGGAGAAGGACCCGCGCACCATCATGACGACGCCGCTGTTGATGGAGATCATTGCGGAACGGGTATAGGCGGTCTTCTTGCCATCTGATTTTATCAGGCCATAGCTTGTTGACACCGCCAAATTATCAGTCTATCTCCTTATATAAAGTTTAGTAAATAAGGTTATAGCTTTATGAATGATGCCTTGAACGTCGCTCGCCGCAGCCTTGACGCCCGATTGTCGCCGCTGCGGCCTGAAGACCGCTTTGAGCCGCCGCCAAAAGGCTGGATCCGGGCGATCCGCGATGCGCTCGGCATGAGCGGTCCCCAATTGGCGCGGCGACTCGCTGTCACCCCGCAAAGCATCTCTGACCTCGAGAAGTCGGAAGCAGCTGGATCAATATCCCTCGCTTCTCTCAGAAAAGCGGCGGCGGCGATGGACTGCATGCTCGTCTACGCAATTGTGCCGCATCGAAGCCTCGAGTCGATGGTCGCCTCGCGCGCTCAGGCGATTGCGCGGCGCGAACTCGGCGGCGTCGCGCATTCGATGGCGATCGAAGATCAGTCGACCGATCCGGCCTTTGAGGCGCGCGCCGAAAAGTTCATTCGCGAGACTCTGAAAGAACGCGACTTGTGGGACGATCGGTGACGGATCTCTTCGACGATTTGCCGGATGCGACACCGCTCGCGCAGGATGAACGAAAAGGCCTCAAACAAAGCTGGATCACTACACGCGCCGACTTAAACGCCGCCGAACAGGACGGTATCGACAAGGCCGTCGCATGGGCTTTCCGGCGCCGCCGCGCCAATATGCTGACGGTCTCCTTTGCGCTTGACCTGCACCGGCGCATGTTCGGGACCGTTTGGGATTGGGCAGGCGCCTATCGCACCACGGAAAGAAACATCGGCGTGGAACCCCACCGAATCGGCAATGAAACCGCCGCGCTGTTCAACGATGCGCGATTTTGGATCGAGAACAGGACTTTTCAGCCGGATGAGATCGCCGTCCGGCTCCATCACCGTCTCGTTTTTGTGCATCCATTTGCGAACGGCAACGGACGTCATGCGCGGCTGATGGCCGATCTGCTAATCCGGCGAAACGGCGGGGATCGGTTCAGTTGGGGCGGCGCGTCAATCGCCGACATCGGCGAGGTCAGGCGCGCCTACATTGAAGCTTTGCGCGCGGCCGATCTCCATGATTACGCGCCGTTGCTCCGGTTCGCACGCTCCTGACGTCCCTCACCGGTACGCCGCATCGATCTCCAAATTCTTCGCGATTTCCCGCTCCCAGCGGTCGCCGTTTTCGAGGAGCTTCGCCTTGTCGTAGAAGAGCTCCTCGCGCGTTTCCGTCGCGAATTCGAAGTTCGGGCCTTCGACGATCGCGTCCACGGGACACGCTTCCTGACAGAAGCCGCAATAGATGCATTTCGTCATGTCGATGTCGTAGCGCGTCGTGCGGCGTGAGCCGTCTTCGCGCGGCTCGGCCTCGATCGTGATCGCCTGCGCCGGGCAGACCGCCTCGCACAACTTGCAGGCGATGCAGCGTTCTTCGCCGTTCGGATAGCGGCGCAACGCATGCTCGCCGCGGAAGCGCGGCGACAGCGGCCCCTTCTCGAACGGATAATTGAGCGTCGCCTTGGAGCGAAAATAATACTTCATGGCGAGGAAGAAGGCGCCGACGAAGTCCTTCAGCATGAAGCCGTTCAGCGCTTGAACAATGCGCGACATCTAGCTTCTCCAGCTCTGGAAATAGGCGGCGAGATCGGGAATGGCGAGCTGCAGGCCGGCGACGAGCACGACCCACACGAGCGACAGCGGCAGGAAGATCTTCCAGCCGATGCGCATCAGCTGATCATAACGATAGCGCGGCACGATCGCCTTCACCATCGCGAACAGGAAGAAGAAGAAGAACGTCTTCAGCATGAACCAGAAGACCGGGATCGACTCCAGCGGCGCCCACGGGATCGGCGAATGCCAGCCGCCGAAGAAAAGCAGCGTCAGCATCGCGCACATCAGGACGATATTGGCGAGTTCGCCGATCATGAACATCAGGAAGAGGGTCGAGGAATATTCGACCTGATAGCCGGCGACGAGTTCGCTCTCGGCTTCCGGCAGATCGAAGGGCGGGCGGTTCGTCTCAGCGAGCGCCGAGATGAAGAACACGACGAACATCGGGAACAGCGGAATGAAGTTCCAGTTCCAGAAACCGCCGCCTCCGCGCGCCTGGCTGTTGACGATGTCCGTCAGGTTGAGCGAGCCCACGAGCAACAGCACCGTGATGATGACGAAGCCGATCGAGACTTCGTAGGAGACCATCTGCGCTGCTGACCGGAGCGAGCCGAGGAACGGGTATTTCGAATTGGACGCCCAGCCGCCGATGATGATGCCGTAAACGCCGAGCGAGGAGATCGCGAAGAGATAAAGAATGCCGACATTGATGTCGGCGCCGACCATGCCGGGTCCGACCGGAATGACCGCCCAGGCGACAAGCGCCAGCACGAAGGTGATGATCGGCGCGATCAGGAACAGCGCCTTGTTGGCGCCCGCCGGAATGACGATTTCCTTGAAGACGAATTTGAAGAGGTCGGCGAAGGACTGAAGGAGCCCGAACGGCCCGACGACATTGGGGCCCTTGCGCATCTGCACGGCCGCCCAGACCTTGCGGTCGAAATACATCAGGAACGCTTGCGCGATCAGCAGCGCGAGGATGAGGGCGAGCGCCTGCAGCGTCGTCGGCACCAGCCACCACAGCCAGCCCTGGTCGGTCGGCCGCGCGGTCAGAAAGGTCCAGATCTCGTTCATGGCGCCGCGTCATAGGGCGGTTGACGGCGGCTGGGAAGGCGGCCGGGGGTTTCCCCCTCGGTTGAGTGACCCAGTTCACGCCGGCGGCGGGTCTGTTGTTGTGACGCAGGGTCTGAAGGCCTATTCTCGGCCCTGCTGAGTTGTTTCGCCGGGCGACGCGCCCGAGACGGCGCCCCGCCATCGACACCTTGAGACCCGGACCACCGTTGGCGCGCTTTTCAGCGCGCCGGCATGCTGCGCCGATTGGACCAACCGACAGAGGGAGACTGTCATGAAAGCCCTGATGCCTATAGCCGCCGCGCCATTGGCGCTTGTTCTCTATCTGGCGGCTGCGACAATCGCGGCCGCGACCCCGCCCGACCGGCCGATTGAGGCCGAGCCGCTCGACCTCAAGCAATTTCAGTCGCTGAAAGCGGATGACGGCGTCTTCAGGGTGCCATTGCGCCTGAAGGTCAATACGGCGCGGCAGGACATCGTCATTACGACAATCGTTCTATCGACCGATCCGCTGCGGCCAACCGAGCTGGCGCGCAGCCAAAAACGCAGCGGCGCAGAAAAAGGCGAGGCGCAGATTGTCGCCGACATTCCTGTCATGCGCGAGCCCGGCGTCTACAAGATCGAGATCGCCGCGGGCGACGGCACGGGCGCGGTCTATGACCGCATCATCCTCTTTGAAGAGGTGACGCCGGACGGCGGCGCCCGCCTCTATTCGCAGGAGGAGTGGCGCGATGTTCGCAAATCGCGGCGGTCGGAAAATTTCCGCAAGGATAATTCCGTCGGCGCGCTCGGCGGCCCGACGCGCGCAGTGACGGCGCAGGACCTGCGCGGGCTGAAAGTCGCGCCTGCGAATGACAAGGCGCTTCTCGTCCGCCCCGAAGAAGGCTCCGGCGCGAGCGAGGGCTTTGTGCGCGACGTCTCGAAGGACGCCTGGCGCGCGCGCGATCCCGTGACCTATCGCGGCCGCTTCGTCTATACGGATTTCGAGGGCACGGTTCGCCCGCTCGTGAACGCCGGCGTCTTTCTTTACGACGACGACACGTTCGGCGACGAATTCCTCGGCTCGGTGGCGACCAACGGAAACGGCGAGTTTTCCTTCTCTGTCAACAATGACGACGGCTGGCTGCAGAACGGCCGCGATCTCTATGTCATGCTGAAGCTGCGGAACTCGCGCTGGCGCGTGCATGACGGCGGCGACTATGAATGGAAAGCCCCGCAATTCGACGACGTCCGCGAAGGGTCCGTTCTCGACATCGGAACGCACGCGCCCGGCGACGATATGGAAGCGGCGCAGGTCTTCGCCTTCATGGATCGCGCCTGGCAGCACATCACTTTCACCGGCGGTCGCGATCCCGGCCATGTCGATATCGATTACCCGGGCGATGGCGATTTTTACCGGGACAGCGGCCCGACGATCCACCTGTCAGCCGCCAGCAATCGCGCGCCCGATATCGCGCTTCACGAATACGGTCACCATCTGATGGAACAGGCCTATCCCGGCGGCGACCAGAGCCCCGGCGGCGCGCATAATTTCGTCGAGAGCCTGCAGGACGCGCGGCTGTCCTGGAGCGAGGGATTCGCGACAGCCTTCATGCTCTCAAGCTGCAATGACGGCCAGTATAACTGGGATGAAGGCACAACGGAGAACGCCGGCGAGTGGCCGGCCTGCACGACTCAAAGCGACACCGGCGGCCAGGCCATCGAAGCCTATTGCGGTCCCAATCGCTTGGGCGAGCGGCAGGAAGGCCGCGTCGCCGCCGCGCTGCTCGACTTGATGGACGCAGCGGGCGACAACAATGGCGGCGACGAGGACTGCGGCCGCAACAGCCTCGATGACAGCAACGTCGCGAACCGCGTTCCGCTCTCGACGCTTTACAACACCGTGATGTGGGGGTCCGGCCATCAGAACCTCCTCGAATATTGGACATCGCTTTCGGGCGAACTCTCCGGTCAGACCTGGACCGACGCTAATGAGATTCTCCGCTATAACTGGGCGTCGATCTCGGCGCCGATCGACTTGTCCTGCGTCGCGTCGAAAGTCGCGGCGGCCGAGCTTGGCGACTATGCGGCGACGGTGAACGATCTGCGCGCCTTCCGCGACACGGGGCTGAAGCCCTATGTCGAAGGACGCGAGATGATGCGGCTCTATTATCGTCACAGCCCCGAACTCGCCGAACTGCTCATCAAGAACCCCGACGCGCGCAAACAGGCCGCAGCGGTCGTCAAGCACTTCTCCAAACTGGGCGCGGCGGCGAATAACCGGAAGGCGCTCGAATCGATGTTCGCGGCGGACGCACCGGTCGTTCCTAAGGACATCGACGCCTCCGTCCGTGCGCTGATGAAACTTGTCGGCGACCGCGGCAGTCCGGAGCTGCGCAAGGACACGGCGACCGCGCAGAAGCAATATCAGCGCGTCTCCGCGCTGACGTTCTCGCAGGCGATGAAACTGGCGGATTCCGCCCCGCGCGCGGACGACGCCGAGGCGATATCGCCCGTGCGCCAGCAGGATCTCGCGCCGGCGAGCCGCAAGGCCGACTGGCGGCTTATTCGCAGCGCCCTGCCGGCGGAGGCCGGAACGCCCGTCCCGCCGGTGGACGGTGAGAAGCCGCCCTTGCCGTTCGATCGCGTTCCCGACCTGCGCATCGACTCGAACCGAATCAAAAAGCCGGCCGAAAAGAACTGACCCTCGAAACGCTAAAGCGGCCTCGCAAAACCGATCATCACCCGGCGCGCGAGGTCGCAGCCTTCGAACATGAGGAAGATTTGATCGCCGGCGCTCGCGGTCGCTGCTCGCAGCGGCTTCTTCGCGTAGATCCGTTCCGCCCATAGCGGCTCGGCGCTGACGCCCGGCGCCAGCACCTGCAGGCGGTCGCGACCCTCAGGATCGACCGCGAGTGTCACCGATGCGCGGTGAACCGCGCACGCTGTTGACGGTTCTGCAAGCGCCGCAGGTGCGCCGCCGAAAGCCAACCCTGTCGCCGCAAATGCAAAGGCTGTCGTCTTCATAATGTCTCCCGTTTCGGCGCTTGACGCCTGTCGGCGGAAAGTTAACAGAATTAGGATGTTACGCCGAGTTTTTGCGGCGGCGATCCGCCGCTTTCGTTGCGTCCGACTAGGCGGAGCCCTATTGTGCGCTTTCTTTTGTATGCGGGGCGCGCGTTTTGGACGACAAGTCAGACCTTTTGAAATCGCTCAAGATCGATCGGGGCGTTGACGCCGCCGCGCGCCCGCGCGGTTTGTCGGCGCCGGCGGCCCTGTCGCTCGGCGCCGGGTGTCTGCTGGTCGGCGCGGGGGCCGGATGGTTTCTCAAGCCCGCGCCGCCCGCCGCCGAAATTGCGCCGGTGATTGCAACGTCGCCCACGGCGCCCTCCAGCGCTGCGCCGGCGGGATCGCTCACCGCGTCCGGTTATGTCGTCGCGCGCCGGCAGGCGACGGTCGCCGCCGAAGTGACGGGCCTTCTCGTCGAAGTGCGCGTCGAGGAAGGCCAAAAGGTGAAGGCGGGCGAGGTGCTCGCCGTGCTCGAATCGACGCTCGCCAAAGCCGACACCGACGCGGCGATCGCGCGCGCGGCTTCCGCTGACGCCGATCTTGCGGAGGCGCGGCGCATTCTCGACCGCACCCGCGCGCTCGCCAAGCAAGGATACGCCAGCAATGCGGCGCTGACGGACGCGCAGGCGCGCGTCGACGCTGCGCTTGCAACGCGCAATGCGCTCAAAAGTGACGCCGACCGCGCCAGGGCGCAGCTCGACCGGTTCGAGATCAAGGCGCCGTTCGACGGCGTTGTCATCAACAAGGCGGCGCAGCCGGGCGAGATCATTTCCCCGGTCTCCGCGGGCGGCGGCTTTACGCGAACGGGCGTCTGCACCATCGTCGACATGGCCAGCCTCGAAATCGAGGTCGATGTCAGCGAAGCCTATATCGCGCGCGTCTCCGAGGGGCAGAAAGTCGAAGCGGTGCTCGACGCCTATCCCGACGAGCGCTTGCCCGCGCGCGTCATTGCGACTATTCCCGCCGCCGACCGGGCCAAGGCGACCGTTCGGGTTCGCATCGGCTTTGAAAAAGCCGACCCGCGCATTCTGCCTGAAATGGCGATCAGCGTACGGTTTTTGGATCCTGTGGCTTGATGAATAGGTCTCCGCATTTCATCCTTCGTGACGCGGCCCAAGAGGGCCGCTCCTCAGGATGAAGACTATCCTTCATCCTGAGGAGCCGGAGCGAAGCGTAGGCGTCACGAAGGATGCATCGCGAGCACTGGACTTTCCTAGAAGGCCCGCGCAAGCAGCAAAACGATAGATTAGCGCCCGAAATTTTAAACGGAGCCGTCCATGGCCGAACTCATCCGCCTGTCGAACGTCGATAAGAGTTATGTGCGCGGCAAGGAGAAGATTGCGATCTTCGACAAGCTCACCATGACCGTGCCCGAGGGCGATTTCGTCGCCATTATGGGACCGTCGGGCTCGGGCAAGACGACGCTCCTCAATCTCCTCGGCGGCACCGACCGGCCGGACGGCGGCACGATTGAATTCGCGGGCCAGCGCCTCGATCCGATGAACGAAGGCCAGCTTGCGAAATGGCGCGCGACCAATGCCGGCTTCATCTTTCAGTTTTACAATCTGATGCCGACGCTATCGGCCGCGCAGAACGTTGAACTGCCGCTGATGCTGACCAATCTTTCCGCGGCCAAGCGCAAGGCGAATGTCGAAACGGCGCTGAAAGTCGTCGGCCTCGCTGATCGCGCGCGGCACAAGCCGCGCGAAATGTCCGGCGGCCAGCAGCAGCGCGTCGCAATCGCGCGCGCGATCGTCGCCGACCCCAAGCTTCTTCTTTGCGACGAGCCGACCGGCGATCTCGACCGCACGACGGCGGATGAAATCCTCTCGACTCTCCAGCTTCTCAATCGCGAGCTTGGCAAAACGATCATGATGGTGACGCACGACGCGGAAGCTGCGAAGTTCGCCAAGCGCACGCTCCATCTCGACAAGGGCCGCTTCAACGAGAAGGAGCTCGCGGCGTGAACGACTTCTTCCTGATGCGGAAGAACCTCTTCCGCAAGCCGGTGCGCACGAGCCTTCTCATCGTGTCGATCCTGATCGCGTTCCTGATCTTCTCGATCCTGTTCAGCTTCAATCACGCCATCAACAATTTCAATTCGCTGCCCAATCGCCTCATCACGCTGTCGAAAATCAATTTCACTGAAAGCCTGCCGATCGCCCATTACGACAGGATCGCGCGCACCGAGGGCGTTGCGGTCGCGACGCATCTCAACTGGTTCGGCGGCTATTATCGGGACCCGCTGAAGGGCTTCATGCCGGTCTTCGCAGTAGAGCCGGAAACCTATTACGAGGTTTACAAGGATGACCTGCCGATCACCGACGAGGCGAAAGCTGCATTCTTCATCGAGCGCACCGCGATGCTCGCCGCCGAACCCGTCGCCGAAAAATGGGGCTGGAAAGTCGGCGACACGATCCCCCTCAACAGCAACATTTTCAGCCAGCAGGACGGCAGCCGCGTCTGGGACTTCAAGCTTGTCGGCACCATCCCGACGCCGCCGGGGAGTTCGCAGACAGGATCGGTCCTCATCAATTACGACTATTTCAACGAGACGATCAGCTTCGGGCGCGACCGCATCGGCTGGATCGCGTTTCTGACGCAGTCGCCCGCGCTCAACGATTCCGTCATCAATGCGATCGACACGCGCTTCGCCAACTCCGCTGACGAGACCTCGACGCAGGATGAGGCGGCGTTCAACAAATCTTTCGCCGCGCAGCTCGGCGATATCGGGCTCGTTACGACGCTTGTCGTCGGTGCGGCCTTCACCGCCATCCTGCTGATCGTCGGCACGACGATGGCGCTCGCCGTGCGCGAGCGGACGAAGGAAATGGGCGTGATGAAGACGCTCGGCTTTTCCTCGCCGCGCATTTTGCGGATGGTGCTGGGCGAGTCGCTGCTGTTGTCGCTGCTTGGCGCCGGGCTCGGCGTCGGCCTCGCCGCCGCGATGCTCGGCGCGATGGCGGCGGCTGGCGGCGGTTCCGGACCGCCGATTTATTTCGCGCCTGAGGTCATTCTCCCCTGCGCGCTGATCGCCCTCGCCCTCGGCCTTGTCACCGGCGCCCTCCCCGCCCTTGAAGCCTATCGCATGCGCATCGTCGACGCGCTCGGCCGCAAATAGGAAATTCCCATGCCGACGCTTCTCAATCAGATCGGGACTGTAACTGCGCTCAATCTGCAGTCGATCCCGCAACGCGGGGCGATGTCGATCGCGACGGTCGTCGCGGTAGCGCTCGCGATCGCGGTGCTGCTCTTCTTCCTCGCTTTGTCGAACGGCCTTGCGCAAACGATCAAGGGATCGGGCGCCGACGACGTCGCGGTCGTCTTGCGCGACGGGTCGGTCGCCGAGATCAACAGCGTCGTGACGCGCGAGCAGCTCAACATCCTGGCGACGGGGCCCGGCGTCGCGCAGGCGAACGGCGCGCCGCTGGCGTCGGGGGAACTCCTCGTCATCGTCGACGGCGTCAAAAAGTCGACCGGCACCAAAGCGAACATGCCTTTTCGCGGCCTTGGGGCGCAGGGCCTTGCGATCCGCCAGAACGTCACGATCACCGAGGGGCGCATGTTCACGCCCGGCACCAATGAAATCGTCGTCGGCGCCGGTTTGCTGCGCGAATTCGACGGCTTCGAATTCGGCAAGTCGATCCGCCTTCGCGGCGGCGAGTGGCAGGTCGTCGGCGTGTTCGCGGCGCCCGGCACCGTGTTTGAATCGGAGCTGTGGGCCGATATCGCCGTCACGCAAAGCCTCTTCGACCGGCCGAACGTCTTTCAGACGATGCGCATGAAACTGAATTCAGCGGCGGACATGGCCGCCTTCAAGGATTTCGTGAAGGCCGACGCACGCACCAAGGACCTGCAGGCGCTGTCGGAGCGCGAATATTTCGCCGCGCAAGCCTCGCAGTCGACCGGCGTCTTCGTCGGAATCGCCTATTTCCTCGGCGCGACGATGGCGATCGGCGCGCTCGCCGGCGCGCTCAACACCATGAACGCGTCGGTGTCGGCGCACGCCTCCGAAATCGCGACGCTGCGCATTATCGGCTTTTCCGGCTTTGCGGCCTTCATGGGCACGCTGATCGAGGCCTTGATGCTGGCGGCGGCGGGCGCCGCGCTCGGCCTCCTCATCGCTTTTGTCTTCTTCAACGGCCGCACGACGTCGACGCTCGGATCGGGCTTCACGCAGCTGGTCTTCAAGGTCGAAATGTCGCCGTCGCTGGTCGCGACGGCGCTGGTCTTTGCGCTCGCCATCGGGCTCATCGGCGGCGTGCTGCCGGGCGTTCGCGCGGCGCGGACAAAGCCGCTCCTCGAACTTGCGGCCTGAGCGTTACTTGACGCTGATGCGGCCCAGGGGGCTCGTATTCGACTTCGAGACTGACGCCGGCGAGCCGTAGATTTCGATCTTGCCGATGCCGGCGATCTCCGCGCTGGCGCTTTCGCTCGCATAGACGCTGGCGCCGCCGATTCCGGAAACTTCGACATCGACCGTGCGGCAGATGAGGTCCTTGGCTTCGAGATCGCCGACGCCCGACACATCGGCTTTGAGCGCGTCGCAGGTTCCCGAAAGCTTCAGATCGCCGACGCCCGAAATGTCGACGTCAAAGGCGCCGGCGGCGATCCCCTTGATCTCGCCGTCAACGACGCCGGTCGCATCGACGGCGGCGAGCGCCGGCAGCGTGATTGTCGCGGTGACGCCGTGGCGTATGATCTTGCGCCCGACCCGGCCCTCGTCATGCGCAGTGTCGAGGATGAGCTCGCCGTCGACGACTTCGGCGCGCGCGCGGTCGAGATCGTCGGCGCGGCCCGACAGCGTCAGCGAATAATCGCCGCCGACCGTCGCATCGAGTTCGATGACGCCGGCGATATCGATGCGGTCGAAATCAGCAACCTCGATGGTGCGCGTCTCATCGGCGCCGCGGTCGCGCTCGCTGACATCGGTGATGTCGCCCCAGGCGACTTTCAGCGCCGTCGCGGCGATCGCCGCGGCAAGGATCAGGCCGATCAGAAACCCCAGGAAAATCTTCATTCGCCCCTCCTAAAAATCGACGCGCCCCTCGCGTCAATGCACTTTGATCTCCGAGAAAAACCCGCCGCGCTTGTCGACCGATTTCGGCGAGCCGTAGACCATGATCCCGCCCATGCCGGAGACTTCCGCCGACACACTTTCGCTCGCATAGACGCGCGCCTCGCCGATGCCGGCGACCTTGACGTCGACCGCCCTGCACTGAAACGACTGCGCGTCGACTTCGCCGACGCCCGATACGCGCGCGATCAGCCGGTCGCATTGGCCGGCGATGTTCACCTCGCCGACGCCGGAAAGGTCGAGTTTGAAATCCCTGGCGTCAACGCCGCTGACATCGGCGTCGGCGACGCCGGAAACGGACAGGCGATTGAGCGCCGGCATGGTGACGACGGCCCTGACGCCTTTGTGGTCGCCCTTGGTGCGCTTCTTCGCGCCGAGAACAAGCGCGCCGTTTTTCAGCGTTGCCTCGACCCGCGCCATCTCTTCTGACGGACCCGAAAGCTCGATTGAAAAATCCTCGCCGACGATCACGTCAAGTTCGTAGGCGCCGCCGATCTCGATGGCGTCGAAATCGCGCAAGTCGAGCGTTCGCGAGCTTTTGGATTGCGCCGCCGCGCCTGCCGACATCAAACAAGCGATCGCCGCCGCCGCTGCAAATACTCTCACAACCCTATTCCTTTCGAAGCCCGCAAACCGCAGCCCTCTTCGGACCCTTGTGTAGCCGTCAAGCGGCCGGGGTGAAATCCAGCCCGCCGCGCGAGGCCAACGGGCGAGCGATTCTGGGGCGGCGCCGAGTGCGCCCTCTCAATTGCCGTCCAGACTAGTAATGATACTTATTCGCAGAAAGGTCCGGGCCGCCCTGCCAGCTCGGGGCCCTAGCGGCGCGACCATTCGCGCAACAGATTATGGTAGCACCCCGTCAGGGCGATCAGCGCGGCGTCGTCATCGCCGACGCGCGGGCGCAGCGACTGGATGGCGATGTCGAGATCGAACAGGATCGACCGCTTCGCGCCGTCGGCGACGAGGCTCTCGATCCAGAAGAAAGACGCCAGGCGCTCCCCTGAAGTGACGGGGGCGACGCTGTGCAGCGTCGTCGCCGGATACAGAAAGAGATGGCCCGCCGGCAGCTTTACCCGCTTGCCGTCATGGCCGTCCTCGATCAGCAATTCGCCGCCCTCATAGTCGGACGGATCGGCGAGGAACAATGTCGCGGAAATGTCCGTGCGCAGCTGGCCGCCGCCCGGCAGCGGGCGCCAGGCGTTGTCGATATGGGCCCCGAAGCTGCGCCCTGCGCCGTAACGATTGAAGAGCGGGGGAAAGATCGCCGCGGGCAGCGCGAAAGTTCGAAAGAGGAGATTGCGCGAGAGCGCTTCGAGAATTTCCTTGCCCAGTTCGCGCGCCTCGCGGCAGTCCTCCGGCAGCTGCTCGTTGTTCTTGGCGAGCGCCGACTGATAGCCCGCGGTGACCTTTCCGTCCGCCCACGGAGCGGCGTCAAGCGCGGCGCGAAAGCGGCGCACCGCTTTCGCGTCAAGGAGCCCCTCGATCTCGATCATCATCACGATCGAGTCTGACGACGTTAGAAGTCGAACGTCAAGGTGACCGTCGCCGAGCGGGAAGCGGCCGGGATCGATTGGCCGCTTGAGAACGAGTAGAAATAGCGCCTGTCGCCGACATTGTAGACATTGACCCGCACGCCGACAGTGTCGCTGAACTGATATTCGGCGAAGGCGTCTACGACCGTGAATGACGGGTTTACGATCGTAATGTTCGACGTCGGAGACTGTTGAATATTGCTCGTCCGGCTGGAAACGTGCTGAAGGCCGCCGCCAAAGAGCAGCGCGTCGGTGACCGCATAGCTGGTCCACGCCGTCAGCGAATGTTCCGGCGTCCCGTCGAGCCTTTGGCCGACTTCAAACGCGCGGTTCGACTCCGTGACCTCGCCGTCGAGATAGGTGTAGCCCGCAAACACGTTCCAGCGGGGCGTCAGGAGGCCGATCGATTGCAGTTCGAAGCCGCGGACGCGCTGTTCGCCTTCGAGCACGACCGCCGGGTCGCCCGGGTTGACGCCCGGCGTGCGCGCGTTGTCGCGGGTGATCTGGAACACCGCGCCGGAAAGCTGGAGCGCGCCGTCCATAAGATCGGCTTTGGCGCCGGCTTCCCAGGCTTTGCTTGTCTCGGGATCGACGAAGAAATTCGCCGCCGAGACCGGCGGATTGTTGTTGCCGCCGGCGAGTTGCACCACTTCCGCGCCGCTGCCCGGCTCGAACGATGTGCCGTAAGCGACGTAGAGGCTGGAATTCGCCGTCGGCTTGAACACCAGCGACGCGTTCCCGCTCCAATTGCTGTCGTCGCGGGTCAGATCGGTGACAAATCCGGGCGCGATGCCGTCATCGTCGAAGCCGCGCACGCGCGTCTCGACCCAGTCGCGCCGGACGCCGCCGACGACCCGCCACCGCTCGCCCAGTTCAATGGTGTCGAACAGATAGAGCGAGAAGGTTTCGATATCGGTCCGCGCGCGCGTGCCGTTGAAGGGGATGTCCGGCGCGGCTTGAAAGACCGGATTGAAGAGGTTCGTGGCGGGGCCGTCGCGATCGAGCCGGCGACGGTTGTGGCTCGATTCATCGACATATTCGCCGCCGATCACCAGCGTGTGGCGCATGGCGCCAGCGCCGAATTCCGCGGTCAGGTTGGTCTGATTGATGAACAGCTGATCTTCCTGGTCGCGCGGTTTGGCGTTTCCAACGACCTGCGTCGTAGCGTCGAGGGTCGTGACGGCGCCGACAAAGCGCGGCGCCGACGCGATCTGATCATTGGTCACGCGGGCGAAACGGGTGACATTGGCGATCTTGAGGGATTCGGCGAAGCGATGTTCGAAACGCCCGGTCACCGTGTCGGTCGTGACATCGCGGTAGTCCGTCGAATAGCCGTAGTAATTGTCAAAATCGACAGGCGCGACCAAGCCCTCAAAACCGGAGCCGGCAAGGCTTGGGTTTCGGCCGTTAGGAAGCCCGAGGTCCGGCTGATCGTCCTGCTCAAGATGCAGATAATTGACGATAAAGCTGGTGTCGCCGCCAAGACCGACGCCGATCGACGGCGCCACCGCCCAACGCCGGTTGAAGACATTGTCGCGGCCCGGCTCATCGGCGCTATGGCCCATCGCGGTCAGGCGAAAGGCGACGCCGTTGTCCTCGTCGAGCACGCGGTTGACGTCAATCGTGCCGCGGAAGAGCTCGTCCGTTCCAACGCCCGCCTCGGCCCCGATCTTGTTCTCCAGCAGCGGCTGGCGGGTGACGATGTTGACAGTCCCGCCGACATTGCCGCGCCCGGCGAACGCTGAGGCAGGTCCCTTGGTGACTTCGATACGCTCCGCATAGAACGGATCCCGGAAGTAGTTCCCGGGATCGCGGACGCCGTCGACAAAAATGTCGTCGCGCGCGGAAAACCCGCGGACGCTGAAGGCGTCGCCGCCGCCCGGCGGATTGCCCTCGCCGGCCTGAAAGCTCACGCCGGTGATGTTGCGCAAGGAGTCGCGCAATGTCCGGCGCCCCTGCTCGGCCAGCAGGTCGTCTTCGACGACCGTGATCGACTGCGGCGTATCAAGGATCGGGAGGACCTGCTGCGGGAGCGACAGATCCCGCGCCAGATACTGGCCGATGACGATGACCTCGTCCGCCGACGCGTCAACCGCGACCGCCGACTGCGCCATAGCCGGCGCTGCGGTCAGCGAAGCGCCCCCGATGAAACTTCCAATTAGCCGACGGCGTATCATGACGATCCCCTTCCCAACTGAACAATTCGAATTGGGATCGGGGGTTAATGCTAATGCGAATGAAAATCAATATCTTTACAGCGCCGGCACCGGGCCCAAATATCCACGGACCGCCCTTGGACAGGGCAATAGGAAAAAACGCTCACAAATCAGGGCTTGGCCGGCTTTTTATGCCGGCGCGGTTCGGTCCAGCGGTGCTCGATTGCGGTGCGGCCAATTAGCGGCGCGGGTGCCAATTGCGGTCGGCCGCCGGCAAAACGGGCGCGGTCATTTCGCGGCGCGGATGTCCGCGATCGCAGCCTCGCCTTCGGGGCTGAAAAGCCAGGTCTCGGCGGCCGCCTGACTGTCGAACTGCATCGGCACGCGCTGCGGGCGCACGCGGCCCTCGACGGGAACGAAAATCTCGAACGTCCCGGCGAAGCGCTGGTCCTTGGTCGCCTCGACATAGGCCGAGGGCAGGCCTTTTTTCTTCTTCATCGCCATGGGGGTGTCCTTGCTGGTCGCGGCTATAGGCGCGCGCGCCTCCAAGGGCAACCGAGCCTTCGCCGCCGTCAGGCCGGATGGCGCTCCAGCACGATATCGCGGCGCGCAAGAAACGCGCCGTCAGCGTTCCTTGCGAGGCGAACGATGCCGCTGCCGCCGCGCAGCTCTTGGCGCTGGCGATAGCGATCCGTCACGCCGAATTCGCCGTCGAACACGACATCGTCGATATAATAGGCGCGCCGACCAAGCTCGCCGACCATCAGATGAACATGCGCTGGAATGTTTCCGTCGGGATAAGGCGCGGGCTTGATCGTTTCAAAGCGATAAAACCCGTCAGCGCCCGTTTTCACCCAGCCGCGCAACCGTCCGTGGCGCCGGCTCCACGCGCTTTCAGTCGATCCATTCGCGTAGAAGCCGTCATTGTTCGTGTGATGCGCATAAACGACGACATCGGCGGCGGGCGTGACGCCGTCGCTTTGCAGCACCCGCCCCTCGACGAGGAGGCGCGCTCCCGGTTCGTCCGTCCCCGCGATCACCACGAACGGCGCAAGCATTTCACGAGCGCGTTCGCCGACGGCCTCGCAGCCCTCGCAATCATAAAGGCCGGGCCGTGCGCTCTTTTCCGGAGCGGCGAACGCCGCGGTCGCGGCTGTGGAGGCGAGGCCGAGGAATGTCATGCGGCGACTGAACAGGAGCATGGCGGCCTTCCTGATGCGGCGCTGCGCAAGGTAGCGACCTGCATGCCAATTCCCAACCGCCCGCGCACTTGAGCGCATTCGGGACGGTGAAAACGGTTGCCCGTCAGGCGTCCATCTTCGCAGGCACGATCGTCACGCTTTCCCCGCAGCCGCAGGCGTCGGTCTGGTTCGGGTTGCGGAACACGAAGCGCTGCGAGAGTTTTTCCGTCACGAAGTCGATCTCCGAGCCGATCAGGAAGAGGATCGCTTTCGGATCGATCAGCACCTTGATGCCGTTCTCCTCGACGGATTCCTCGAGGGGCTTCGCCTCCGTCGCGTAATCCATCGTGTATTCCATGCCGGCGCAGCCGCCGTTTTTGACGCCGATGCGGACGCCGATGAAATCCACTTTTGCGTCAGCCATGATCTCGCGCATCCGCCCGGCGGCGGCGTCGGTAAGGGTGACGACTTTGGGCCTAGGTCTGCGGATCATACGTTCACTGTCTCACTCTGCCCGATCGTCGGCGATGGGCGCCAGGTCGAGGCCCATCACATCAGTGACAAACGCTGCCTGCGCCGCGTTCCCAAACTGACGCCCGGGAGCATTTAGATAAGACGTCCAGCGGGCGAATCCAAGTTTCGTGTCGAGGCCATAGCTGTGAAGATAGGTCGGCGCGGCGAAAACCATGAGCGGTTCGTAGCGCACGACGGTCCGGCGGCCGATTTCCTCGAACGCCGCGCCTTTGCGCCGGTATAGCGAAAGCTGCGTCGCGGTTCGCGTGTCGGCGCGAAGGTCGAAACCGGCGCCGGCGGCGGATTTGCCGCTTCTTGTCTCAATTTCCGCAAGGACCGCGCTCGCAGCGCCGAGCCTTGTCTCCGTTTCGATGAGGCACTGCCCTTCTTCCTGCCGCCGCTGCGCTTCTTCATAGGCCGCGTATTCGCCTGCAAACGACTTGCGGCGGGCAGCGAGCCGCGCCGGCATTTTCGGGAAATAGAATTTTTCCGCGCAAACGCCGCGGCGTTCGAACTTCACCGCGATCGCCCGCGCGCCGGCTGACGGCCCGGAATTGGGGTCGATCGGACCGGTCATCATCACTTCCTTGACGGCGCCGCTTATGAGAAGGCGCAGGCAAAGGCTGTCACAGGCGGGGTATTTGTCGTCCGTGTCGCGCAGCTGTTCGCCGGAGAGGGCGAGACTGCCGATCGGCGCGGCGTCACGGTGGGCGAAATCGCCGGCGGCGAGGGCCCGGGCCGACGCGCCGATTTGAAGGTTCGCCGCCTGCGCAACCGCAAACGAGGCCGCCACCGCCACGGCTGCGACCGCGCGCCGCGAGAACGGCTTGGCCGATCCGCGCCTGAAAATACGAGAGAGCTGATGACCGAGTTCGCTGGCGATGTAGAGCGAGGCGAGCGCCGGCAAGAGGAGAAGGGCGAGCGCAACCGGAATGCCGATGACGCTGATGAGCGCGACGACGTAGGCGACCTGACCGACGACAATCGCAAAAAGCGCGGCGATGATGCGCGTCGGCCAGCCAGCCGCGAGGAACTTCAGAGTTTTCAGAACTGCCGCCATAGGGCCGGATGCTGACGCAAACCGGTTAACGCCGCGCTCAACGCCGGAAGGTTCGCCTAAAGATACCCAAGCTCCAGCTTCGCCTCGTCGCTCATGCGCTCAGGCGTCCAGGGCGGCTCGAAGGTCATCGTGACCTTCACGTCCCCGACCCCGTCTACGCCGCGCAGCGCGCCTTCGACCCAGCCCGGCATCTCGCCGGCGACCGGGCAACCCGGCGCGGTCAGGGTCATTTCGACGGCGAGCAAGCGCTCATCGGAGAGATCGACCTTGTAGATGAGGCCAAGCTCGTAAATATCGACCGGGATTTCCGGATCATAGACGGTCTTCAGCGCACGAATGACTTCCGCGGTGATGCGCGTCAGCTCATCCGGCGGGATCGCCTTGCCGCCGGCGACTGCGGCTTGCGGCCGGGGCGCGTCATCGGCGTCCGGCGATTTCAGATCGATCACATCACGCATGGCGTCCATCGGTCCCTATTTAAGCATTTCATGGGCTTTGCGCAGCCCATTTAGCAAAACATCGATTTCGTCGTGGGTGTTGTAGGCGGCGAAGGAGGCGCGCGCCGTCGCCGTCTGGCCAAGGCGGCGCATCAAGGGCTGCGCGCAATGGTGCCCGGCCCGGACCGCGACGCCAGACCGGTCAAGAATGGTCGCGACATCGTGAGGATGCGCGCCTGTCAGATTGAAAGCGATGATCGGCGCCTTGCCCTTGGCGCGGCCGTAAAGCTCGACGAAATTGAGTTTTGAGAGCTCCGCCATCGCGTGCTCGGCGAGGCTCACCTCATGCGCAGCGATGGCGTCGAGCCCGGTCGCGGTCATCCAATCGAGCGCAGCGCCAAGCCCGATCGCTTCAAGGATCGGCGGCGTCCCCGCCTCAAACCGGTGCGGCGGGTCGTTATAGGTGACGGTCTCCGTCGTCACGAGATCGATCATCTCGCCGCCGCCTTTGAAGGGCGGCAGCGCAGCGAGCGCCGCCTTCTTGCCGTAGAGCGCACCGACGCCGGTCGGCCCGTAAAGCTTGTGCCCGGTCATCACGTAGAAATCGCAATCGAGCGCCCGGACATCGACGCGGCCATGGACGGCGCCCTGGCAGCCGTCGAGCAGGATTGTCGCGCCATGCGCATGGGCGATATCGGCGAGCGCGCGCGCCGGCGTCGATACGCCGAGAACGTTCGACATATGCGTCAGCGCGACGATTTTCGTGCGCTTGGTGAACAGCGCCTCGTAGGAGTCGAGGTCGATGACGCCGTCGTCGTTGACGTCGAGCCATTTGAGGACCGCGCCCTTCCGCTCGCGCAGGAAATGCCACGGCACGATGTTCGAATGATGCTCCATGACGGAGAGGATGATTTCGTCGCCCTCGCTTATCCCCTGCCCCAGCGCATTGGCGGCGAGGTTGACGGCGTCAGTGCCGCCCGCGGTGATGACGATTTCGTCCGTTGACGCCGCGTTGATGAACGAGGCGATAGTCGATCGCGCCTTCTCGAAGGCGGTCGTCGTTTCATTGGCGAGAAGATGAAGCCCTCGATGAACGTTGGCGTAGCTTCCCTCCATTGCACGCGTCATCGCGTCGATCACGGCGCGAGGCTTTTGCGCCGAGGCCGCGTTGTCGAGATAGACGAGCGGCTTGCCGTAAGCCTCTCGCCCAAGAATCGGGAATTCTGAGCGGATCGCCTTGACGTCGAGCGATTTCATACGCCCTCCAGCCAGCGCGAGAGCTGGCCGCGCAGGATATGCTCGATCCCGGCGGGGAGACCGTCGAACACCTCGCCGAGAAAAGCCTCGACGAGGAGCGCGCGCGCGGCGTGTTCGGAAAGCCCGCGCTGGCGCATGTAGAAGATCGCCTCCGCGTCGAGCGCGCCTGCCGTCGACCCATGCGCGCATTTCACGTCGTCGGCATAGATTTCAAGTTCCGGCTTGTGGTTCGCTTCCGCAGCGTCGGCGAGGAGGAGCGCGCCGGCGTTCATCTCCGCGTCCGTCTTCTGGGCGCCGCGCGCGACGAGGAATTTGCCCTGAAAAACGCCGCGCGCGCGATCTTTCAGCGCCGCGCGATGAAGCTGACGGGTTTCGCCGCCGGTTGACAGGTGCGCGACGAGGCTCGTTGCGTCGGCGTGACGCGCGCCCGACAGCGCCGCCGCGCTACGCATGGTCACGCGCGCATCGCGGCCCTCGCAGGCGACGCTCGTCTCCATGCGGGTCATCTTGCCGCCGAAGAGCAGCATGGTCTGGTCGAGCCGCGCGCCCTCGCCGAGGCCGATCGACGCGATCGCGGTTTCAACGCTGGCCTCGCCGGCATTCTGGCGGATGATGCGCGTCAGCTGCGCGCCGGCGCCGATGTCGTAGCGGATCGCGCTGTTCGAGAAAAAAGCGCCTGCGCCGTCGAAACTTTCGATGATGGTCGCGTGCGCGCCGGGCGCCAAACGCACGCGCGCGCGCGCATGAACGGCGCCTGCGCCGGCGACGCGGCGGATGAGGATCGGCTGCGCAATCTCGCCGTCGATGTCGATAACAAGCGTTTCCTGCGCCAGCGCTGCGGCGAGGCGGGAGAGCGGGTGGTCTGATGGTTCGGCGCGCGTCTGCTCAACGCGAAGCGTAACACCCTCCGGCGCGTCCGCCGGAATGTCCGCGCGGCCGTTCATCACCAGAATTTCCAGCGGACCGGCGTTCGCGAACACCGAGGGCGCGATCACCACATCGGCGGCGGGCGGAAGGTCGTCGCGCAACACGCTGCGCAAGTCCGTCCACTTCCACGCCTCTAAGCGCCGGTGCGGCAGGCCCGCGAAGCCTGGAACCGCGACTGACAGCGCGGATTCAAAAGGAGTGAGGGCGGGAGTCACGAAATCACCTCCCTCCCTTGAAAAGGGAGGGCGTGAGGCCCCAGACGCGAAGCGGCTGGCCTTGGCCGAACGGGAGGGTTCGACGCGCGAACCAACGCTCCCGGTTTCGAACCCTCCCTTTCCCGCAGGGACGATTTCGCCAAGGCGCGAAATCGTGCGGGAAAGCCCTCCCTTTTCAAGGAAGGGAAGTCGGCCGACGTCGATACGCCCAACGCCATCACGCCGCCTCGACAAATTGGTCGTAGCCGGACTTTTCAAGTTCGGCCGCGAGTTCGGGCCCGCCTGATTTGACGATCCGGCCTTTCGCGAGCACATGCACCGCGTCCGGCCGGATGTGATCGAGCAGGCGCTGATAGTGCGTGATGACAAGAAAGCCGCGCGAAGGGCCGCGCAGAGAGTTCACGACGTCGCCGACCATTTTCAGCGCGTCGATGTCGAGGCCTGAATCCGTCTCGTCCATGATGGCGAAGCGCGGTTCGAAGATCGCCATTTGCAGCATCTCCATCCGCTTTTTCTCGCCGCCGGAGAAACCGACATTGAACGGGCGCTTCAGCTTTTCATCGGTGAGGCCTACAATCTTCGCCTTGGCGCGGATGATCTTCAGGAAATCCGCCGCCGACACTTCGTCCTCTCCCCGCGCTTTCCGCTGCGCATTGAGCGCCGTGCGGATGAAATTCATCGTCGCGACGCCGGGGATTTCCATCGGGTGCTGGAACGAGAGAAAGAGCCCTTTCGCGGCGCGCGCGCTGGGGTCGAGGCCGAGGATGCTCTCGCCTTCAAGCGTCACGGCGCCCGCCGTCACCTCATACCCTTCGCGCCCGGCGACTGCGTAGGAAAGCGTAGACTTGCCGGAACCGTTCGGGCCCATCACAGCGTGAACCTCGCCCGCCGGCACGGATAGCGTCAGTCCCCGGATGATTTCGGTTCCGGCGACGGCGACATGGAGATTGTCGATCTTCAACATTACTCGCCCTTGGGTTCGAAAATCAGATAGCGCGCCGTCGTGTCGCCGATGTTCAGCGCCTCGTGCCACGCAATCCCGTCAGACCGCCAGGAATCGCCGCGCGCCGTTTCAACCTCGCGCACGCCTTTCGCGTCGGTGATGCGCATGCGCGCGCCTTCGAGCACATAGCCGAAATGCGGCGCATGGAAATGCCGGTCATGACCGACGCCGGGCGGGAAGGTGCAGAGGAGAAGGCGGTGGCTCTCCGTCTCCTCTTTCACGGCGCAGACGCTTTCGCCCTTCCACCCTGCTTCGAGAGGATCGGGAAGCGTTTCGGCGGCGGCCGGCATGGCGAAGAGCGCGATCACCATCGCCGCCTTCCCCCCTCTCCCCCTTGGGGGAGTGGGGGCGGGGGTGAGGGGGGGTGGATAGAAGGAAATGTCGCGGTCAGGGGCCCACCCCCCCCAACCCCAAACAC
>CAZHUI010000048.1:0-23805 GCA_964535605.1 uncultured Caulobacterales bacterium
CTCCTCATCAATCATCCGCTCGATTGCCCGATCTGCGACCAGGGCGGGGAATGCGATCTGCAGGATCAGGCGGTCGCGTTCGGCCGCGACGGCTCGCGCTATGACGAGAACAAGCGCGCGGTCGAGGAAAAGCACATGGGACCGCTCATCAAGACGGTGATGACGCGCTGTATCCAGTGCACGCGCTGCGTCCGCTTCGCGACAGAAAGTGCCGGCGTCGACGATCTCGGCCTCGTCAATCGCGGCGAGAACGCCGAAATCACCACCTATCTTGAGAGAGCGGTGACGAGCGAACTGACCGGGAACCTGATCGATGTTTGCCCGGTCGGCGCTTTGACGTCGAAGCCTTACGCGTTCAACGCCCGTCCCTGGGAGCTGACGAAGACCGAAACGATCGACGTGATGGACGCCGTCGGCTCGAACATCCGCGTCGACACGCGCGGGCGCGAAGTCCTGCGCATTCTCCCGCGCCTCAACGAAGAGATCAACGAAGAGTGGATCGCCGACAAGTCGCGTTTCATCTGGGACGGGCTGAAACGCCAGCGGCTCGACACGCCTTATATTCGTGAGAACGGCAAGCTGCGCGCGGCGCGCTGGGATGAAGCGCTTAACGCGGTCGCCGCGAAGCTGAAGGCGGCGTCAGCTGACCGGATCGCCGCGATCGTCGGCGACCTCGTGCCGGCCGAAGCGGTCAAGGCGCTCAAGGACCTCATGACGGCGATCGGCGCGCCGCATATGGATTGCCGGCAGGACGGCGCGCCGCTTGGCGGCGAGCGCGCATCCTATCTGTTCAATTCCGGGATCGCCGGCATCGAGCGGGCGGACCGAATTCTGTTGATCGGCGCAAATCCGCGCGTCGAAGCGCCGATCGTCAATGCGCGTATCCGCAAGGCGTGGCTCGCCAATCTTGGCCTGAAGATCGGATTGATTGGCGAGGCCGCGTCGTTGACGTATGACTATGAACGGCTGGGCGCGGGGCCGGAGAGCCTTGCCAAGGGCGCGGCGTTTCTGAATGGCGCCGAAAGGCCGATCATTATCATCGGCGCCGGCGCGCTCGCCCGTGCGGACGGCGCCGCCGTGTTCGCCGACATCGCCGGTCTTGCAGCGACGGTCGGCGCGGTGAAGGACGGCTGGAACGGCTTTAACATCCTGCATCTCGCCGCCGCACGCGTCGCCGCGCTTGACCTCGGCTTCCTGCCGAAAGCGGGCGGGCGCGATTTCGCCGGCATCGTCAACGGCGCCGCCGACGGCGCCATCGATGTCGTCTACAATCTCGGCTGCGATGAGTTCGACACCTCAAGACTGAAGCGCGCCTTCGTGGTCTATCAGGGCCATCACGGCGACGCCGGCGCGCGCCATGCCGATGTCATCTTTCCTAGCGCGGCCTATGTCGAACAGAGCGGCGTCTATGTGAATATGGAAGGGCGCGCGCAGATGACGGCGCGCGCGCATTTCCCCTATGGCGAGGCGCGCGAGGACTGGGCGATCATTCGCGCGCTTTCAGACCGGATCGGCAAGACGCTGCCCTATGACGATCTTTTTGCGCTCAGGCAGGCGATGATCGTCGATGCGCCGGCGCTCGGCCGCATCGGCCAGCGGCCGAAGGATTTGCCGCTCGATCTCGCCAAAGTCGGCGCCAAGGGTCCGGTCCTGCCGGACGCATTCCGCTCGCCGGTGCGCGATTACTACCTCACCAATCCGATCGCCCGCGCGTCGAAGACCATGGCCGAGTGTTCAGCGGCGATGTCTGGCGCGTTGAAGGTTGCGGCGGAGTGAGACGGAGCGGCGCATGAGCGTTCCAGCGCCGCCCGAAGACCCTGTCGTCGCCTCGATCAAGGCGAATATCGTCTTTGAGAAGATGATCGCGTCAATCCTGAACGCGACGGCGCTCGCCGCCGCGATCGAATTCGCGATCGGCGTCAGCGGCGGCGCGCTTGGCGCGGCGGCCCTTGCGGCGGCGACATTCGCGCTCCTCTTCTTTTTTGCAGCGTTCGGGTCGGCGGTCGCAGTCGGCGTGCCGCTCTATTTGCGGCTCGAAAAGGCGAAGCTGCGCAAGGCGTGGCCCTATGCATTGGCGGCGTTGCTTGTCAGTCTCGCGATTCTCACGGCGCTTGGCGCTGGGCCCGTCTTCGAGGCGCCCTGGCGCGCGCTCTATCTCGTTCCCGGAGTCGCCGCGGCGCTGCTGTTCGCGCGCAGGATGCAGCCCTTCTGGGCCGCGGCGGAACGCGCGGAAACGCCGTCGCCGCCCTCGGTTGTGCGCCTCCATTGACGACCCTTCCGCGCATCTGGGCTGTCACGGACGGCCGCGCCGGAATCGAAGCGCAGGCGCTCGGCCTTGCCGAGGCCGTCGCGCGGCGCCAACCTGCCGAGATCGTCCGAAAGCGGATCAAAGTGCGCGCGCCGCTTCGGTCGCTCCCGCACGCCCTATGGGGCGATCCGTTCGCCGCACTCGATCCCGAAGGCGACGCGCTGTCGCCGCCATGGCCCGATTTGTGGATCGGCTGCGGACGATTGGCGGTCCCTTATTCAATCGCCGTGAAGAAGCGTTCCGCCGGAACATTCGTCGTTCAATTGCAGAATCCGCGCGCGCCGCTTGGCGCGTTCGATCTCGTGGTGCCGCCCGCGCATGACCGGATCGACGGCGCGAATGTCTTTCCGATCCTCGGTTCGCCCAATCGCATCGACGCCGCAGCGCTGCGCAAGCCGATTGTTCCAGGGCTCGCGCCGGTCGCAGTCCTGATCGGCGGTCCGAACAAGGCGTTTCGCCTCGACGAGCACGATGCGGCCGCGATCGCCGAAAAGCTCACCGGCCTGCAGATGCCGCTCGATGTGTCGCTATCACGCCGGACGCCGCGTCCAGCTGCCGCGATCCTGCGCGAAAAAATCGGCGACTTTGCCGCCCGCTTCTTCGACCCGGCGCGAGACGACGCGGGCGCCAATCCCTATCCGGCGATGCTTGGCGCGGCCCGCGCTGTCTTCGTCACCGAGGACAGCGTCAACATGGCGGCGGAAGCCGCGTCGACCGGCAAGCCCGTCTACATTTTGTCGCTGACAAGAAAGCCGCTCGCTTCGGCCCGCAAGTTCGACGCGTTTCATGAAGGTCTGCGCGCGCATGGCGCATCGAGGCTTTTTCAGGGCGAATTTGAGGCATGGTCTTATCCGCCGCTCGACGAAACCGCGCGCGCGGCGGAAGAGGTCGTTCGCCGCTGGCGCCGCTGACATTTTCGTGTTCGACGAAGCGTTCTTCTCTTGCGCCCGGGCGGCTTCGCAGCGTGCGCGGCGGGCTCTACAAATGTCGCATAAGATTACGGGATGACGGGACCTCGACGACCCGCCCGGCGACCGCCCCCTCCGCCGGGACCTCGCATTCCGCGATTGTTCGAGCAAATGTGAGCCCTCTGATCTTGCTCGACAACTAGGCCGGACCCTTCCCCCAAGGGTCCGGCCTTTTCTTTACTGGGCCATCGCGCGCAGCATCCACGCGGTCTTCTCGTGAATCTGGATGCGCTGGGTCAAAAGGTCTTCGCTCGCCGCATCATCGACGTCGTCCGCGACGTCGAGTGCCGTGCGCGCGCGGCGGATCAGCGCTTCATGCCCGGCGAGCAGGTTCTTCACCATCTGGTCCGCTGGCGGCGGCGCCGATTCCGTGCTGTCGATGGTGGCGAGATCGTAAAAGGCCTTGGCGCCGGCGGGTGCAAATTCGCCCAGCGCGCGCACGCGCTCGGCGATTTCATCGAGCGCTGCCCACATCTCGCGATACTGCGTTTCAAACATCGTATGCAACGAAGCAAATTGCGGTCCCGTGACGTTCCAGTGATAGACATGCGTCTTCTGATAGAGCGCATAGGTGTCGGCGAGGACGCCGTTGAGCGCCTCGGCGACCGCCTTGCGGGCATTGTCGTCAAGGCCGGTATTGATCTGAACCATCATCAGCTCCTTTGGTGATTGTTCCCAGTTAACTGGGGATCGGCAGGGGCAGTCGCAAATCGAAAATAGGGATCGCCCCTATCACGATAACCGATCAATCAGGCGTTGAGCGAGGCGCAAAAGCGCTGAATCCGCCGGCAGGCTTCCTCAAGGTCGCTCATCGCCGCGGCATAGGAGATGCGGAAATGCGGGGAGAGGCCAAACGCCGCGCCGAAGACGACCGCGACCCCCTCCGCATCGAGTAACGCGCTCGCGAAATCCTCGTCCGACCCGATGACGCGTCCCTCCCTCGTTTTGCGACCGATGACCCCGGCGCAAGACGGGTAAACATAAAACGCGCCCTCGGGCGTCCGGCAGGAAAGTCCCGGCGCCGCGTTCAGCATGGCGACGACGCGGTCGCGGCGCGCAACGAATGCCGCATTGCGCTCGGCGAGAAATGCATGGTCGCCGTTCAGGGCGGCGACCGCGGCCCACTGGCTGATCGACGTCGGGTTCGTGGTCGATTGCGACATCATTTTCGCCATGGCGGCGATGAGCGGCTGCGGGCCGCCGGCGAAGCCAAGCCGCCATCCCGTCATCGCATAGGCCTTGGACGCGCCGTTGACCGTCAGCGTCCGGTCAAACAGCGCCGGCTCGACTTCGGCGATCGTCGCAAAGCGCGCATCGTCATAGAGAAGGTGCTCGTAAATATCGTCCGCCATCGCCCACACATGGGAATGGCGCAAGAGGACATCCGTCAAAGCCTTCAGCGAAGCGCGGTCGTAAACCGCCCCCGTCGGATTTGACGGCGAGTTGAACATGAACCATTTCGTGCGCGGCGTGATCGCCGCTTCGAGCGCTTCAGGGCGCACGCGAAATCCGTCTTCTTGCGTCGCCTCAATAATGACCGGCGTCCCGCCGGCGAGACGAACCATGTCAGGATAGGAAACCCAGTAAGGCGCGGGGATGATGACTTCATCGCCCTCATTCACGCTCGCCATCAGCGCGTTATAGAGGACCGCCTTGCCGCCGGGCGCGACAGATATTTCAGTCGTTTTGTACGTCAGGTTGTTATCGCGCCGGAATTTGGCGGCGACCGCTTCTTTCAGTTCCGCGATGCCGTCGACGGCGGTGTATTTCGTCTCGCCGCGGCGGATGGCGGCGATGGCGGCTTCCTTCACATGTTCGGGCGTGTCGAAATCGGGCTCGCCCGCCGAAAGGCTGATAATGTCGCGGCCTTTCGCTTTGAGCTCGCGCGCCAGCTGCGAAACAGCGAGCGTCGGTGACGGCGCGATACGGGCGAGCGCGTCGGACTGGCGAAAAACCGGCATGGGGGTCGCTTTCAAGGGGCGCATGTCTTTAGCGGCATGCGCGCGCGCTTCCAACACTGTGCGAATGGCTTGAAGGCGCGCGTCGCGGCGCCTTAGCGTCACGGGATCGACAACCGGTGAGCCTCGATGAGCGTGCTGAAAGGTCTGCGTGTCGTTGAATTCGAGGGCCTCGGGCCCGGACCCTTTTGCGGCATGCTGCTCGCCGATCTTGGCGCCGACGTCATCCTGATCGGGCGGGCGAGCGGCACGGCGACCGGCGCAGTGTTCAATCGCGGCAAGCGCATCCTTTCTCTCGACCTCAAAAAGCCCAAGCATGTCGCCGCCGCGATCCGCATCGCCGCGACGGCGGAGGCGACGATTGAGGGCCTCAGGCCCGGCGTTATGGAACGGCTGGGGCTTGGGCCCGATATTCTGATGGCGGCGAACCCGCGCCTTGTGTACGGGCGCATCACGGGTTGGGGCCAGACAGGGCCGCTCGCCGCCGCCGCCGGGCACGACATCAATTATGTGAGCCTTGCCGGCGCCGGTTGGTATGCGGGGCAGGCGGGTTCAGCGCCCGTGCCGCCGCCGACGCTCGCCGGCGATATTGGCGGCGGCGCGCTTTATCTCGCCATCGGCATTCTTGCCGGCGTATTGAAGGCGCGCGAGACCGGGAAGGGCAGCGTTGTTGACGCCGCCATCGTCGACGGCGCGGCGCACATGCTCGGGCTTCTGATGAGTCTGAGGGCTGCGGGCGGCTATCCTGACGAACGCGGACGGTCGATGCTCGACGGCGCCGACTTCTATGACGTTTATCAATGCGCGTGTGGCGGCTGGATTTCGATCGGCCCGCTGGAGCCGAAATTCTACGCGCTGCTGCTGGAAAAGCTCGGCCTTGCAGGCGACGCACGCTTTGCAAACCAGTTTGATCAGTCGCAATGGCCAGCGCGGAAACAGGCGCTCGCGGAAATATTCGAAGAGCGCACGCGCGGCGCATGGCAGGCGCTGCTGGAAGGCACCGATGTCTGCTTCGCGCCTGTTCTCAACCCGGCCGAGGCGCGCGATCATCCACATCTGAAGGCGCGCGGGGTCTGGCGCGAAATCGGCGGGGCGCTTCAGGCCGCCGCCGCGCCGCGTTTTGACGGGCAAGTCCCGGCTGATCCGCGGCCGGCTTCCGTCAGCGAGGCGGACATCGACGCCGTCCTAGAAGACGCTGGTCTAACGCGTGCGGATCTCGAAGCGTGAGCGGGTAAGCTCAACAGTTTGAAATCTCCTCAGACACAACAAGGCGGCGGGCAAACTCCCGCACGCCCCGTTGTTAGCAAACGAAAGGCCTAGGCCGCCTTGCGCGGCCGGCCGCGGCCTTTGGCGGCTTTTTTCTGGGTGCGCTTCGGAGCGGCTTTGCCGCCGGCGCGGCCGAGGCCGATTTCCTTGGCGAAGTTCGACCGGCGTACCGAATAATTCGGCGCAACCATCGGATAGTCGGCAGGCAGGCCCCACTTCCGGCGGTAGTCTTCCGGCGACAGGCCATATTGGGTGCGCAGATAGCGCTTCAGCATTTTCAGCTTTTTGCCGTCTTCAAGACAGATGATGTAGTCCGACGTGATTGACTTCTTCACCGGCACCGCCGGCTGCTGGCTGCCGGCGCTCGCCGTGCCGCCTGCGGCAAGCGCGCGCACCGCGTCGTGAATATCCTGCAGGAGGCCCGGAAGCTTCTCCGCAGAGACCGTATTGTTGCTGACGAATGCGGAGACGATGTCCGTCGCCAGATGCAACGTTTCGCCCGGTCCAATCATGGACTCATTATCAGACATAAAGCGTAGTCCTTCTGTTCAGCAGCGCGGCGCGTTAGCGGAGGCCGCAAGAGGAAAGGAGAGTCATAGTGACGCTCTCCAGATCATTCCCAGTCGCCCAATTCACCGCCAGGAAGCGCATGCCCATAAACCTGTGCGGCTAAAGGCGCAAGAACAGATAACAGACTAGATTTGCCCTGCGTTCGGCTTTTCGATGAAACGAGCCATTGACAAGATTGCAGTTCGCGGAAGCTTCGCGCCGGGTTCAGTTTCAACTATGCGCGGTATTGTTTTCGCGCCGCCGCATTGCCGCCAAAGGCGCGCGCCGCTATGACAAGCGGCAGGGCCGAACAGCCCTGCCGCGACAGCCCCCGAAGGAGCCGCCATGCGCCGCGCTGAGGCCTTGAATTCCAACGATTTTTTTAGCCGGGGCTTGTCGGCCGGCGACCCCGATCTTGCGGCGATCGCCGCCCGGGAGCTGGCGCGGCAACAGGCCCAAATAGAGCTGATCGCCTCTGAAAATATAGTCAGCCGCGCCGTGCTGGAAGCCCAAGGCTCCGTCCTAACCAATAAATACGCAGAGGGATTCCCGGGCAAGCGTTACTACGGCGGATGCGAAGTCGTCGATGAGGCCGAAAACTTGGCGATCGACCGCGCGAAGCGTCTTTTCGGTTGCTCCGAAGCGATCGTGCAACCGCATTCGGGGAGCCAGGCGAATCAAGCCGTCTTCATGGCGCTCATGCAACCCGGCGACTGCTTCCTCGGCATGGATCTGTCCGCAGGCGGACATTTGACGCATGGCGGGCGCGCCAATCAGTCGGGCAAATGGTTCAAGGCCGTGCATTACGGCGTCGATCCCGAGACGCATCTCATCGACTTCGATCAGGTGGCGAAGCAGGCGGAAGCCCATCGCCCGAAGATCATCATCGCCGGCGGCAGCGCCTATTCGCGCTTCATCGACTTCAGGAAGTTCAAGACGATCGCGGACGGCGTCGGCGCCAAGCTGATGGTCGACATGGCGCATTTCGCCGGGCTTGTCGCCGCGGGTCTTTACCCGACGCCGGTCGGCGTCGCGGACGTCGTGACGACGACGACCCACAAGACCTTGCGGGGCCCGCGCGGCGGCATGGTGCTGACGAATGACGAGGATCTCGCCAAGAAGATCCGCTCGGCCCTGTTCCCGGGCATCCAGGGCGGTCCCCTGATGCACGTCATCGCGGCGAAGGCGGTCGCCTTCGGCGAAGCGCTGCGGCCCGAATTCAAGGACTATCAGCGCGCCGTCATGGCGAACGCCAAGGTGCTCGCCTCAACGCTGATCGAGGCGGGATACGCCGTCGTCTCCGGCGGCACGGACACCCATCTAGCGCTCATCGATTTGCGCCCGAAGGGCGTCAAGGGAAATGCGGCGGAAGAAACGCTCGAGGCCGCCGGCGTCACCTGCAACAAGAACGGGGTTCCTTTCGACCCTGAAAAGCCGACGGTGACCTCCGGCGTTCGCGTCGGTTCGCCGGCCTGCACCACCCGCGGCTTCGGCGTCGCCGAGTTCCGTGAGGTTGGGCAGTTGATGGCGGAAGCGCTCGACGGCCTCGCCGACGGAAAAGACTCGGCGGCGATCGCCGCCGGCGTCCGGCCCAAGGCGATCGCGCTGACCGGCCGCTTTCCGATTTACGCCTGAGGCGCCATGCGCTGTCCCTTCTGCGGATGCGAGGATACTGCGGTCAAGGATTCCCGTTCCGCCGAGGACGGATCCTCGATCCGGCGCCGGCGCCAGTGCACCGCTTGCGGCGGGAGATTCACGACGTTCGAGCGCGTGCAGTTGCGCGAACTTGTCGTCGTCAAAAGTTCCGGACGGCGCGAGACGTTCGACCGCGACAAGCTCATGCGCTCGGTGCAAATTTCGCTTCGGAAGCGCAATGTCGATCAGGAACGCGTCGATCAGATGCTGACCGGCGTCATCCGCCGCCTTGAATCGCTGGGCGAGACCGACATCCCGTCGAAGGTCGTCGGCGAGCTTGTCATGGAAGGCCTCGCCGGCCTCGACGATGTCGCCTATGTCCGCTATGCGTCGGTCTACCGGAATTTCCGCGAAGCGCGCGATTTCGGGGAGTTCATCGGCGAGCTTGAGGACCAGGAAGGAACGGGCGGCGCGTAATCGCCGCCTTCCAGATTATGACGGCTGACCCCTTGCAGCACCGGCTGACCGCGCGGCTCGCCGCCGTGCAGGCGCTCTATCAGATGGACGCGTCCGGCGCCGGCGTCGACGCGGTGGTCGCCGATTTTCGCGGGCACTGGATCGGCGCCGATATCGACGGCGACCGTTTCGCCGACGCGGACGCCGGATTTTTCGAAGACATCGTGCGCGGTGTCATCCGCCTGCAGATGAAAATCGATCCGGCGATCGAACGCCGCCTTGCCTCCAAATGGACGTTGCCGCGCCTCGATGCGACCGCGCGCGCGATCCTTCGCAGCGGCGCCTATGAGATGATCCATCATCCCTCGACGCCGGCCGCCGTCGTCATCGACCAGTATGTCGAAATCGCCAAAGGCTTCTACGACGACGGCGACGAGCCGAAATTCATCAACGCCGCGCTGGACGCGATGGCGCGCGACATCCGCGCGGAGGAGTTCGCGGGCGAAGGCGCGCGCCGCCCTTGAGCGGCGAGTTCGACATCATCGCGAGGCATTTCGCGCCGCTCGCGACAGACGCCGGGGCCTTCAATCTAAAGGACGACGCCGCGCTCGCCGGCGGCCTCGTCATCACCAAGGATCTTCTCGTCGAGGGCGTTCACTTTCGCTGCAAGGATCCGCTCGATCTCGTCGCGAAAAAAGCGCTGCGCGTGAACCTGTCCGACCTCGCCGCCAAAGGGGCGCGGCCCTTCGGTTACTTTCTTGGTTGCGTCTGGCCGCGCGGCGTCAAGGAGGAGGCGATCGCGGACTTCGTGCGCGGCCTTGGCGAAGATCAGGACCTTTTTCGCCTATCGCTCTTCGGCGGCGATACGACGGCGCATGCGATAAAAGGCGCGCCGCTGACGATTTCAGTGACGATGCTGGGCGCGCCGTCCGCATCGGGGATCATCCGCCGCAACGGCGCCAATATCGGCGACGATATTTATATGACGGGAACGATCGGCGACGCCGGGCTCGGCCTGCGCGCGCTCGAAGGCGCGATCAAACCGCCGGCCGCCGCGAAGAAAATCCTCGCCGACCGCTATCGCCTGCCGCTCCCGCGCATCGCGATCGGCGGCGCGCTTGCGGGGCTTGCAACGGCGGCGATCGACCTCTCGGACGGGCTTCTTGCTGACGCCGGCCATATCGCCGAGGCGTCGGGTGCAGGCCTTGAAATCGCGGCGGAGAAAATTGCGCTCTCCGCGCCGGCGCGCGCCTGGGCCGATAATCAGGAAAATCGCGACATCGCCATCGCCGACCTTGCAAGCATGGGCGACGACTATGAAATTCTGTTCACGGCGCCCCCGTCGCGCCGCCGTTCGATCGACATGGCGGCCCAATTGACGAAGACGCTCGTAACGCGCATCGGCGCCGTGACGCGCGGCAAGGGCGCGCGGCTGATCGCCGAAGGCGGCGAAGCGATCGCTACGCCAAGGCCCGGCTTCGATCATTTCAGGGAATGAAATGGTCGGAGCGACAGGATTTGAACCTGCGACCCCTTGACCCCCAGTCAAGTGCGCTACCAGGCTGCGCCACGCTCCGACCTCTGTCCGGAGGCGAGCCTCCGAAAGTGAGCGCGTTATAGGGGGGCGAACCGCGCGCCGCAACGCATGATTTCAGGGGTTAATCGCGGTCCCTGAACTCGATTGCCTCGATCGCGACGACCGCGTCATCGAGCGAAATCTGCGCACGTTCAAGGCGCTGGAGTAGGGCGATCAGGCGTTCGCGCGCGGGCGTGGACAAAGCCGGCGCTTCCCCGGCGCTTCCCGCGTTTTCGGTCTCCGCGGGCTTCTCAATATCGGGCGGGTCGTCCGCAACCACAGGCGCGACATTGAGCGGCTGGCCCGCCGCCGCGAGGCGGCCCAGTTCGGCGACATATTTGACGCCGTGATCGCGGAAAATTTTCTGGACGCCGCGCGTCGAATAGCGGGCGTCATAGAGAAGCGCACGCACGCCGCGCAAAACATCGAGGTCGACCGGGCGGTAATAACGCCGCCCGCCCGCGCGCCGCATCGGTCTGATCTGGCCGAAGGCGTCTTCCCAGTGCCTCAGGACATGCTGGGGAACGTCAAGCTCCAGCGAAGCTTCGCTGATCGTGCGGAACGCGTCCTGGGATTTGGCGACCGCCATCGTCTTTCGTTCTGTCACTCCGCGGCCGCGCTGCGTTTCGTCAGCGCGGTGTTGATCTGGTCTTTCAGCACATGCGAGGCGCGGAACGTGACGACGCGCCGGGGCGTGATCGGCACTTCCTCGCCTGTTTTTGGATTCCTTCCCATACGGAGTTTCTTCTGCCGCACCGAGAACGTTCCGAAAGAGGAAATTTTCACTGTCTCGCCGCGTTCAAGCGCGCGCGTCACCTCTTCGAGGATGCGTTCGACATATTCGCCGGAATCGTTCCGCGAAATGCCCAAAGCCGTGAACACGGCGTCGGTCAGGTCCGCGCGGGTCAGGGTTCCCTCTGTCATGAGCGCCTCGCGTTGCTGCGGATCGGCGGGACCTTAGGCTCCGGCGGCAGGCCTGGTCAATAACCAGTTGAATTTCCTGATTTGTTCAGGTTCTTCGCGCGCCGCAATTGCGAAAACCGACTTGCGATTTTTGCGGCCGCACGCTGCGCGGCTGTCAAGCCCGAAACAGCGCCGCGCCCCAGGTCAGCCCGCCGCCCATGCCTTCCAGCATGACGAGGTCGCCGCGCTTGATGCGTCCGTCGGCGACGCCTTCGCAATAGGCGAGGGGGATCGACGCCGCCGAGGTGTTGCCGTGACGGGCGATCGTCGAGATCACCTGATCGGGGCGCAGATGGAGTTTCTTGACGACGCCCTGAATGATTCGTTCATTCGCCTGATGCGGCACGAACCAGTCGATCGATTTCGGATCGACCTTGGCGAGATCGGCGACCGCCAGCATCGCCGCCGAAATCCGTTCGACGGCTTCGCGGAAAACCTTGTTCCCTTGCATGCGCACATGGCCGGCCGTCTGCGTCGAGGAAACGCCGCCGTCGACATAGAGAAGATCGGCGAGGCGCCCGTCGCAGCGCAGATAGGTTCCCATGACGCCGCGGCCGTTCGCGGCCTTCACGTCCATCGCCTCGACGACGAATGCGCCGGCGCCGTCGCCGAAGAGGACGCAGGTCGCGCGGTCCTTCCAGTCAAGTATGCGCGAAAACGTCTCTGCGCCGATCACGAGCGCGCAGCGATGCTGCCCCGATGTCAGAAACTTTTCAGCGGTCGCCAGCGCATAGACAAAACCGGTGCAGACCGCCTGAATGTCGAATGCGGTGCCCGCCGGCGCATCGAGTTTGGCCTGCACGATTGCGGCGGTCGCTGGAAATGTAAGATCAGGTGTTGTCGTCGCGACAATGATGAGGTCGACATCGGCCGCCGTTTTGCCGGCGTCAGCGAGCGCTTTCTTCGCCGCCGCGACGGCGAGGTCGGACGTACGTTCGTCGTCGGCGGCGATATGCCGTTCGCGAATGCCGGTGCGCTCGCGAATCCACTCGTCATTGGTCTCGACGAGCGCGGCGAGGTCATGGTTGGTCATGACGTCCGCCGGCAAATAAGACCCGCACCCGGTGACAACGGCCTTGAGGGTCATTCGGCGGCCTTGATCGCGCCGGCGGGACTGGCGGTTTCGGCGCGCGCTCGAACGACGGCGACCGTTTCAGAGACCTCGCGACGGAAACCTTTGCCGACGAGCGTCGCCGCCATAGAGATCGCGCTCGCCACGCCGTTCGCGTCGGCGCCGCCATGGCTTTTCACAACGACGCCGTTGACGCCGAGAAAAACCCCGCCATTGACGGACGACGGATCGATTTTCGCTTTCAATTTCTTCAGATCGCCGATCATAAACAGCGCGCCGAATTTGGCGAAAACAGACCCCGTCAGCGCTTCCTTGATCCAGCCGCCGAGAAGCCGGGCGGCCCCTTCGGCGGATTTGAGCGCGATATTGCCGGTGAAGCCGTCGGTGACGACGACGTCCGCTGCGCCTTCGGAAATGTCGTTGCCTTCGACAAAACCGATGAAGGCCATGTCAGGGTCGGCCTCGCGCAGGGTCTTTGCCGCCGTGCGGATCAATTCATGGCCTTTGAGTTCCTCCGCGCCGACATTGAGAAGGCCGACTGTCGGTTTGGCCTTGCCAGTCAGCGCGCGGAAAAACGCCTCGCCCATGATGGCGAAGGTCACGAGTTCTTTTTCATTCGCTTCAACATTGGCGCCGACGTCGAGCACGACGACGCGCCCGCGCGGCGTCGGCCACAGCGCGGTGACAGCCGGCCGGTCGACGCCGTCGATCATGCCGAGCTGCATGCGCGACACGGCCATCAGCGCGCCCGTATTGCCGCCTGAAACGACTGCGCGCACGCGGCCGTCTTTTTGCGCTTCAACTGCCTTCCACATCGACGTGTCGCGGCCGCGCCGCAGGACATGCATCGGCTTGTCCGTCATCGCGACGCTCGCCGCGCAATGTTCGACCTGAGCCGAAGCAAGCGCCTTGTGCCGCGCGATCAGCGGGCTCAATTCCGTTTCGTCGCCGAAGAAAGTAATGACTGCATTGACGCCGGTCGATAGCGCCTGCGCCGCGCCGTCGACGAGCGCAGCGGGGCCGGCGTCCGTCCCCATGGCGTCAACGCCGATGGAGATGGGGCCTTTGTCCGGAAGAGGTGCGGTCACGTCGGTCGGCTCCCTGGCGGGGCGGGACTCATCGGCGCTTATGGGTTTGTTCAGGCGTCACCGTCAACAAGACCCTTAAGTCCCGAAAAAGGCGACAGGTTCACAGGGTCGCGATAGGCCTCCGCGAGGCTCTTTACGCCCTCTTTTCGCGGGTGCGGGTCCAGCGAAATGGCGAGGTGCTGAATGAGGATCTCGTCGAGATCGAGCGTATCGCCGTCCAAGGGCTCGCGCGCGCGCTCGTCGTCATAATTCTCTTCGACGTCGCCGTCAGCGAAATCGCGCTCGAACCGGATCGCATACTGTTCGTCGATCGCCTCGACGATTGGTTCGAGGCTGGCGACGCAAACGCGGTTCACCCGCGCCTTCAGATGAAGTTCAAGATCGACGCCGCCGCTGAACGGCCGCAAGGAAAAATCGCCCGCCAGCAGTTCGACGCCAGACTCGCCAAGGCGCTCGGCGATCTTTTGCCGCGCCGCGTCATTCGGTGACAAACGGACCTTGTTCTCGCCGCGATGCAGCGCTGCGATTTCAATCAGCGTGTTGGTCTCGCCCATCGTCCTTCCGTCCGCTGGTCGCCTCAAAAAACGCGCCAAGGTCCGCGATCGCGCGCTGGAGGTCCTCCGCGGTTGCCGCCGCAAGCCGATGATCGGCGTTCAGCGCATAGTCCGCAAGAAGGCGCGCGTGAGCCGCATCGGCGCTCTCGAAAACGTTGCGGGCGAGCGCCGCGGCGAGCGCATCTGCGCCATCGGCCATCGCTTTGTCATAGGCGGCGGCGCGGCCATAGAATGCCTCGGCAAGGCCCCTGATCTTTCGGCCGATCGACAGGTCGCCAATGCCGATTTCGCGAAGCGCGTCATCGAGACGCCGGAAGAAGACTTCCTGCAAAGCGGCCGAAAGCCGGTCGCTCGCCGGGGCGTCGCGCCTGAGGCGCCGGATGGCCAAAAAAACATGGAGGCCAAGAACCTCGAACCGGCCCTCCACCGTGTCCGGCGCGCCCGCCGCGGCGTAGAGCGCCGGCGCTCGCGCCGCGTCGTTCAGCGCCTCGAACAGCGTTTCCGCTTGGCTTTGGGTCTGATCTTTTCTAAACCATCGCGCAATCATGGGCGGTTCCCATCGCCCTATCGGGCCGGCGCGTCAATGCCGGCGGCCAATGAAGGTTGTCGCATGAAGTTCGGTCGCGTTCTGGCCTCGCTCGCTGTCCTCGCCAGCCTTCAGGGCTGCATCTCCTATCGCAGCGCCCACGGCTATGTGCTCGAGCGCGGCGAAACGGAACTGACCGCGAAGACCGGCGTCGATACCAAGGAAAGCGTTCTCGCCAAATATGGCGAGCCCTCGATGATCGGCACCTTCGACCGGAACCGCTGGTATTATCTCTACAGCCTCGACGCCTCGCGCGCCTTCTTCAAGCCGAAGACAACCGCGCGCACCGTGATCGAGTTCCAGTTCTCCGAGGACGGCAAGGTCGCCGCCGTCAACGAAATCGGTCTTGCCGACAGCGTCGATGTGAAGATGGCCTCGCGCGAGACGCCGACGCGCGGCAAGGAACTCGGCTTCTGGGAACAGCTTCTGGGCAATGTCGGCCAGCTTCCCGCCGGCGGCCTTGGCGGCCAGCAGGGCCCGCCGAACTAGAATCGCTTTTTCGGTTCCGCGTTCATCCACTTGATCAGCGGGATCGCCGGCAGCGACCACCCGATGCCGGCGACGGCAAAATAAAGAAGCTGCGCCAGCCAGTGTTTTGGAACGAAGTCGGCGAGCGCAATCGCGCCCAGTACATAGGCGCCAAGCCCCGCAAGCAATACGCCTGAGCCAATCAGCTTCTTGAAGCGGGGGTTCATGCGCGATGCTCCGCGACGGCGCGCCGCAGGCGCCTAGGGGCGCGAACGCTTAAAGAAACGCGATGGCCGCCAACCCGGACAATAGACCCGTCGTGATCTGGCTTTTGGTCATGTGCGCGCTCGTGACGCTCATGATCGCCGTCGGCGGCGCGACGCGATTGACCGACTCCGGTCTTTCGATTGTCGAATGGCGCCCCGTCACCGGCGCCATCCCGCCTTTGTCGGACGCGCATTGGGCGGCCGAATTCGAGAAATACAAGACGATCCCGGAATATCATCAGGTCAATCTCGGCATGTCGCTTGCCGAGTTCAAGACGATCTATTGGTGGGAATGGGGTCACCGGTTTCTGGGCCGCCTGATCGGGATCGCGTTTGTGCTGCCGCTGATCTTCTTCGCGGCGACGCGCAGGATCAACCGGTCGCTCGGGCTGAAACTGACGGTCCTCTTTTTTCTGGGCGGTCTGCAAGGCGCGCTCGGCTGGTGGATGGTGTCGAGCGGGCTCACGGAGCGCGTCGATGTCAGCCAGTACCGGCTCGCCATGCATCTGGGCCTCGCGCTCATTCTCCTGGCGGCGATGCTGTGGATTGCGCTGGACCTTCTTCAGCCGCGTTCCCGCGGCGCGCACCATCGCCTCGCGCCCTTTGCGGCGGCGCTTCTTGCCGGCGTTTATGGGCAGATGATCCTCGGCGCCTTTGTCGCGGGACTGCGGGCGGGGCGGGTCTACAACACCTGGCCGCTGATGGAGGGACGGTTCTTCCCGGAAGCCTATTTCAGCGGCGCGCCGAAGCTTGCCGATCTTTTCGAGAGCTTGGCCGCCGTGCAGTTCAATCACCGGATCGGCGCCTATGCGCTTTTTGCGGGCGCGCTTGGTCTGATGATCGCGGCGCGCAAGACGGCGCTCGCGCCCCGCGCGCGCATGCTGTTCGCCGCGATCGCGATCCAGGCGGGACTCGGCGTCTGGACGGTTGTCGCCGTGACGCCGCTCGCCCTCGGGCTCGCGCATCAGGCGATGGCGATCCTCGTTCTCGCCGCCGGCCTTTATCTCGTTCACGGTTCGATGAGTTCGATGTCGATGACGCCTGCCTCCGGGGCGTCGCCCTCCGGCAATCGCGGATCGAGCGCGGTGGCGACTGGGAGCGACAAGGCCCCCATGACGCCGTTCCAGGGAACGAGCCTCACCGGCGCGCCGTCTCCCAAGGCGACGACGGCGAGCGCGCCGTCGCGATAAACGCCGCCGTAATTCGCCGACCCGATCGCAATCACGCTTGCCGTCGCGACCGCCTCAAGATCAAACGTCGCCTTGACGCGCACCGCGCCGAGCGCATGGCCGTCTTTGGCGTCGTAAAGGCTGACGACGCCCGATCCGCTGTCGAGCAGCGCGATCTGACCTTGCGCCTCGCCAGTCTCGCTGCGGCCGACCGCGACGCCAGCCGAAGACGGCGCCGCGTCCTGCGGCAGGGCGAGCCCGAAAACGGCGCCCGTCTCCGGATCGACCCGGCGAACCGCGCCGTCGCGGCTCACTGTCACGATTTCGTCCGTGAGCGGATCAACATCGCAGCCGATCGCTTCCGGAATGTCGGCAATCGCCCGCGCGTCGCCCAGCTCGGCGCCGTTGGCGACGATCGTTAGCGCGCGCGCCGAGACTTTTTCGGAGCCGGCTTCGTAAAGGATGGGAGTGGGTCCGCCGCCGACGCAGAAAACGCCCGCGGCGGCGGCGCTTTGCGACAAGGACGCCGGCTCAAACCCCTTGCCGTCCTGATCGATGGAATAAAGGCCATAGGCGCCGTCGCCCGCCGCGAGGAGATAGCCGCGCGCGCCGGGGCCCTCGCCCGCGTAAAAGACCGAAATCGAAATGGCGCTGCCGGGGATTTCAAAGGCAGCCTCGCCCGTCTCGATCCGGTAGGCCTTTATCCCTTGCGGCGTCGCCGCCAGAAGCAGGCTTTCAAAGGTGACGGAAGGATGCGACCAGAACGCCATGTCGGCGACCCTATCGCCGGGCTCGCCATAGGAATCGGCCGCCGCGACTTCCGCGGTTGCGGGCGCGGCGATATCCGGATCGGGGGTCGGTTTTTGCGGCTTGCGCTCGCAAGCGGCGAGAAAGGCGAGGGCGGCGAGAGCGACGATCCGGCGCATGAGACCTCCTGCTGGCAAAGCGCTGATAGCAGAAAACAGGGAAAGCATCAGGCCAGCCCAAAATATACGGTATCCGGATACCACACTAAAAAAACGCATATTTCGCAATAGTTTCCGGCAAGGCGATTGACGCCTGACGAAAGGCGGGCTATCCGCCGCCTCCGAAATAGCCGGGACGGGCGCGTGCGCTCTTCCGGCTTTCTTTTGACCGAAGGAAACGGGCCATGAAAACCTACTCCGCCAAGGCCGCGGATGTTGACAAGAAATGGGTGCTGATCGACGCCGACGGCCTCGTCGTCGGCCGCCTCGCCTCCGTCATCGCGATGCGCCTCAGGGGCAAGCACAAGCCGATGTACACGCCTCACGTCGATTGCGGCGACAACGTCATCGTCGTCAACGCGGAAAAAGTCGCGCTTTCGGGCAACAAGCGCAAGCAGCACAAGTTTTTCTGGCACACCGGTTTTCCCGGCGGCATCAAGGAGCGCCGGGCCGAAGAATATCTCGACGGCAAATATCCCGAGCGCGTTCTTGAAAACGCTGTCCGCCGGATGATGCCGAAAGACAGCCCGCTTGCGCGCGGCCAGATGACCAACCTCAAGATTTACGCCGGCGCGGAGCATCCGCACGCCGCCCAGAGCCCGGAAAAACTCGACGTCGCCGCGTTGAACGCCAAGAACCACAGGGACGCCTAATCCATGAGCGCCACGTCTTTTGAAGACCTGAAATCCGTCGCCGCCGAAGCCGGGCTCGTCGCCGCCGAGGTGATCGTCCGTGAACCGAAGATCGACAAGCTCGGCCGTTCCTATGCGACCGGCAAGCGCAAGACCGCCGTCGCGCGCGTCTGGATCAAGCCTGGCAAGGGCAAGATCACCGTCAACGGGAAGGACCACGCCGATTATTTCGGGCGCCCCGTGCTGCAGATGATCATCAAGCAGCCGCTCGTCGCCGCCGACCGCAATGGCCAGTTCGACGTCATCTGCACGGTCGCGGGCTCCGGTCCGTCGGGGCAGGCGGGCGCCGTCCGCCACGGCATCGCGCGCGCGCTGACCTTTTATGAGCCGGGCCTCCGCGGCGTTCTCAAAGCCGGCGGGTTCATGACGCGCGACAGCCGCGCGGTCGAACGCAAGAAGTACGGCCGCAAGAAAGCCCGCCGCTCGTTCCAGTTCTCGAAGCGCTAGGACGCTGCTAAAGCCGCATTGGAAAGCGCCCCGTCAATGCGGGGCGCTTTCTGTTTGGAGGAGATGACGCGATGCGCGTTTACATGGACGCCGTCGAATATTCGCAGATTACTGCGGCGGTCACTGCGCTGCAGCCCAGACGTTTTCTCGAATGGGGATCGGGCGGATCGACCGTCGATTTCCTGAAGCGCTACGCGTCGATCGAGAAAATGGTCTCGGTCGAGCATCACCCGCTCTGGTACGAAAAAGTGAAAGCCGCCGCGACCGATCCGCGGCTTTCCTATTTTTTGAAGGAAGGCGCGTCGGAAGAACCTAAGGCCGAATTCTTCGGAATTTACCGCGCCAAGCGGTCGGCATGGCGCCGGCGCGCGGAAACGGACCGCAGCGTCTTCAAGGATTATGTCGATCAACCGGCGACGCTCGGCATGACGTTCGACTGTATTTTCGTCGACGGCCGCGCGCGCAATTTCTGCATCGAGACCGGTTGGGAATTGCTCGACCGCGGCGGCCTAATGATCATTCACGACGCACAGCGCGAATTTTACCACGAGACGATCGCACGGATGGGAACGCCGACCTACCTGCTGCCTTGGCGGCGCGGGCAGGTGTGTCTGTTGCCCAAGCGATAACTTGCGCAAAGCAAGGATCGCTACGAATCGAATCCGGCCGCGTCCTGTCGCTGGCGCCGCGCAGTCAGCCCGCTCAACGAGGCTGAGCGGTCAGCAAGTCGAGCGCTTCGTCGCAGATTGCCTGAAAAATCTCGGCGCTTGGCGCTTCCCGCGCGCGCATTCCCGCTTGCCCGCTCCACAAGGGCTGGAAATCGGCGCCGGCGCCGCGCGCTGCCGCTGCGGCGGCGAGCGGCGCTGTCCACGCGCGCTGAAGGGGAAAGGGCGCCGTATTGGCTTCAACCGGCGCAAGTGTTTCGGTCAGCGTGTTGCGAAGCGACCGCGCGGTTCTTCCCGTGAACGCTCGGGTGAAGCGGGTGCTGTTGTCGGGCGACGCGGCAAGCGCCTGCTTATGTGCAGGTGACGCGGCGCTTTCCGGCGCCCGCAAGAACGCGCTGCCGATCTGCGCCCCGGATGCGCCCAGCATGAAGGCGGCAGCGACGCCGCGGCCGTCGAACAGGCCGCCCGCCGCGATGACGGGCGCCTTGATCGCATCGGCGATAAGCGGCGTCAGCGCCATCGCTCCCATGTCGTTGTCGGTCGTATCGCCGATGAAGGCGCCGCGATGGCCGCCTGCTTCCGCGCCTTGAGCGATGATCGCATCGACGCCGGCGGCTTCCAGAGCGCGCGCCTCATCGACGCTCGTCGCATTGCCGATCAGCACCGCGCCGAGCGCTTTGAGCGCGTCGATCGCTTTTGCGGGCGGCAGGCCGAAATGAAAGCTGACGATCTTTGGCGCACATTCGAGCAGGACCTCAAGCGTCTCGTCGCTGAAGCCCGGCGCCGGCGCGGTTAGCGGAGGGACCGCGCCCAACTCGAACTGCGCGTAAAGCGGGCGCAGCGCTTCGATCATCGACGTTTGATCGAAGCCTGCGACGTCTGGAGCGGGATGGACGAAAAAATTGAAATTGACAGGCCTGTTCGTTGCGCGCGCAACGCTGCGCGCCGCCTCACGCAGTTCGCCCGGCGCCAGCAAAGCGCAAGCGAGCGATCCGAGCCCGCCTGCGTTTGAAATGGCGGCGGCCATCGCCGGCGTCGAAGCGCCCGCCATCGGCGCTTGAATTACGGGATGCTCGACGCCCAGAAGGCGCTGAAGGCGGGTGCTCGGCCAACGGCGTGCAGCCACGAAAGGCTAGTTCCTTACCCTGATCTCTTTCGCCGCGAAATTGTTGATCTCGTCGATCTCGTCGACGCGGCACCAACGCGGCAAAGGTTCCTGATCCGTCGGTGCGAAGCAGCCGTCGGCCATGAAGTCGACAGTCTCGCGCGTCACCGGCGGCCTTTGCGGGCCGACCGGCGTTACCGGCATGTTGGAGCCGCCGAAACCAAAAGTGAGATAGCCGATCCACTCGACTGCGCCGCCCGGCGGCAATTGCTGGCGCGTCCACAATCCTCCGCAGGCGGGCGGCGAGCCCGCAACGCGCTGCGCCTCGGTCAGCGGGCAGGCCGTCAGCAGGACAGGCCGGCGCGGCCAGCGCGTGAACGCCATGACCGGGAACAGATCGGCGGACGCCTCCCCGACATTCTTGACACGGATCGATACTTTCGCGCTGGCGAGTTCGTGTCCGAGCGTTTTGACATGCTCGATGATGAGGTCCGACCGCGTCAGCGGCCCGGCGAGGATCGACAGCGGCGCGCACGCCCGATTGTTGCGTTCATCGTCTTCGACGACGAGGTCCTCGCGATCGGCGTCCGCGCAGATGAAATAGGGACCGGCCTTGAGCCCCGTGGGCGCCAGCACCGTCTGATCCTCCCAGCGCGCTTCGCCGGGCTGCATCGGATAGTCGCCTGGCAACGACCAGGCGGAGAGGTCAGCGAACGCTGCGGGATCGTCCTCGCGCGCGAAGAGTCCGATCGCGACGCTTGCCGAAATCGGAGCGCCGAACGCGTCCGCGACAGGCTCGTCGCCAATATTGGTAACTTCAGACCTGACGGTGACCGGCGCCCCCGGCGCAACGGCGCTGGTCGAAAGGGACAAATCGCTGACCGCGATATCCGGTTTCGTGGCGCAGGCGCCAAGCGCCGCCATCGCGAGGAATATCAATCCGAAACGAGCCATGACCCCACCCCAACACCACTGGGATGAAAGAGTGCCCCCCGTGCGGCGGCATGGTCAAGAAGCGGGCGAAATGCTGGCGACGGCCTTAGGAATTGCCCGGCGTTTCAACGGGTTTTGGCTTCGGCGCGCGGATGAAGGCGCCGCGAAACTCGTCTTCCTCGGTTTCGCGCAAGCGGCGGAACAGGCTGTCGGCGCGCGCTTTCCGGCGCATGGGCGTTTCGCCCAGCTGCTGGAAAAGCTCCTCGACCGACAGGCTTTTCGCCCGGCTCATGCCCCGCCCCGTAATTCGCCCGCCGGGAAGCTCCCGGTGATTCGCAGGGTGATTCGCAATCGTTAACGAATGGTTAACGCGGCGGTTCTGACGTCACCGCCCTAGACCGCCGATCAGCGCGTATTTCGTGTGGATGTAATCCTCGATCCCGTATTTCGAACCCTCGCGGCCAAGGCCTGACTCCTTGACGCCGCCGAAGGGCGCGACTTCCGTCGAGAGAATCCCTTCGTTGATCGCGACCATGCCGTATTCGAGTTTCTCCATCACGCGGAAAGCGCGCCCCAAATCCTTCGTGAAGAAGTACGACGCCAGACCGTATTCCGTGTCGTTCGCCATCGCGATCGCTTCGTCTTCGGTGTCGAATTTGAACAGCGGCGCCACCGGACCGAAGGTTTCGTCGCGGGCGATGAGCATCGCCGGCGTCACGTCGCGCAGTACTGTCGGCTCAAAGAACGAAAGGCCCTTCGCGTGCCGCTTGCCGCCGGCGATGACGCTCGCCCCTTTCGACGTCGCATCAGCAATATGCTGTTCGACTTTTGTTACCGCCGCCTCGTCAATGAGCGGCCCTTGTTCGACGCCTTCGTCGAGCCCGTCGCCGACCTTAAGTTTCTTCGCGGCGGCGGCGAACTTCTCGGCGAAGCGATCGTAAATGCCCGCCTGCACGAGGATTCGGTTGGCGCAGACGCAGGTTTGCCCGGAATTCCGGTATTTCGAGATCATCGCGCCGTCGACCGCGCGGTCGAGATCGGCGTCGTCGAAAATGATGACCGGCGCATTGCCGCCAAGTTCCATCGACACGCGCTTCATATTCTGCATCGCCTTGGCGGCGAGCGACTTGCCGATTTCGGTAGACCCGGTGAACGTGATTTTACGGAGTTTCGGGTTCTCGCACATTTCATCCGCGATTTGCGCGGCGGAACCGGTGATGATGTTGAGAACGCCTTTGGGCACGCCGACATCTTCTGCAATGACGCCATAAGCGGTTGCGGAAAAGGGCGTCTGGCTCGCGGGCTTGGCGACGATTGTGCAGCCGCTCGCGAGCGCGGCGGCGGCTTTGCGCGCGATCATCGCCGTCGGGAAATTCCAGGGAGTGATCGAACCGACAACGCCGACCGGCTCTTTCGTCACGATGATGCGCTTGTCGGCCCAGGGCGACGGGATGACATCGCCATAGACGCGCCGGGCCTCCTCGCCGAACCATTTGAAGAAGGCGGCGGCGTAGGCGACTTCGCCTTTCGCCTCGCGCAGGGATTTGCCCATCTCGATCGTCAGGATGCGCGCGAGCGCGTCCTGATTGTCCATGAGGCCCTGATAGAATTTGCGGCAGATGTCGCCGCGCTCGGCGGCGGTCTTCTCGCGCCAGAGCAGGAACGCCGCATGCGCGGCCTCGATCGCCTGCGCTGTTTCCTGGCGGCCGAACTTTGGAACCGAGCCGATAATCTCGCCGGTCGCGGGATTGTTCACCTTGATGCGATCGGGCCCGCCGACCCAGCGGCCGTCAAAGTAGCAATCTTCCTTGAAAAAGCGGCTGTCTGGCTTGGCGGTCATCGGCAGGCTCCCTTCGTCGCGGCCCTGATAGCCTTTATGACAGGGGGAAGGAACTGCGCGCGGCTCTTGGCGCGGACGCTGCGACGCCTGACAATGCGATCGCCGCCAAAAAGACTGAGCCCCATGACTGTCCGCTATGAAATGAAGGATGACGCCGTCGCGCTCATCACCTTAAATCGCCCGCAGGCCCTCAACGCATTCAACGCCGACATGCGGCGCGAGCTCATCGACGCTGTAGCAAGAGCGTCGGCCGACAAAGCCGTGCGCGCCTTCGTC
>CAZHUI010000049.1:0-23427 GCA_964535605.1 uncultured Caulobacterales bacterium
CGCATGCTGCTTGAGCAAAAGGCGACGTTAGAGGGCGGGCGCGCCTGGATGTACTGGTCGGCGCTCCACGCCGACCTGCATCACAAATCGCCGGACGAAGCCGAACGTCAGAAGGCGGACGATTTTCTGGGGCTGATGACGCCGGTCCTCAAGGCCTACCTCACCGACAAGGGTTACGCGCACGCGACGAACGCGCAGCAGGTCCTGGGCGGCCACGGCTATATCGGCGAATGGGGCATGGAGCAGTTCGTGCGCGACGCCCGCATCGCCATGATCTATGAAGGCGCGAACGGCATTCAGGCGCTTGATCTTGTCGGGCGCAAATTGCCAAAAGACGGCGGGCGCGCGCTGCAGGCGTTCTTCGCGGAGGTTGACCAGTTCATCGCCGACAATCTCGAGAACAAGGACCTGACGCCGTTCCTCGACGGCCTCGCCTCGGCGAAGGCCGATGTCGCCGACGCGACGCAATGGATGATGATGAACGGCTTTTCGAACCCCGATAACGCCGGCGCGGGATCGACCGATTATCTCCATCTCTTCGCGCTGTTGTGCCTCGCCTTCGGCTGGGCGCAGCTCGCCAAGGCGGCGCTCGCGCGGCGCAGCGAGGGCGCGACGGACCCGTTCTTTGAGAACAAGCTGGTGACTGGCAGGTTCTTCCTCGCCCGCATTCTGCCGGACGGCAAGGCGCACCTCGCCAAGCTCAAGACCGGCGCCGAAACCTTGATGGCGCTGCCGGCGGAAGCGTTTTAGGGCCGCGGCGACAGATTCCTGCGGCGAGGCGGTTTGCCCCTGTTGCGGAATGCCTCTAAGGCTCGCGGCCTTAGGGGCAATCCACGAAAGGACCGGTCCGCCATGCGCCGCACCTCGCTTCGCTTTTTGACGCTCGCACTTCTGTCGACCGCGGCGCTTGCCGCCTGCGGCAAGAAGGACGCGGTTTCCGATGCAGCCGCCGTCGCGGCGCCCGCCGCGCCGACCGCTGAAGAAATTGCGGCCGAGACCGACCGGCTCAACGCCTGGTTCGACGCGAAGTTCGAAGAGCAGCTCGACTTCTCGCCGATCCAGCGCACTTTTCTCGGCGACAAGAAGGACTACGACAAGATCGACGACGTGTCGGAAGCCGCACAGGACCGCGTGCTCGCCTGGCAGCGCGCGACCGCCGAGGAAATGAAGGCGACCTTCGATTACGCCAAACTCACGCCTGAGGCGAAAACCTCCTGGGACGTCTGGCTCTATCAGATCGACACGGCGGAAAAAGCGGCGGCCTTCCGGCGCCAGAATTATGTCTTCACGCAGATGCAGGGCGCGCAGGCGTTTCTGCCGCAATTCATCATCGCCTTTCACGAGGTCTCCGACGAAAGCGACATGAACGCCTATGTGGCGCGCATCGGCGGCGTCGCGCGCGCGATCGACCAGCTGCTTGAACAGGCGCAGGCGAACGCCAACGCCGGAACGCGCCCGCCGCGTTTTGCCTATGACGGCGTCATCGAGCAATCAAAGGCGATTGTCACCGGCGCGCCGTTCACGGCGGGTGCGGACAGCCCCGTCTGGGCGGACGTGAAATCCGAAGTCAAGAAACTGCAGGACGCCGGCACGATCGATCAGGCGAAAGCCGATGCGCTCCTTGCGGCGGCGAAAGCGGAGATCGAAGGCAAGCTCGGGCCGTCCTATCAGGCGCTCGTCGCCTGGTTTGAGGCCGATCGCGCCAATACGGCGGAGATCGCGACGGGCGTCGGCGCGCTGTCGAACGGCGCGGCCTATTACGCCGAGCGTCTCGCCAGCAACACGACGACGTCGATGACGCCGGACGAAATCCACGCCCTCGGCCTGTCGGAGGTGACGCGCATTCACGCCGAGATGGAGACGATCAAGAACGCGGTCGGCTTCAAAGGCACCCTGCAGGATTTCTTCAAGTTCACGCGCGAGGACGACCGCTTCTTCTTCCCCGAAGGCGACGCCGGCGCCAACGCCTATATCGCCGAGGCGACTGCGAAGCTCGACTTCATCAAGGGGCGCCTGCCGGACTATTTCGGCCTCCTGCCGAAGGCCGATCTCGTCGTGAAACGCGTCGAGGCGTTCCGCGAACAGCCGGGCGCCGCGCAGCATTATTTCCCGGGAACGCCGGACGGCGCGCGCCCCGGGATTTATTACGCGCACCTTTCCGATATGCGCGCGATGCCCAAGCACCAGCTCGAGGTGATCGCCTATCACGAAGGCAATCCCGGCCATCACATGCAGATCTCGATTGCGCAGGAATTGACCAGCGTGCCGAAGTTCCGCACGCAGGCGGGCTTCACGGCCTATGTCGAAGGCTGGGCGCTCTATTCGGAACTGCTCGCGAAGGAGATGGGCGCCTACGAGGATCCCTATTCGGACTTCGGCCGCCTCTCGACCGAATTGTGGCGCGCAATCCGGCTCGTCGTCGATTCCGGGCTGCACGCGAAGGGTTGGACCGAACAGCAAGCGATCGACTACTTCACGGCGAATTCCCCTTCGGCTGAGGGCGCGATCCGCTCGGAAGTCCGGCGCTACATCGTCGTGCCGGGCCAAGCGACCGCCTACAAAGTCGGCATGGAAAAGATCAAGGCGCTGCGCGCGAAAGCGGAAGCGGCTCTTGGGCCCAAGTTCGACATCAAGGGCTTCCACGACACCGTGCTTGGCGGCGGCGCGCTGCCCTTGAGCGTCCTTGAGCGCCGCGTCGATGAATGGGTCGCGACGAAGCAGGCGGCCTGAGTTCTTCCCTCTCCCGCTTGCGGGAGAGGGCGGCGCGAAGCGCCCGGTGAGGGCGCGTGAATACCGGATAATTTCTCCGTGTACGGCCCCTCACCCCCGACCCCTCTCCCGCTTGCGGGAGAGGGGAGAAGGCGCCCCTACTCGTCCGATCCAATAATCCGCGCCGGCACGCCGGCGGCGGTTGCGCCCGCCGGCACGTCGATGAGAACTACGGCGTTCGCGCCAATGATGGCGTGATCGCCGATTGTCACGGCGCCGATGATTTTCGCGCCGGCGCCGACATCGACATGGCCGCCGAGCGTGGGCGTTCCCTTGCGATTGCCGCGCGCCGCGCCAAGCGTCGTCTGATGCATCAGCAGGCAATTGGGGCCGACAACCGATCCGGGATGGATGACGACGCCGGTCGGATGCGGCAGCGCAAAGCCGCCGCCCGGATTAAATCCCAAGGGGATGTCGCAGGACGTCACCGCCGACCAGAAGCGGTGGCGCGTCACGATCAGCGCGCGCCGGAAAGCGGTGACGGGATGGGCGCCGGGCCCGAGCCGCACGTAATCGCGCAACGTCTTGACCAGCTTTCGGCCCGGGTCCCAGAACCCGCGCGGACGCTCGCGCGCCCAGTCGGCCTCATCGGCGGACACGCGCTTGCGCGGTGCTTTTACGTTAACGTCTTGACGATCGGCGGCGCTCATCGCGCCGCTGTTAAGCACGCTTCACGCCAGAAGGGAAAGCAGCGTCCCGATTTACGCCGCGCGGAGCTCGCGCCATTCCGGGTGCCGGTCAAACAGCCGGTCGACATAAGGGCACACGGGATCGACCTTGCGGCCTGCGGCTTTCGCGTCTTCGATCGCGCGTTTGACAAGCGCCAGCGCGACGCCGCCGCCGCGCGCGTCGATCGGCACAAAGGTGGAGTTAATGACAATATGGCGGCCGCCGTCGCCGACCTGATAGGTTAATTCCGCTTCGCCGGCCTGCGTTTCAATCCAGTAGCGCCCGCGCTTGTTCTTTTCGGTGTGGGCGATTTCCTGCGCCGTCTTCGACATTTTGGGGGTCAACGTGGTCTCCCTTCGTCGGTGCTCAACAATAGCCACCCCGCAATTTTTCTGGCCGCTCTTTCCGCGTCTTGCAAGTCACATTCCCATGAAATTTTCACGCGCCATCCCATTCGCCGCAGCGCAACACGCGCGCGCGCGTCGCGCTTGACATTGCGGGCGATCTTCTCGCGCCAGTAACGCGCATTGGTTTTGGGCAGGCGGCGTCCGCGCGGGCAGTCATGTCCGTGCCAGAAACATCCGTGTACAAATAATACGGCGCGATGTTTCGGAAAAACGAGATCGGGCGAACCCGGCAGGCGCTTGTCGTTGAGGCGGTAGCGCAAGCCGCGCGCGAAGAGCGCCTTGCGGATTTTCCGCTCCGGCCCGGTGTCGCGGCTCTTGACCGCGCGCATGATTTCGGAGCGCTTTTCCTTGCTGAAAATGTCGGTGCGCTTTTTGCGCGTCATGCCGCGGCGCGCGCGCCTGCAAGCGCGGGCTCCAGCACGTTTTCGGAAAGCCATCGCACGACTGGGGGACAGACGCCGTCGCCAATGAGTTTCAGCGCGGCGGTCGCCACCTCAGGCAGGACGTAATCCTCCGGCAGGCCCATCGCGCGCGCCGCCTCGCGCGGGGTCATCAGGCGCGATTGAATGCGGCCCTTGTCGATCACCAGGATCGTCTGTCGCGACGATCCGCCCGCCGGCGTCCGGATGCAGCCCGCAAGCCCGTCAAACCGCGCCTCGAACCGCACGCGTTTTTCGCCGGTCTCGATTCTGACGCGCCTGAATCCGGCGCCGGCATGGCGCGCGCCCGACCGGGCAAGAACGTCGATCGCCGCGCGCTGATGCGGCGCCATGGCGGCGAGACGCGCCGCCGTTTTCGCCGGCGGATCGAAGGGCGCATCGCTTTCCAGAATATCGCTCAACGCCGCGTTGCGAGCGGGCGACGGGCGCTGATCGATCCAGCGCCAATGCGCTCTTGCCGGCGGCGACAGGCGCGCGACAGCGCGGGTGAGCGCGTGCGGACTATCAAGCGGCGGCTCTTCGCGCGCGCCAATCATGTCCGCGCGCGAACCGATGATGAAAAGACGAGGGCGCGACTGCGGCGCAAAATCCGACGCGTTGAGTATGAGCGCTGAGACCGTGTAACCTCGCCCGGCGAGGCGTTCGACGACGGCGCAGAAATCGGCGCCGTCATGCGAGGTGAGTAGCCCCGCGACATTCTCCACGACGATAAGGCGCGGCGCGCGTCGCGCGTCGTGCAACGCCTCCATCAATCGCCAGAAGCCGAAAAACGCGCCGCTGCGCGCCGCGGCAAGGCCGCCGCGTCCCCCCGCGAGCGACAGGTCCTGACAGGGCGACGACGCCCAGGCGAGATCGGCCGCCGCGCGCGGCAGATCGCCGGCGCCAAGGGCGTGAATGTCGGCGCCGCTATGATGGCCAAGACCGAAATTCGCGCCATAGGCCGCGCGCTTTCCGGCGTCGAAATCATTGGCGAAGAGGCAGCGCCAGCGCGGGCCGAGGCCGAGCCGCGCCATGCCGCCGCCGGCGAAAAACTCAAGGAAGGTCAAAGGCTCCGCCACGCGCGCCGCCGGAAGATTGCCGCGCATTTCTCAGGCGCTTTCCGCCCGCCAGCAAGGCGGCCGGGCGCGTTGACCCTCCAGGCGAACAGACCGAGGCATGGGCGGTTTTCCGTTGGCGCTTCCGATAGCAGTGTAAGAACCCTTGCGGCCCGTCACGCTCAAGATCGTCCTTGTCTTCGCCGCGAGCGCCTTCGGCCTGTCGGCGATCGCCGCCACGCTGCCCGAAAAGCAGCGCCTTGACGACATTCAGATCGGCGAGGCGGGCTCGGTCGTTCGGGTCGCGCTGCTCTGCCGCGGGACCTGCGACATCGCGCCGAGCGGCGACGCCGCGACCATGGGCTCTTTCATCGTGCGCGGGGTCGAGGAAAAACTCGATCTCGATCTTTCCGGGCGCGGCGGCCTCGCCGAACGCCTGCGCCTGTCGCCCGTCGAGGGCGGCAGCCTCCTTACTGTTGAAGCGGACGCCGGCCTCAACTCCGCACGCGTCATTGACTGCCGGACAGAAAGCGGGCCAGCGCGCTGCGTCGAATTCCGGTTCGACCGCACTGCGCGCTCGGCCGCCGCGCCGCCGGCCCCTGAACGGCTTGTCCCCGAGGCGTCGCCGGCGAACGCGGCGCCGCGCCCGAAACCCGCGCGGCAACCCGCCGTCGCGCCGACAACGGTGAACGCGCCAGCGGCGCCGTCGCCGGGCCTGCGCAGCGAAGCGCCCTTGAACGAGGATTTGAATGGCGCGCCCTTTATCGGCGCCATCATTCTGGGCGAAGAATCGCCGCTGCGCGACGGCGCGGCGGACCGGCCAGTCATTCCGGACTTCGCGCCGCCGGAGCGGCTGGCGCCGCCGCGCCCATCGACGCCAAGCCCGTCGCCTGACATCGCAACGACCCTGAAAGAACGCGTGTCGGCGCCGGCGGCGGCGACCGGTTCTGAGTTTTCCATTCTGACGGAGATGCAGGCGATCCTCGGCAAGACGGCCGAAATCGGCGCCTGCGAGGGCGCGGCATGGCGGTTGTCGGCCGACGCCTGGGCGCTCGACGCCATGGTCGATTCGGCGTTCTGCAAGGCGGCGGCCGGGCGGACCGAGGACGCCGACGCCGATTTCGCGCGCCTTCTCGCCTATACGCCGGACAATCACGAAGCCCTGGTCGGGCGCGGCCTCATCGCGCTGTCGCGCGGGGAGCGCGTGAAGGGTCTCGACTTCCTGCAGGAGGCGCTGAACGCGCTGCCGCCGATCGCCGAATCGGACCGCATCGCCGACGCCATGGCGCGCTACTAAGTGACCATGCCGCGCCGCGCATAGCGGGGATCGCGCCATTCCCCGCTTGCGATCACCGCGCGCAGGATTTCCCCGGCGCGCCAGACATCCCGAAAGGACAGATAGAGCGGCGAGAATCCAAAACGCATGAGATCGGGCGCCCGGAAATCGCCGATGACGCCCTTCGCGATCAGCGCCTGCACGAGGGCGTAGCCGTCCGGATGGCGGAACGACACATGCCCGCCGCGCCGGCCTTCGACGTGCACAGGCTGAAGGCCGGCCGCTTTCCCTGAATCCAGAAAGAGATCGCCGAGCGCGCGCGCTTTCTTCTCAACCTCCTGAAGATCGGCGCCGTCGAAAATCTCGAGCGCGGCGTCGAGCGCGGCGAGGGAGAGGACCGGCGGCGTGCCGGCGGCGAAACGGCGAACACCCGCCGCCGGTTCGTAGACGGATGAAAAATCAAACGGCGCCCTGGCGCCCATCCAGCCGGAAAGCGGCTGCGACAGCGCGCCCGCCGCGTCGCGCCGCGCATAGACATACGCCGGCGCGCCCGGCCCGCCATTCAGATATTTGTAGCCGCAGCCAACGGCGAAGCGCGCGCCGTTCGCGCCCGCGTCGATGACAATGGCGCCCGTCGCGTGACTGAGATCCCAGATGATATCGGCGCCCTGCGCCTCTGCCTCGCTTTCCGCCGCCGCCATGTCGGCGACCGCGGCGGTCTTGTAATGAACAAGGCTCTTGACGATGACCGCGCCGGGCGGGGGCGAAGCGCCTGCGCCGAGCCGCGCGAGCGGCGCCTTCACGAGGCGGGAGAGGCCCTCCAGCACATATTGGTCGGTCGGGAATTCGTCGGCGCTGACAGCGAGCGTTGCGCCCGGCCGCCGCTGCAGGAGCGCTGCGGCGAGCTTGAAAATATTGTTCGAGACCGAATCGCAGACGATGACCTCGTCCGGCGCAGCGCCGATGAGACGCGCGATCTTCGCCCCGGCGCAGATGGGGAGATCGATCCAGCCGGCCTCGTTCCACGACCGGATCAGCCCCGCCCGCCATTCGGTTTCGGCGCAGTCGCGCAACCGCTCCAGCGCGCGGCGCGGCGGCGGGCCAAGCGAATTGCCGTCGAGATAGAAGACGCCCGCCGGCAGGTCGAACGCGTCGCGCAGGGGCGCAAGCGGATCGGCCGCATCGAGCGCTTCGGCCGCCGCCAGCGTCATGCAAGCGTCCTTAACACCGCCCGCACGGGCGCGGCGTCGAGCCCTTTGAGCTTCAGGGGCGGGGCGATCAATTCATAATCTCCGGGCGGAACGTGATCGAGGATGAGGCCTTCAAGGACGCGCAAGTCGCGGGCGAAGACGCGCCGGTGCGCGTCCATCGTCTTCGACGCCGCCGGGTCGAGCGAAGGCGTATCGACGCCGATAAGGACGCCGCCGCGATCGGCGAGCCAGTCGATCGCATCGGGCGCAATGGCCGCGAAGCCCGCATCCCAGCGATCGCCCGGATGAACGGCGTAAGTGCGGATCAGAAGGCGCGGGCTCGTGCGCCCGGCGGTCGCGACGTCGAGATCGTCGGCCGTCACCGGTCCGCGCCCGAGGCGATGAACGACCGTACACGGACCGATAAAAGGTTCGAGCGGCACAGCGTCGATCGCCGCGCCGCCCTTGTCATAATGGAGCGGCGCGTCGGCATGCGCGCCGATATGCGATGTCGTCTCGAATTTCGAAACATTGACGGGGCAGCCGTCCCCGATCTCCCATGAGCGCTGCGCGGAAAAGGGCGTGTCGCCGGGAAAAACGGGGCTTTGCGCGGACAGGGCGGGGGAAATGTCGATGAGGCGTCTCAAGGCTTGCTCGCGCGATAGGGGGCGATGGCGTCCGAAAGACGCGCGTTGTTCGCCTCGCGCAGGCGCGCCGCCGCATCGTCATAGAGAAAGGGCAGGAAGGCGTAGCGCCGCCCCTTCGTCACGCGCGAGACGGTGTGAAGGAGCGAGCAGGAAAAGACGACGGCGCCCCCGGCCGGCGGGCGCCAGCGCTTGGCGCCATATTCCGGAAAGGAAAGATCGCCGCCCTCGTATTCGTCGTTCAATAAAATCGAACAGGCGAAGCGCCGATGCGCCGTGCCGCTCGTCGTATTGTCGCGGTGCGGGCGGAAATGCGCCTCTTCCGCCGCGTCATAGCAGGCGACGATATAGCGCTCCATGCGCGTCACGTCGAACTGGTGCGCGCGCTTGATTTCTGGAACGATCCGCCGGCGGATCAAGGCCTGCGTGCGTTTGATGATCGTCTCGTCTTCAATGTTGTAGTCGCGCCGTCTCTTGTGCGCGTAATCGTAGACGCCGACGGTCTTGCCTTCGATTTCGCGCATGAAGCCGGAATCGGTTCCGCCCTTGGCCTCGTAAAGCGCGACCAGCTCGGCGCAGAAAGCGCGGTCGAAGACGTCGGGGATCAACAGCACCGGCGCATCGGCGCGCGCGCCGGGCTCATGAAAGCGCGCGATCGCGGCTTCGAGCGCCGCGATCATCGCTTTGTCGGCGCCGCCATCCGCGTCGAAGGGGATCTGCGCGACGACGCGCAAGGCGGGATCGAGAATGAGCCAGAAGCGCCGCGCCTGCGTTTGCCCGTCTATCGCGTCCGAGGGCAGGGCGCCGTAAAGCCGGCTGACCCCGCCGTCATGGTCGTGAAAGAAGCGATAGCCCGGCGTCTTTTCGGGGATGCGGTTTTCCGCCTCGTCGCTGCGATCGAGGCTGACGCCGAAAAATGACGCCCGCGCGTCATTGAAGAGATCGGGCCGGCCTAGCGCCGCCCCGATCGCCGCGCGCGAGCGCGGCTCGGCGGCGGTCGCGAAAAAACACAGGACGATATGGCGCCCGGCCGCGGCGTCGAACGCAAAGCGCGCCGCGCTTCCCGTGCGCGCATGAAACCACGGCGCAGGATCGCCGGGCTGAAGATTGACGTAGCTCGCCATCACCCGAACTTTCGCGCAAGGCTGACCGCGAAGTCCAGCCGTTCAGACGGCGAGCCTTGGGCGCTTGCTCGCCATCAGCCGCACGAACACCCGCGCCAGCCACTGGCCGATCACGAAGGTCGCCACGGAAAGGCCGGCCGACACGGGCAGCATCCAGCGCCCCAGCAATTCGCGCGTCGGCGGCGTCAGCGGTCCGTCATAGGTCCCGAAAATATAGACCCCGGCCTCTTCATTGATCCAAAGGCCCGCCTGCGCCGGGATGACAACCTCGGCGACCGCGCTGATCGCGAAGCCGAGCGCGAGCGCAAAGAGCACGCCGGAAACGAACAACCCCGCCGCCGCCGTCACGCGGCGCGAGGCGAGCGCGACGAGCGCGCCGACGGTCTTGGCCGGGCCGCCGTCGGCGAAGGCGTCCTGGATCTTGATCTCTTCAAGAAAGCCGCGCGCGCAAGTCTCCGGCGGCCCCAAGGACTTGATCGCCTCGCCAAGCCGGCCTTCTCGCGCGCGATGTTCAAGGTGCGCGCGGATCTCCGCGACGATGTCGTTGCGGTCGGCTTCCGGCAAGGCGCGCAGCGTCCGCGCAAGTCGGGCGAGATAGGTTTCGACCGCTTTTTCGTCCGTCATGACCGTTCTCCCACGATTGAGGAAAGTTCGTCGCGAAAGCCGCTCCACGCGGTCCGCATCGCTTTCAGCGCCGCGCGGCCCTCGGCCGTCAGCGCGTACATCTTCTGCCCGCGCCCGCCGCCCTTCGGCGTTTCCCACGTCCCGCGAATGCGTCCCTCGCGTTCCATCCGGTTGAGAAGCGGATAGATCGATCCGTCCGACAGCCCGATCTCCGGCAGGCGCGCCAGCGCATCAAGGAGCCCGATCCCCGACCGCGCCTCGCCGGCGAGCAGAGCCAGCACCGCCAATTCCGCGGCGCCCTTGCGCAACTGCGATTTCCACCCATCGACATCCATGTCTAGCCTTGTATGGCCGGATGACTTGCATTGCAATGTCAGTTGGCGCGGGGAAGGGGCGGTTGGGCGCTCTAGGAGGAGACGACTTTATTCCGGATTGATGCGCGTCAGTTCGGCCTCGAAGGCGAGCCGATATTGCTCGCCCTCCGCCGGGTCGAGATGGCGGAGCAGGCTCGGGAAAGCAGCGCAGTAAAGCGAGTGCGCATCGAAAGCGTCGGACAGGGGCGCCGCCGCACGCGCCGCGGCGAGGATGGCGTCAAGCCGGCGCCGCACGCGGTCGGGCTCGGGCTTGTAGGCAGGCGCCGGCGCGGCGGCGAACAGGTCGCCTTGCGACGGCAAGAATAGATCGGGCTGGGGCGAGGCGGCCATGGAAGCAGTCTTCGGTGATTCGCGAGCGTTGCGGAATCACTCCTTATCGGGAAAGGCAGCGCGCCAGGCAGCGTCTATTTTCCCCATCTGGTCGATGGTGAAGGCGAGGCTGCCGGCGACGGCGCCGACATGGTTGATCTCGTCGAGCGTCAGCGTGCGGCCTTTTCGCGATTTCAGATATTTGTCGATCACCTGATAGCCGCCGATGTGAAATTCCCAGACCTCCTTCGGCACCGGCTTGAAACACTGGTCGGCATTGATGAAGACCGCCGCCTCGACCTCCGAATAGCGCGGCTTCTCAACCGTGCGGTCGCCCTTGCCCTTGAAGTCGGCGAGGCTGAGATGCGGCAGCTTCTTTAGCAGATGCGCCTGCACTAGCGCCCAGCCCAGCGCCGACAGCGCGTCGAAATGTTCGGCGCTTTCAGGGAAGGGAATGCGCGGAAAGCCGATGCGCAGGAACTCGGCGTATTTCATACGGTATGTCGGCGCGTGCAGCACCGCGTAAATGTAGCCGAGGATTTCTTCCGGGCTGTAATGGTGGTTGTAGCGGGCGTCGAGGAAGGCGCGGAAAGCGGGGGAGAGGTTTTCTATTGCCACCCGTCCCTCTGGTGATGCGAGGCGTAGTGGGAAAGCGAAGTTGACCTCTTTGCTAGAGACCGCGTGATGCGTAATCGGCCTATCGCTGATCAAGATATGTGACCATGGTCCGCTAATGTCCAGCTTTCGTATCAAGTTCAAAGATAGATTTGGCATCAACATATGACGCGTCATCCGTTCTCGCCGATGGACCGCGACATTTCGGTCCCAAACGGTCCAGCGAATGTCAAAAGGCTGATAAAGAACCGAAACTGTGGCAGAGCCTAGGTCTATTTCGGGAAGCTCTTTCTTGGCGCGCTCGTAGCTCCATTGGTCTTGGGTGCAAAGCTGCCAAATTGTGCGGGCCTCTTCCTCATTTTCTGTCTGAAGAAACTGAGCGACTTTCGAAGCAGCGTCTTCCTTTGTAAAGGAGATCGCGAAATTGTCGTGGGTTGTCACTATGCCCGGCGCCGGATCGCCGGAAACTGAGAAGATGTCCGCAAGCGGATGGAATTCGGAATACTCTTTTTTCCTCCGAGCATTCTGAATGGCGAAACTCCAGTCCGGAGACTCCGGGCTCACCTGTTGCCAAGAAATCGATGCGACATCCGATTGACTCGCGAATTGATATTTCGGGAGCCGTTTTCCCCAAACGTCGCAGAGCCAAACTCCACGAGGTCCCCCGGGTTTTTTTACAAACAGGCTAATTGCAACGCCTTGTTCTATGTCAAAGACGTTCTTGTCGTCTCCGCCGTCAGGAGCGCTTTCTTTCTTCTTCGTGTTACCGTGCAAATCGATAACGAAAATCTGATCGAAGCTTTGCAACAGCGATTTTCGCATTCCTTTGAATGTGGGGTTGTCGAGCCATGAGTGGTTTGTGATGATGGCAACGATCCCTGCATCTGCTCCCTCGATAGTTAGCGTTTGCAGATTGCCGCGCTCATCAGTATATTCGAAGATGCCGCCATCCATCTTCATCTGTGCAAATCGAACGAACTTAACGTAGTCGTCCTGAAGCCATTTTCCTTGCGCGGGCTTGGAAAGTTCTGGGAACCCCTCGCGATATTTCGCAATCGAGGATGTTATCCAAGCGCCCTTGTTTTTCGAGTGTCCAGAATACGGGGGGTTTCCAGTAATTACTAAAATCGGCTTTTCCTTGATAGCTTGAGCGGCCTCAACCTCATCGCTGATCGCAGGGAGCAGAAGGTTGGGCTGCGGCTCTACCGGCTCCAGAGTGTTCGTGAGGAATACCTGAAGTCGCTCATCCTCCTTCAGCGGATGCCCCCTGTCCTTCAGATACTGCGACAGCTTCAGATGCGCGATCGTGTAGGGTGCGATGAGATATTCGAAGCCGTAAATGTTTTTCAGGAAATGCTCGCGCACCAGCGGCTCGGCCTTGCCTGACTCCGGCCCGCCGATGTTCTCGAACGCCTTTTCGAACACTTCGAGCAGAAAGGTGCCGGTGCCGCAGGCGAAGTCGAGCACCGTGACGCGCTTGTGGTCCGCGAGGCCGTCGCGAATCTCGAACGTGTCCTTCAGGATATCGTCGACGGCGCGGATGATGAAATTGACGATCGGCGGCGGCGTATAATAGACGCCGCGCGATTTCCGTGTCTTGGCGTCATAGGCTTTGAGGAAATCCTCGTAGAAGTAAATGAAAGGATCGCGTTCGAACAGGCGGTGCTCGTCCTCGTCCTTCGCCTTCACCTTGCGGCTGATCGCCTTACGCCCGCGAAATGACAGATCATTCTGAATGGCGGCGAGATCGATCGCATTGACGATCGACAGCACCTCCTCAACCACCCAGCGAACGTCGCGGTATTCCTTCTTCTCCAGCTCGGTCAGGAAATCGACAAGCTCGCGGATCAGGCGGAACGATCCCGGAATATACTCGCGGGCGTTGTGAAGGGTGATCTCGTCATTCTTCGAATTCAGCCGCGCCAGAAAAAGACCGTAGGACAGCATCTGGGCGAAGGCGTCGGCGAAATCGGCTATTGTCAGGTCCTGAAAAACCTGATCGCGAAAGACCTGAAATAGACCGAAGAGTTTTTCGCCCTTGCTGTCGCGCTCTTGCCGCACCAGTTCTTCGCCGAGATAGTCGCGAAGCAATTTGCTGCGCGTCGCCAGCGCCAGCGCCAGCTGCTGCGATTTGCCGATGCCTTCCGGCGCGGTCGAGAAAAAACCTCCAAGCAGTTTCCGGACGGCCTCGATACGGTCGTCCTTCAGCTTGAACTTCGGGTGCTCAAGGTCCGATTCGTGCAGCAGCGTTTCGCGCTTGACCCCGTCCTTGTTGATCCAGACGAAATGCAGATAGTCCGTCAGGACGATGTTTTCGGACAGCGTCTTGTACTTCTTGATCTGATCGGACTTCAGCACGCGATCGAGATTTTCGCCGATCGTCTTGTTCTCGACATAGCCGAGGATAAGCCCGCGCTTGGTGACCCGGAAATCAGGCGCGCCCTTGTCCGCCTCGCGCTTCGGTTCGTGTTGAACCGAAATCTTCCCGTCAGCGCCATCCGCTACCGTTTGAAGCAAAGCCTCTAACGCGCCGCGATCCGTATGCTCGGTTTTCTTGTCGACAGGGGTCTTCCGCAGGGCGAGCAGATAGCGGTCGAACGCGTTTCGGTCGGCGGGCAATGGCAGTCTCCGTCATTCGTTCTTACGTTGGTATGCCGCACGTTGCGGTTGCAGGTCCACCGGGCCTGCGCCCCGTCTTGACCGCTTCCCCACGCCTGCCTAACCCTCCGCCCCCATGACCCGCGCCGCGCCGCTTTCCTTTCAGGACCTTATCCTCACGCTCCAGTCCTATTGGAGCGCGCAAGGCTGCATGATCCTGCAGCCCTATGACATGGAGATGGGGGCGGGGACTTTTCATCCGGCGACGACCTTGCGCTCGCTCGGCCCGCGCCCCTGGAACGCGGCCTATGTGCAGCCCTGCCGGCGCCCGACCGACGGGCGCTATGGCGCGAACCCCAACCGGTTCCAGCATTATTACCAGTTCCAGGTGGTGATGAAGCCCTCGCCGGCGAACATTCAGGATCTCTATCTCGGCAGCCTCGACGCGATCGGCGTCGATCGCTCCGTACACGACATAAGGTTCGTCGAGGACGACTGGGAAAGTCCGACGCTCGGCGCCTGGGGCCTCGGCTGGGAGGTCTGGTGCGACGGCATGGAAGTGTCGCAGTTCACCTATTTTCAGCAGGTCGGCGGCTTCGACTGCCGTCCGGTGACGGGCGAGATCACTTACGGGCTTGAACGCCTCGCGATGTATATTCAGGGCGCCGATAACGGTTTCGATCTCGTCTATGGCGGGAAGAAGCCCGACGGCGCGCCCTTCACCTATGGCGACGTCTTCCACCAGCAGGAAGTCGAGTTTTCGGCTTATAATTTCGACCTCGCGAACACGGACGTCTTGCTCGACCAGTTCCGCGAGGCGGAGGCGGCGTGCCTCGGCGTCCTTGAGGCGGGCGAGAAAGCGGGCAAGTCCTATGCGCTGCCCGCCTATGACCAGTGCATCAAGGCCTCGCATCTCTTCAATCTTCTCGATGCGCGTGGGGTGATCTCCGTCGCCGAGCGGCAATCCTATATCCTCCGCGTACGGACGCTCGCCAAGGCCTGCTGCGCGGCCTGGCTCGCGAGCCCGCAAGGGCGGACGGAAGGCGCGGGCGTCGTCGATTATGCGGCCGCCTCGTGAGCGGGTCCGACAAGCCGCGCCGGCCGCTGATTCCGCCGCCGCTCATCGCGCTCGCCGCGGGCGCGCTTATTTGGGCGATCGCGCGCAAGACCGGTCTTCCGGCGCTTGATTTCCCCGGCCGCGCGGCGCTTGCGGTCCTCTTCGCCGGCGCGGGGCTCCTCATCGATATCGTCTCGGTCGCGGCGTTCATCCGGGCAAAGACGACCGTCAATCCGCTGGCGCCCGACCGGTCGTCGGCGCTTGTCGTCGCCGGCCTTTATCGCTTTTCGCGCAATCCGATGTATCTCGGCATGCTGCTCATTCTCCTCGGCTGGACCTTGTGGCTCGGCCAGCCGCTGGCGCTTGCGGTCGCGACGCTCTTTGTCATCCTGATCGAGCGCCTGCAGATCCTTCCCGAGGAACGCGCGCTCGAAGAAAAATTCGGCGACGACTATCGCGCCTACAAGAAGCGCGTGCGGCGCTGGGTCTAGGCGATCGGCCGGCGCCGTCGAAGGAGATAAGAATGGCGAAGGTTCCACTCCCCCTTCATGGCGGCTGCGCCTGCGGCGCGCTTCGCTATGCGCTCTCCGCCGCCCCGCTGATGATCTATAATTGCCATTGCGCGAACTGTCAGAAGATCACCGGCTCGGCTTTCACTGTCGCCGCGACCGTCCTTGAAAGCGCGCTCGCGTTCACGGCGGGCGCCCCGAAGCGCACGGCCTGGAAGGCAGACAGCGGGAACGAGCGCTTCGGTTTTTTCTGCGGCGATTGCGGCAGCCGCATCGCCAACGGGCAGACGCCGTCGATCGGCATGCTGTCCTTGCGCGCCGGGACCTTCGACGACACCAGCTGGGTCGAACCCGTCGGCGACATCTGGACGAAGAGCGCGCAAGGCTGGGTGTCGTTCCGTGGACTGACGGCGGAAGGCCAGCCGAAGGACTACGGCCCTTTCATTGAAGCCTTTCGCGCGCAGGGGCGCTTCTGACATGCCGAAACTAAGCCTTCCCGGCATCCTCGCCGCGACCGCTGTTTTCTGGGCTATCGGCTTTCTCTGGTACGGCGTCCTCTTCAAGGGCGCCTGGATGGCGGCCGAAGGCGTCACGCCCGCCGACGCCGAAGCGCAAAGCCTCTTATGGATGGCGGCGGGTTTGTTGATGACGTTGGCGCAGGTCCTGGGTCTTGCGCTCGTTCTCAAATGGAAGGGCGATTACACAATGGGCGCCGCCGCGCAGACAGCGGCGATCCTGTGGGCGCTCTTCGCGCTCCCCTTCGCGCTTTACGACTATGTCTATCTGCCGTCGCACAACGCGGCGTCGCTGGCGATCGACGCCAGCCACCTCCTCGCCGGGTGGGTCGCGGCGGCGATAGTGCTGGCGCGATTCAAGTGAATCGGCCGGCTATTTGATCCGGCGCACGCGGATCCAGCGTTTGAATTTGTCGAGTTGCATACGATAGTTGTTAAGCGGTCCGCGCTTGATCGTCACCGTGTAAAGACGGTCGTCGCCCGTTATCGGAAGCTTTGTCGTATCGCTGCTGAGTTGCCGCCAAACTTGGCCGTTCTCAAGAGTCACGGTTAGCGTCTTGTAAGGATCGACCCGAATTTCCACGACCTTCGCCTCAAGACGGAAACTCTGCTGTTCTTTCCGCTTTTCGCGCTTTGTCGTGTCCAGCGACTCAGCGCCGAACTGATCTTCAAGCGAGCCTTCTTCATCCGCCGCGGGGGCGCCCACGTCGTTCTCTTGTTCGATGACGACCCGGGTCGCCCTAAGCTCGCGCGCGGCTGCTTCGAGGCAGTCGAGACGCCGCTCGGTGTTTTCAATATCGAGACAGGCGATAGCGGCGTCGGCGGCAGCGTTCTCATGGCTCTGCGCCGCGGCTGCGGTGACGCCGAAGGGCGCTGCGGCGAACAGCGCGACAAGCGCGCGCGACATGAATTTGCGCATAGGAAAAAAACCCCTTTTTCGGGCGCTATGAGAGGCCGACACCCCCTCGAAAGTCAATGCGAAGGCCGCTGCGCCCGGCAACCGCGTTAGCGCGAAGCTCAACGGTCCCGCCTGCCGTGGCGCCCCGGCAACGCGCCTGGCCCGGCATTCTTGAAACCCTCATCCCGCATTCAGTCCGGACGCGGGCTTGGCTACAATCGGGCGAAGGGGACGCTCCGCCGCACGGGCCTCAAGCCGCCGAAGATCACGGGGAAAGGCCCAAAGCGCGCCGGACGGTTCACCCTGTGCGCGCTAGGCTGGCTCATCGTAATTGTCGGACTATCGCCCTTCACCAGCGCCGCCGCGCAGACGGCGGCGATCCTGTGGGCGCTCTTCGCGCTGCCCTTCGCGCTTTACGATTTCGTCTATCTGCCGTCGCACAACGCGGCCGCGCTCGCGATCGACGCCAGCCACCTCCTCGCCCGGTGGGTCGCGGCGGCGATGGTGCTGGCGCGGTTCAGGTGAAGCGGCCGGCTATTTGATCCGGCGCACGCGGATCGACCGGCCGATCTCGTTGACCTTCATCATATAATTGCCGAGCGGACCGCGCTTGATAGTGACGGTGAACACTTTGTCCTTGTTCGGCAGCCGGATGATCGTCGAATCCCCCGAGAGCTGACGCCAGACCTGACCGTTTTCGAGAACGGCGGTGATGTCGCCCAGCTGGTTGACGCGAAACTCGACGACTTTCGAATTGAGCCGCGTCGTGCGGTCCTTTTCACGGACGGCCTCCTTCGTGCTGGCGAGCGCCTCCGCGCCGAAGAGATCTTCTTCCGAAGCCCCGTCAGCGATGACGGGCGCCGTCGCAGCCTCGGCCGCGGCGCTTTCTTCCGCCGTCTCACGGCGCACGCGCGTCGCCTTGAGCTCCTGCGCCGCCCCTTCGAGACAGGCGAGGCGCGCTTCCGTGTCCTCAATATCGAGGCAGGCGATCGCGGCGTCGGCGGCGGCGTTCTGGTCGCTTTGCGCGAAGGCGGCGCCGAAGGCGAGCGGCGCCATGGCGGCGAGCGCGAAGGCAAAACGCGGGAGAAGGCGCATCGAGGCGATTCCTTTGTGAATTGGGCCCAATGAGGCCGACACCCCCTCGAAAGTCAATGCGAGGACCGCCGCGCCCAACAACCGCGCTGGCGGGAAACCCGGCGCTATCGCCCCGCCGTGGCGCCCCGGCAACGCGCCGGGCCTGCCATCCTTGAAACCCTCATCCCGCATTCAGTCCGGACGCGGGCTTGGCTACAATCGGGCGAAGGGGACGCTCCGCCGCATGGGCCTCAAGCCGCCGAAGATTACACGAAAAGACGCAAAGCGCGCCGGCGGGCTCACGCTGCGCGCGCTCGGCTGGCTCATCGTCATTGTCGGATTGTCGCCCTTCGCCGGCGCCGCCGCCTACCGGTTCGCCGCGCCGCCCGGCACCTGGACGATGCTGGAACGCGACCTTGATGGACAAACCGTTCGCTATGACTGGACGGGCCTTCAGGAGATCTCGCCGCATCTTGTCCGCGCCGTGATCGCGGCGGAAGATTCGCGCTACTGCCTTCATGCCGGCCTCGACATGGAGGCGATCAAGGAGGCCGCCGAGCACAACAAGAAGAACGGCAAGCGCCGCGGCGGCTCGACGATCTCGCAGCAGACGGCGAAGAACGTCTTTCTGTGGAACGGCGGCGGCTATCTGCGGAAAGCGCTGGAAGCGTGGTTTACGCTCGTCTCGGAGACGATCTGGGGCAAGCGCCGCACGATGGAGCTCTATCTCAACATCGCCGAATGGGGCGACGGCTATTTCGGCGCGGAGGCGGCGGCGCAAGGGCGCTTCGGGAAAAGCGCCAAAGACCTCACAAAACAGGAAGCCGCCCTCCTCGCCGCCGTGCTGCCGAGCCCCAACAAATGGCGCGCGGTCAATCCGGGGCCTTACGTGCGCGGGCGCGCCGCGACCATCCGTAAACGGATGGATATCGTGCGGCGGGACGGGCTGGACCAATGCGTGCTGGGGACCGGGAAATAGCGCTAGGCGCACGGCGCGCGGGTTGATAGGCTCGCAGACGATCGTGAGGACGTTATGACTGCACCCCATATCGCCGCGCGCGCCCCCATCGGCGTCGATGTCGAAGCCGGCAAATCCTATTTCTGGTGCGCCTGCGGCCAGTCGAAGGCGCAGCCCTTCTGCGACGGCAGCCACAAGGGATCGGCCTTTTCGCCCGTCAAATGGACGGCGGCGGAATCGAAGAAAGTCTGGTTCTGCGCCTGCAAGCAGACCAAAGGTCAGCCGCTCTGCGACGGCACGCACAAGACGGTCTGAAAGGGCGGCAAGGGGCGGACAGTGAAAACGGTGTCGATGCTGTTCTGGGTGCGCGTGTTGAGCGCGTTGGTCGGCGCAGCGACCGCGGCGAATGTCGCGCTCGGCCTGATGACGCAGCCGGAATTTATTGTCGCAGACTATCTCCTTGCCGCGTTTCTCATCCTCGCCGCGCTGATCCCCCCGCCGCGCGCGGCGCAGATCGCGCTGATCGGGGCGAACGCTTATGCGCTCGGCGTCTTCACCGTGGCGATGGCGCAGCGGATGGAACTTGACGGGACGCTCACGCCGGGGCTCGCCGCCGCGGCGGTCCTGTCGGCCGCTTGCCTCCTCTTTCTGCTGCTTCGCAAAGACGGCGCGCCATGACCAGCGAGCGCCACGCCGCCATCCTCGACGGCTACAAGGCCGGCGGTTCGCACTTCAATCAGTGGGCGGAGGAAAAGCTCGGGCGGCTCCTCCTCACCCATTGGGAGCCCGGCCGGATTTCCATGCGGTGGGAGATCGACGACCGGTTCGTGATGCCGGACGGCGTGATGTTCGGCGGCCATGTCGCGGCGGTCGCGGACCATGTCGCAGGACTCGCGACGATGACGGCGCTTGAAGCGAATGAGGACCGGTTCCGCACCGCGCGCCTCGAAACCAATTTCTTCCGCCCCGTTATGAAGCCCTTCTCGACGATCGAGGGCCGCGTCGTCAACGCCTCGAAAACGCTTATTCATGTCGAGGCGGATTTCCTCAACGCCGAAGGCAAGCTAGCGGCGAGGATTGCGGCGGCGCAGGCGCGGCGCGCCGCCGCCTGAATTCAGCCCTCGCGGGCCGGCTCAAGCTTCGGGTTCGCCTTGCGCATCGCTTCGGTCTCCGCGCGCAGAAATTGCACCAATGTTTCTTCGCGCGCGGAAAGCTCTTCGAAGAGGGCGACAAGCGGCGCCAGCGTCGCGCCCTGATCGCGCGCCACGAACATTTCGGGGCGAACCAAGAGGTCGAAGGCGGTGCGATAAAGCTGGATGACGCTCGCCTGCTGCGAATCATAGATGAGCGACAGCCGGCGCGCGATGTCATAATCGAAGCGCGCCGCGGCGCCGCGCTGTTTGGCGAGGTCCCAGGCGACGCCTTGCGGCATCTGTTCGATGACCGTCGCCGGCTGAAGAAATTCAATGGCGGTGAAAATCTGCATCGGCGTGCGCGTTTCGGCCGCGCCCGGCGCCTGCGCGGCCGTCATGCTCTGAAAGAGCGATTTTGCAATGTCGCCATGATAGGCCGGCATGTCTTCGAGCAGCGCGAGATTTTCGGTCAGTTCGGCATAGACGGCGGCGTAGGCTTCGCGCTCTTCGGCTTCGGCCGCGGCGCGCACGCGCCATTCATTGACGCCGAGCGCCACGAGGATCGAAAAAACGATCAGCGCGCTCTCGCGCGCCAGATAGCCGACCGATTTTTGCATGCCCTGCCTCCCGGTCCGGACCCTATCGCAATCCGCCGCGCCGGGAAGCGGCCGGGGACTAGGTTTTGGCGGGCGCGCTGTCTAAAAGCGCCCTCATCTGAAATCCCTCATCCCCAGCCGCCAAAATGCCAGACCTCCTCCTTGAACTCTTCTCCGAAGAAATCCCGGCGCGCATGCAGGCGCGCGCCGCCGACGATCTTCAGCGGATGATGAACGAGCGCCTCCTCGCCGCGGGGTTCCTCCCCGAAGGCGTCAAGGCGTTCGCGGGGCCCCGGCGCCTGACACTGGTCGCGGCGGGATTGCCCCTGCGCCAGGCCGACCGCAAGGAAGAGAAAAAGGGCCCGCGCGTCGGTGCGCCGCAAGGGGCGATCGACGGCTTTCTGAAATCGGCAGGGCTATCCTCCCTCGATCAATGCGCGATCGAGGAAGACAAGAAAGGGCAGTATTACGTCGCGCGCCTCGACCGGCCGGGACGATTGACGGCGGACATTATCGCCGAAACCGTGCCCGACATCGTGCGCAATTTCGCCTGGCCGAAATCGATGCGCTGGGGCGAGGGCGATCTCGCATGGGTGCGCCCGCTGCAGTCGGTCCTGTGCTGTTTCGACAATGAGATCGTGCCGTTCGAAATTGACGGCGTCGCCTCGGGCGATGCAACGCGCGGCCACCGCGCGGCGGACGGCGGGACCATCCGTGCCCGGAATTTCGAAAAATACGCCGCGGCGCTTTCGGCGGCGAAGGTCGTCCTCGACGCCGACATGCGCCGCGCGACGATCGCGGCGGACGCCAAGACGCTGTGCGAGGCGCAAGGGCTTGAGCTTGTCGAGGACAAGGGGCTCCTCGCCGAGGTTGCGGGTCTCGCCGAATGGCCGGTCGTGATGATGGGGTCGTTCGATGCGAAGTTCCTGACGCTTCCCGACGAAGTGCTGACCGCCGCGATGCGCGGCCACCAGAAGTATTTCTCGGTGAAGGACCCGAAGACGGGGCGGTTAGCCGCGAAATTCGTCTTCGTCGCCAATATCGAAGCGGCGGACGGCGGCGCCTCGATGCGCAAGGGGTACGAGCGCGTGCTGACCGCGCGGCTCTCCGACGCGTGGTATCTCTATCATCAGGATTTGAAGCGTCCGCTGGAGGATCGCGTCGCAGACCTCGACCGCGTGACGTTTTTTGAAGGGCTGGGGTCAATCGGCGACAAGGCGCGGCGCATCAGTAGTCTCGCGAAGGAAATCGCGCCGGCGGTTGGCGCCGATCCTCAGCAAGCGGAACAAGCGGCGCTGCTCGCGAAGGCTGATTTGACGACTGGCATGGTCTACGAATTCCCCGAGCTGCAAGGCCTGATGGGGCGGTATTATTATCTGGCGCAGCACGCCTTCGCCCTTCGTGACGCCGGGCTTCGCCCGGCTCCTCAGGGTGAAGACGTGAATGTCGGCCTTCATCCTGAGGAGGCGCGAAGCGCCGTCACGAAGGATAGGCCAAAGCGCCTAATTGATTTGTCCCGTTACGAGCACATGCGCGAACGGGTTTATATGTATGCGGGCGTCGATCAACTGCTGGCAAGGGCCATCGCTGACGCGATCCGCGATCACTACGCGCCGAAAGGTGCCGACGATGCGGTCCCGACGTCGCCCGTGTCAGTCACGGCGGCGCTCGCGGACAAACTTGATTCGCTTGATCGGTTTTGGAGCGCCGGTAAAAAACCTACTGGATCGGGCGATCCATTTGCATTGCGCCGCGCCGCGCTAGGCGTGATTGCAACGATTATATCTAACAGATTACGACTTCGATTGGCCGATTTTCTAACGGAATGGGACTATAATCAAACAGGCTCGTCGGTAGAGGAGCGCCTCAAAAAGATACGCCAAAGCGGAACCGATCTTCGAGAATTTTTCTTGGATCGGCTTGCGGTGTTCCTTCGCGATCGCGGCTTTGCATACGATCGCGTGCGTGCATCCTTTCCACACCCATCAGGAGAATTCGACGGCGACCTTTTTCGAGTGGTTATGAAGCTCGAAGCGCTCGAAGCTTTTCTCAAGACTGATGACGGCGCCAATCTCGCGGCGGGCTTCAAGCGTGCGGCGAATATTCTGAAGGCGGAGGAGAAGAAGAAGGGCGACGACCCCGGCCGACCGAGAGCCGATCTGGCGCTACTTCAGCAGGCGGAGGAAAAAGCGCTTCACGCCGCACTCCTCATCGCGGAAGAAAAAGCGAAGATAGCAGTCGCCGCCGAGAAATTCGCCGAGGCGATGGCGGCGCTCTCAATTCTTCGTGCGCCCATCGACGCCTTCTTCGACAAGGTGACCGTCAACGCCGACGACCCGGCGCTCCGCGCCAACCGCCTCGCGCTCCTCCAGCGCTTCATCGCCGCGACGGCGACCGTCGCGGATTTGTCGAAGCTTGAGGGGTAGGGGGCCTGCTGCGCGCCTCTACTCTCCGCTCATCCCGGCGAAAGCCGGGATCCAGGATTGTTTGAGTGAAGACCTTCGGTTCCCGTCACGACCACCGCTGGATCCCGGCTTTCGCCGGGATGAGCGGGGAAGAGACAACCCGCGCACGAATTAACCATCAGGCATTCGCCTTATTGATTGTTTGACTC
>CAZHUI010000050.1:0-23345 GCA_964535605.1 uncultured Caulobacterales bacterium
CGGTCTCTGCGTGACGATGCGAATACCCTTTGAAATGATCCCGCAACTACAGGGCTGACGACCATGGACGACCAGAAAATCCGCGTGATGCTTGTCGACGACGAGCCGCTGGCCATTCGCGGCCTGAAGCTCCGGCTGCAAGAGTTTCCCGAGGTGGAAATCATCGGCGAATGCGCGAACGGGCGCGAAGCGGTGAAGGACATTAAGGCGCTGACGCCTGACCTCGTCTTCCTCGACATCCAGATGCCGGGCCTCGACGGCTTCGGCGTCGTGCGGGCGCTGATCGGCGCGCCGGCGCCCCTGATCGTCTTCGTCACGGCCTACGACAAATACGCGATCGATGCTTTCGAGGCGAACGCGCTCGATTATCTCGTAAAGCCGGTCGAGGAAGAGCGCCTGAAAGACGCCGTTCATCGCGCGCGCGACGCCATCAAGTCGCGCTCCGCGGCCAGCCGCGAGTCGCGCCTAGTCGAGCTTCTCGCCTCGCTCAGCGATGAAGATCGCGACCAGATCAAGGAACTGATCCAAGACCCGTCCTGGACGCAGAAGGAGCGTTATTCGGAGCGCCTGTCGTTCAAGGACGGAACGAAAGTCGTCATGCTCAACGCCGACGACATCGACTGGATCGACGCGGCCGGCGACTACATGTGCATCCACGCTTGCGGCAAGACGCACATCATCCGCGAGACGATGAAGACGCTGCAGCAGCGCCTCGACCCAGCGCGGTTCCAGCGCATCCACCGCTCGGCGATCGTCAACGTCAAGAAAGTGAAAGAGCTGCACCCGCATTCTAACGGCGAGTATTTCGTCGTTCTCGAAAACGGGTCGGAGCTGAAGCTATCGCGCTCCTATAAGGACGTGGTGGCGCGGTTCCTTTAGCCGCTCGGCGCGGCGAGGATCACCTTCCAGACCGCGAGTTGCCAAACGGCGAAGAGCCCGGCGGCGGCGAACAACAAATAATGCGCCTTTCGCCAGATCGACCAACCCGACCCGACCAGCACGGGCAAGGCGGCGGCGGCAGCCGCGACCGCGCCGAGCGCGGCGAGATGCGCGGCGATCATCGCGAGAATGAGCGCTAGCGGCGGCCAGCCCTCGGCCTGAAAGTCGGCGAGTTCCTTCGACGAAAGGCTCGCGCTCACCGCCGTCAATGTGACGATGAAAAGCAGCCACAGAATCGCCGACGCCGCGTGGCCGCCGGAAAGCCATAGGCCAAACCGGGTCGTTTCGACGTCCCTGCCCTGCCGCCGCCAGGCGCCGATAATGGCGAGCACGGAAAACAACGCCGCAAGGCCGATGCCCGCATTGAACGCGTCTGACGAGCCGAAAAACCCGACGCGATCCGCCGTCATCGTGCCCATGGCTGTCGCGATCCTGACCGGCGCGCCGGAGGCGTCGCGGTAAACATAGAGGCGGTCGCGCGACCGATTCGACCAGAGATCGTCCGACACCGGATAAAAGCGCGTCGCCTTGCCGCCCGCCGTGACGACGAGCGTGCCGTCATCCTTCGCCGCGAGCTTGATTTCGGAGCCTAGCGCGGCGACTTTTTCAAACTGCGACCAGACCCGCCGGTTTGGCAGATAGGCGCCGGCGGCCGACTTCGCCTTTTTGATCATTTCCGGCGTCGCCTTCAGCATCCATGCGGTCGGATAGCTGTCGGCGCGTGCGAATTGCTCGATCAGAAAACGGCTGACGAGATCGGGAAGGCGCGGGGCTTCGGCGCCATTCGTCGCAACGAAAATGCCGACGCCGAGCGAGGGCGCGATCGTCATGTCGCTGATGAACCCCGACAGCGTCCCGCCATGGCCGAAGGTGATGGCGCCGCCGATTTCTGTTTCCATGAAACCATGCGCCATATCCGGGGCGAATGGCCGGTCGCGGAAAGCCCGCGTGCGCATGCGGGCGAAGGCTTCCGGCGACAGGATGCGCTTCTCGCCCGTGACGCCGTCATTGAGCAGGAATCGGAGCCAGCGCCCGGCGTCGTTGGCGTCGAGCGCGATCGCCCCCGCCGCATGCAAGGGGTCGAGCGAGTCGTGGATCATCACGGCGGGAGCGCCGGCGTCAAGTTTGTGCGGCGCCGCTAGGCGTTCTTCGAGCGCCGGGTCGTTGAGCGATTTCGCCGCCACCGATTTCGGATCGTGCTGGATTGTCGAAGTCATGCCGATCGGCGCCAGCAATCGCCCGGCGACGAATTGGTCGAACGGCATCCCCGATACGTCAGCGACGACCTGCGCGGCGAGATCGGTTCCCCAGTTCGAATAGGAGGTGCGCTCCCCCGGCGCGGCGACGCGCGCGGGCCGAGTGCGCTTCAGCGCTTCCTCGAACGTGCGCCCCGACTTCGACTGAAAGAAATCGCCGAAGGTGTCCTCAAAGCCCGGACGATGCGCCATCAAATCGCGCATCGTCACCGGCGCCATGCCGCGCTGACCGACTTTCACCTTCGTAAGATACGTATCGACATCGGCGTCGAGATCGATCTTGCCTTCGTCAACGAGGATCATCACCGCGGTCCAGACGAAGGTCTTCGAAATCGATGCGATGCGGAACAGTGTCGTGTCGGTCGCGCGAATGTTTTTCTCCGCGTCGGCGAGGCCGTAGGCCTTCACAAACACGCGGTCGCGTGTCGCCACCGCGACCATCATGCCCGGCGGGTACTGATCGGCCATCGCTGCGGCGACATAGCCGTCAAGCAGCGCCTCGATCGATGACGGGTCGGACAAGGTTGCGCCGCCGGCGCCCCCAGCGTGAAGGCGCACTGGGACAGAGGACGGCGGAAGGCTAGATGCTGTCGTGTCGGAAGCTGGCGCGCTGGATGCGCGGGGCGCCTCAACCTTCGGCGGATTGGGGTCGGCCCGTTCGGGAACCGTGACATCGACCTCGGGTGCAGCGGACCCGGCTGATTCGAGCGATGCCGGATCCATCGGCAGCGGTTCAGTCTGCGCTGCGGAAAACGCTACGAGCGTCGCGGCGACTGCCGCTGACAACGCACCGAGTTTTCGCACGAAAGCCCCCTCGCCGCTCATCGGCGCAGTCGCACCGCCGACGCGGGAACAGTATCCTCCGCCGCCACAAACGCCAATGCGGGCGGCTTAAGGTTCGGCAAGGCGGCTTGCGGGGCTCGCGTCAAAGTGGAATTTTGCCGCCGAACGCGCCTAAGTGCCGCGTCGTCGTCTTTGTCAGGAGCGCTTTCATGACCCGTTTCCTCGCCGCCATCGCCGCCCTTGCCGTGCTCCTTGTCGCGATCGTGCTGCTCGCGCCCGGTCTCGTTCCGGCGAAGACCTACAAAGGCAGGCTCGAAGCCGAAGCCTCAAAAGCGCTCGGCCGCACGGTGACGCTTGGCGACGATATCTCTTTCAAGATTATTCCTCAGACGGCGTTTTCGGTGACCGATCTTGTGATCGCCAACGCCGTCGGTTTTGACGGCGACCACCTCGCGCGCGTCGAGCGCGCGGATATTGGCGTCAAGCTGATGCCGCTCTTCGGCGGCAAGGTTGAAATCTCGCGCTTCGTACTGACGCGCCCCGATCTCAACTTGCAGAAGGCGAAGTCCGGCGCCGTCAACTGGAACCTCGCCGCATCGACGGCGCCTCAACCCGAAGGTTCGGCAGCGCAAACGCCGAAGGAATTGAGCCTCGGCGACGTGCGTCTCGTCGATGGCAAGGCGGTTTACGCCGACGGCGCCGCCGGCAAGACCTACACGCTCGACGCGATCAACGCGGACGTTCGCCTCAACAGCCTGGCCGAGCCGCTCGAAGTCGATGGCACCATGAACTTCCAGGGCGCGCCCGCGACCGCGAAAGTCGTGCTGACGAACCTCGCCGACATGCTCGCGAAGAAAGATACGAACCTCAAGCTCGACATGACGCTCGGCGGCGCGACGGTCGGCGCCGATCTTGCGCTCTCGGGCGGCGACACGCTCGCTTATACGGGACCGATTTCCGTCAACGCGCCGGACCTGCCCGCGCTTGCGAAACTGTTCGACGTTGAACTCGCCGACGCGCCCGGCTTCGACCGGTTGTCGTTGTCGGGCGACGCGACAGGCGCGCCGACCTCGCTCGCCTTGTCAGCGGCGAAAATCGGCTTCGACGCGATCGACGCGGACGGCGATCTCAAAATCGACTGGTCGGGCGCCAAACCGAAGGCGACCGGCGCGCTCTCGATGGGCGCGCTCGACCTTCGGCCCTATATGCCCCCGCCGGCGACAACCGCGCAGGGTTTTCCGGCCTGGTCCGCCGACAAGATGGATTTCACCAGCTTGCGGAACATCGACGCCGATCTGGACCTCAGCGCCGGTCAGGTGTTTCTCAATGACATCGAAACAGGCGCTGCGCGCATGCGCCTCAAAATTGCAGACGCGCGCATGACCGCCGACATCCCTCAAATCGGATTCTACGAGGGCGGCGGCTCAGGTAAACTCGTCGTCGACGCCGCACGCGCGACGCCTTCGATCGCCGGCGACTTCAAGATGTCATCGGTCGACGCCAATCCCTTCACGCTCGACCTCATGAAGATGGACCGCGTGCTCGGCCTTGGCGGCTTCACGCTGACCTTCAACGCTACGGGATCGAGCCAGAAGGCGATCATGGAATCGCTCGACGGCAAAGGCGGCTTCGATCTCGCCGACGGCGCGCTCAAGGGCATCAATATCGCCAAGATCGCCGCGGCGGTGACAAAACTCTATGAAGGCGGCCTCACCAACCCGGCCGCCGTCACCGCGGCGATCGCCGAAGCGCGCCGTCCCGACGAGCGCACCGATTTCTCGAAATTTCTGACGACCTTCACGATAGTCGACGGACAGATGCAGGCGCCGAACATTCTGATGGAAGGCCCCTACCTCACCATGACCGGCGTCGGCAAAGTGAACCTGCCGGGACAAGCGGTCGATATCCGCCTGCTGCCGCGCGCTTCGACCTCCGCCGACGGCAAGGAGGGCCGAAAAATCGCAATCCCAATTAAAATCGGCGGCACATTCTCGCAGCCGACCGTCGGCGTCGATATTGAAGCGCTGGTGCGCGGACGCGCCGAGCAAACAGTTCGCGGCTTGCTCGACAGCGCCTTGAAACCGAAGGCGGACGGCGAAGAAAGCGATCCGGGCAAAGCGCTGCTCGACGGCATTCTCGGGCGCGAAACAGCGTCGCCTGCCGCAGGAGCGACCAAAACGCCAGCCGCTGAAACCAAGCCGGCGGCGGCCGAAAACACGACGAAATCTCTTGCCGGCGAAGCGCTAAAGGGTCTGTTTGGCCGAAAACAAAAACCGGCCGAGAAAGAGAAAGAAACGGCCGACGAACCGAATTAAGGTTCGCTCCCGGCTGTTGAAAATAACCGTGCGAGCACCCTGATTCGCGCCAACTTGCCCCTATGCCGCTGGCGCGAACACGGTAGATATTGTGAGATTGGGGTGACCAACCACCAGATTTGGTCCCTTAAGCCGTGTTTATGCGGTCTCACGGGCGCGGCCCGCGGATAGGTCACGGATGCAGTGTTGGGCGAAAGCAGGAAAGACAGTGAAGCGCCGGCTAGCGGATTCGGCCGGTCTTGCTGCGCTCTTGGTTTTTGGCGGTCCTGCCTTTGCGCAGGACGCCGCCCCCTCTGTCGGCCCTAGCCCCATTTTGATCGGGGCGCTTGCCGCGGGCGCAGTGACCATTGCAGCGCTCGCGTGGGCGTTTCGAGTGTCTTCGGCTTCTAGGAACGCATCTACATTCTGGACGAAGAAGCTCGCGGAGCTCGAAGCCCAGCTTGAAAAATCCGATGCCGTTCTGTCGGCGCATCCCGGGCTCGTCCTTGTCTGGGAGGACGACTATGAGTCTGTCGAGAACGGCTGGGGAACACCGAAAATACTCGGAGGCCCAGCGGCACTCGCTTCGTTGATGTCGTTTGCGAAAGACGTTGATGATCGTACTGCGACGCCGGTAACACGTCTTCTCAACACGCTTGGCGAACTCCCGCTGCAAGACGACGGCCCGCCGGAGGAGTTCAAAAAGCTCCGAGATCTTGTCCAGGAGTTGCGCCAGCATGGGCTCGCGTTCTCCGGCTCTATCATGACCAATGAAGGCCGGGCGATCGAAGCGGATGGGCGGGTCGCCGGCGGTCAAGTCGCGCTTTGGCTCACTGATCCTGCCGTGCGAATGGCGGAAGACGGCGGCATCCTGGGTAAAGTCCGTGAAAAAACCGCCGACCTTCACGGCGCGCTCGCGCAGCTTGAGCGGGCGCCGATCCCCGCTTGGCGCCGGCAGGCGGATCTCTCGCTTGCCTGGGTAAACGCGGCCTATGTCGAGGCGGTCGAAGCCGCCAGCGCAGCGATCGTCATAAAAGATCAGATCGAGCTTGATCCGGCGGCGCGAAAGATCGCGGAGCGCGCAAGTTCCGACCGGCGGGCGATAGAAGGTCGCGTCGTTATTAACGCGAAAGGGATCCGGCGATCTCTGAAAGTGACGGAAACGCCGGTTCACGCAGCGGGCGACGCCGGAATTGCCGGTTTCGCCATCGACATTACGGAACTTGAAAAGACGAAGGCAGATCTCTCGCGTCACGTCGAAGCGAACAAAGCGACTCTCGATCAGATTCCAACGGCCGTCGCGATGTTTGGGGCGAGCCAGGAACTCGTTTATTATAATGCGGCGTTTAAGCGCCTGTTCGGACTTGAAGATGCGGTGCTCGCAAGCGGCCCGCAACATGGCGAATTGCTCGATCGGTTGCGCCAGACGGGCCGCCTGCCAGAGCAGGCCGACTTTGGACAGTGGAAGCGTCGCCAGCTTGCTCTATATACGGAAGGCATGCCGGCGCCGGGAGCCGAACGCGACGGACGGGCGCCTGATGAAATCTGGCACCTTCCGGACGCGAGAATGTTGCGCGTTTCTCGCGCCCGCCATCCGCTTGGCGGCGCGCTCCTTGTCTTCGACGACATCACCGAAAAGATGGCGCTAGAGGCGCGCTTCAACACGCAGATCAGCGTTCAACGCGCTACGCTGAATAATCTGTCTGAAGGCGTCGCCGTCTTCGGCGCAGACGGAAAGCTTCGGCTCCACAATACCGCTTTTACGAAGATGTGGCGATTTGACGACGCAATGCTGGGCGCAAGGCCCCATATTGACGCTGTTCTAACGTCAATGAGCGAACGCGCCACGTCTGGCTCAGACGCGCTCGGAGCCGCGCGCCGCCGCGCCACCTCTCTCTCGCCGGACGACAGGGCGCCGGCGCAAGATCAAATTGTGACGCTTTCAGATGGGCGGACATTGTCTTTTGGGACCGAACCTCTGCCGGACGGCGCGACGCTTCTCTATTTCCTTGATGTTACTGACAGCCGAGAGCGCGAGAAGGAACTGAAGGCGCGTAACGAGCTGCTAGAGGACATCGACCGGCAGAAATCGAAATTCGTCGATCATGTGTCCTATCAACTCCGAACGCCGCTCGCGACGATTATCGGATTCACCGAAATGCTCGACGGGCAGATGTTCGGCGTGCTCAACGATCGCCAGAAGGACTACATCGCCTCAATTCTCCAAGCGTCGCATCATTTGCGCGACCTGATCACCGACATAATCGATCTCGCCGCCATCGACGCCGGGAAAATGTCGGTCGATGCCGAAGAGATAGACCTTCGTGAGCTTCTCACCAACGCGGCGACATACTCCGCGCTGAAAGCGGAAGATACGCAGGTCGGTCTCGCTGTCGCCTGCGAACCTGACATTGGCGTCATCCGCGCCGATCCGCGCAAGCTGAAACAGATCCTGTTCAATCTGCTGTCGAACGCTTTCGCTTACACGGGCGCGGGCGGTTCGGTTTCGATCGGCGCCGATCGCGCGCCGGGCCTTGTTCGGCTCTGGGTTGAAGATTCCGGGCGTGGGGTCTCGATTGACGACCAAGCGCGAATATTCGAGCCATTCGAGTCCGCAGGGCCTTCCGCTGGCGCGGGGCTAGGGCTCTCTCTAGTGCAACGTCTAGTCAGCTTGCATGGCGGATGGGTGCGAATGGAATCGACGACCGGCGCCGGCACGCGTGTTACCTGCTTTTTGCCGGCCGACCCGAGACGGGCGGAGGCGCCGCCCGAAGCGGGCGGCAATGTCGTCATTGTACGCGGCGACAAGCCCAAAAGCGGCCAGCCCGGCGAAAAGCCCAACGATGCAAAAAAGCGCCCGGCGCGCCGCGCTCCTCGAGCGGACGCAGCGGAATAGCCCCCGAGGCCTCTTTTCCGCCTGCTTTCATCGGTCTAAGGACACTAAATGCTCATCGAGGCCGTTCTCGCGCTCCTTACGCCGGAAGCGCCGTTCATTCCCGCTTACCTCGCCAATTCGGTTGGCGCCGGGACGCGGCATCAGGAATGTGTGCGGCTGGTACTTGATGATATTGAGGAAGGCCGCATCGGCGCGCAACGATGGGCGTCTGAAGGCGGCGGTTCTCCGTCCCAACATTGCCTCGCTATCGCCGATCTCGCGGCAGGCTTTCCAAAGCTCGCTGCTATTCGCCTGCGCGACCTCGCGGATCGTTCTGATGCTGGCGACGAGATATCGCGCGCGCTTGTGCTCGCCGAGGCGGCGCTTGCCTGGCTTGACGCTGGCGAAATCAAGGAGGCGGAGAGCGCGGTTAACGCCGCAAGATTGCGCGCACCCGCGCTTCCAGAGCTCGATTTTGTCGCTGCGAAAATTTATGCGGCGGACAATCGCTGGCAAGCGGCCGCTGACGCTGCCACGGCGGCTGAGGCGCGCGGCTTGAAATCGGCTGAGATTTACGTAATCCGCGCTAGGGCGTTGCGCGCACTGGCGCGGGATGACGACGCCGCCAATGATGTCGTGGCCGCTTTGACGCTTGATCCTTTGAACATCGAAGCGCTAACGCTGCGCGGAGAGCTGCAGCAAGCAGGTATAAGGATTGAGGCCTTTTATGGTGACGGCGCGCCGAAATGAGCGTAGCCGCGGACGAAATCATCGCGCATCTCGGCCTTAAGCCTCATCCTGAGGGCGGGCACTATCGCGAGACTTTTCGCGACACTTCCGATTCATCCGGCCGGGCGCGACTAACGGCAATTCTATTCTTGCTCGCCAGGGGTGAGCGTTCTCATTGGCACCGCATCGACGCGACCGAGATTTGGCACTTTCATGCCGGTGCTGCCATATGGCTTGACGTCGATGACGGTCGGCAAGGCATTCGTATCGCGCTTGGCTCTGACATCCTTAGCGGCGAGCAGCCCCAAGGAGTTGTGCCTGCCGGCGCTTGGCAAGCCGCGGAAACGTCGGGGGACTGGACGCTGGTCGGATGCACCGTAGCGCCCGGTTTTGAGTTCGAAGGATTTGAACTTGCTCCACCGGGCTTCGATCCGGCTGTTCACCGATAGACTGCTCCCCCAAATCACCCCACTTTGGCTCGTTAGCAATTCGTTAACGTCGGGGGTCGCCTTATGCGAGGCCCGCCCTGAGAGGTCGCGCCAACGCATGTCGCAATCGCCCGCTCCTGATGCGCTGACAGTTCGCGATCTTCAGTCAATGGCGGCTGCTGCAGCCGCGGGACCTCTTGCGGCAGCGCAAAAAGCGCGCTCGCGATCGGCGAATCTTCATCTGATCGACCTCTTGTCCCGGTGGGGCGGTTCGGGGCTCGCCGCTTACGCCGCGGCCACGATTTTTGTCGCAACAACAATCGCGCGCGGGGAGCCGCTGCGGGCGGGGGTCTGGGCGTCGATCGTCTTCGGGGCCCTTTATCTCTGTCGCCGCTATCGCAAGGAGTTCAGGCGCGGCGATAAAATCGCTTCCAGGCCGTTTCGCTGGCGGGCTTACTATACCTCAACCTTGGCGGTTGTGAGTTCGGCGTTCGGCGCGGGGGCGTTTCTTCTCGCGTTGCCCGCAGCCGGCGCCGCACGAATTGAGATTTTCGCAGTCCTTATCACCGCAACGCTCGCTGCCGCCGCGTTCCACGCGGCCTACCGCCAGACCGCGCTTGCCGCCGTCTTGCCAGCGAGCGTTTTTATCGCCGCCGCGGCGATCCGGGCAGACGGCGTTACTGCTGCGAGCGTTTCGGCTATCGCCATCCTTTTCCTCGGCGTCACAGGGGTATTGATCGCGTCGCGAGGGATAGGCGCAACGGCGGACCGCCGCTTTCCGCGCACCGGCCTTGTGCGCCGCGAAATCGAGCGAGCAGAAGACTATCGCCGTTCAGGAACCGAAGCGCTCGCGAGAGCCAAGGCCGCAGGCTGATCGCTCGCCTTATTCCGTTAGACTCTCAAAGCCGCCTTACGCTATGACCCGCGCAAAATCAGCCTGAGCGGATCATTCAGCGCGGCTCTGTTCGAGCCTGCCGCGACAGGCGCCGGCGCCAGCCGGATCGCGGGAGGTTATTCATGGCTGAAGGCTTTCACTCGGTCGCTGACCAGAAAACGCTCGAACGCGTCCTCGATCTGGCGCGCGCGCATAAAGAGGCGCCGAAAACGAAGACGGGAAACCTCGCCGCGCCGTTTGAAAGTTATGTAGAGCAACTCGTCCGGTTCGCCACGGGAGAAGACCGGCACTGGGACGAACCCGCCGGCTTGTTGGCGCGCGCTCTTGAAGCTTTTCGAGCAAGCGAGATACGCGCGCCCGGCAAACCTGCCGTGACGCTACGGCTTCACAAAGGCGTAGACTGGCGCGATACGCGGCTCGTTCTCGACATCGCGACCGACGACATGCCTTTTATCGTGGATAGCGTGACGGGCGCACTCGCGGAAGCAGGCAAGCAAGTATCCTTCTTCGTCAATGCAGTCGTCACAGTTGCGCGAGATTCAAAAGGTCAACGCCGAACCGATGAAGCCCCGTCGATGCTTGAGTCGATGGTGCATGCAGAAATGGATCCGCCGGTCGATGACGGCGAGATCGCCCGTTTGCAGACCGAGATTGAAAGCGTCCTTGCCGACGTTACGCTCTCGGTCGGCGATTATCCGGCGATGGTCGCGCGAATGCGCTTGGCGATCGACCAATTGAAATCGACCAAAGTCAAAGGCGGCGATGCCGAATTGCGCGCCGAGTCTATAGAATTTCTGGAGAAGCTTCACGACGCAAAATTTACATTCCTTGGCGTCAGGCGGTACGCGTACGCGTCGAAGAACGGAAAAGCCAAATTTACGCGAGACGATAAGGCCGATTTAGGCATCTTGAGGGACAGCGCGCGCCGTATTTTGAAGACGACGTTCTCCGATGAAGGCGAATTGTCGGCGCCCGTCGCTGCCTTTATGGCGTCTTCGGACCCTATCATCATCACAAAGGCGAATGTGCGCTCCACCGTACATCGCCGGGCCCATCTCGATTATGTCGGCGTCAAGCTCTATGACAACTCCGGCAAGGTTACGGGAGAAGAACGCTTTGTCGGACTTTTGACCTCCGACATTTACAATCGACCAGCGTCCGATTTGCCGATTCTTCGCCTTAAGGTCGACCGCGCGGTTGCCGGAGCCGGCTTTAAACCCGGCGGGCACAACGCCAAGGCGCTTGTCCACATACTCGAGACATTTCCGCGTGACGAAATGCTTCAGGCGGATGTCGATACGCTTCGCGAAATGGCGCTCGGCATTCTGCGCCTCTATAAGCGCCCGCGAACAAAGCTGTTTCTCCGACGCGACCGGTTTGACCGCTTCGTTTCGGCGCTCGTCTTCGTGCCTCGCGACCGGTTCTCATCAACGGTTCGCGAGGAGATCGGCGTGGAAATCGCGGCCGCTTATGACGGGCATGTGGCCGCCTTCAATCCGCATTTCGGCGACGCCTCCCTCGTTCGCGTTCACTACATTGTCGGACTAAAGCCCGGCGCGCCGGAGGGCCCGTCAATTGCGGACCTGACCCGGCGCATTCGCCTGATCACGCGCAACTGGTCGGATGGCCTGCTCGACTCTCTGCGAGCGGCTCATGACGGCGCAACGCCGCAGGGTCTTTATAAGCGTTATGAGTACGCTTTCGATGCGGCCTACCGCGAACATGTCGAGCCACCTGAGGCGCTCGAAGACATCGCGGTGATTGAAGCCCTTGGCGGGGCGGCACAGACGCAGCGGGTTTTTCGTCGCCCGGGCGACGCCGAAAACGTCATCAACATCAAGTTCTATCGCCGTGGAGAGCCGCTGAAGCTGTCCAACGTCATTCCGCCGCTGGAGCACCTTGGGCTGAACGTAGCGCAAGAAGCGACCTATGCGGTCAAGCCGGCGGACGGCGCCGATGAATGCGCGATTCACGATTTCAGCGCTGAAGAAAGAATGGGTCGCCCGATAGATGTCGGCGCTTCTCAAAAACATATCGAAGAAGCGCTCGAAGCGATTTTTAGCGGCCGGACCGAAGATGATGGTTTCAACGCGCTGGTGGTAAGCGCAGGCCTAAATTGGCGCGAAGCCTGGCTCTTACGCACAGCCGCAAAGTACATCCTGCAAACAGGCGTTCCCTATTCGCAGAATTATATTGAGCAGACCCTTTCGAAACACCCTTCGATCGCTCGAGCGCTCATCGCAACGTTCCATGCGCGCTTCAACCCGACCGGCCCCGCGAAAAAAGAGGCGCGCCTCGCGGAGCTTGACGCCGCCGTCGCCCGCGTTCGATCGCTGTTGGAGGCGGTGGAAAGTCTAGACGAAGACCGAATTCTGCAGCGCTTTCTAAATCTTATCCTTGCGACGGTCAGAACAAATTATTTTCAGCGCGCCGATGATAGTGGTTACAAGCCTTACATTTCCTTCAAGATCGTCAGCGCGGCGGTGGACGATCTTCCCGAGCCGCGGCCTTTCCGCGAAATTTTCATGTCAGGCCCGCGCGTTGACGGCGTGCATTTGCGTTTCGGACCGGTAGCGCGCGGCGGTCTTCGCTGGTCCGACCGGCGGGAAGATTTCCGCACCGAAGTCTTGGGCCTCGTCAAAGCGCAGCGCGTCAAGAACGCAGTCATCGTCCCGACCGGATCGAAAGGCGGTTTTTACCCGAAGCAATTGCCGCTCGGTGATCGCAACGCCATATTCGAAGAAGGTCGCGGCGCATATATGGAGTTCATCCGCAGCCTGCTCGACATAACGGACAATATTCAGAGCGGAAAAACGATTGGCCCGAAGAATGTCGTGCGCTGGGACGATGACGATCCTTATCTCGTTGTCGCCGCCGACAAGGGAACCGCAACTTTCTCCGACACTGCGAATGGCATTTCCGCTGAGTACAGCTTCTGGCTGGGCGACGCTTTCGCATCTGGAGGTTCGGCCGGCTATGACCACAAGGTGATGGGTATTACCGCGCGCGGCGGGTGGGAAGCGGTGAAACGCCACTTTCGCGAAATCGGAAAGGACATACAGAAAGAGCCGTTCACTGTCGCCGGCATCGGCGACATGTCCGGCGACGTCTTCGGCAATGGCATGTTGTTGTCCGAGAAAATCAGGCTTGTTGCGGCGTTCGACCATCGCGACATATTTGTCGATCCTGATCCCGACACCGAAAAGTCTTTTGCTGAGCGCAAGCGCATGTTCGCGTTGCCGCGGTCGTCATGGCAGGACTACGACAAGAGGCTGATTTCGAAGGGCGGCGGCGTATTCTCTCGTACCGCGAAGTCTATTCCCCTCAGCCGTGAAATGAGATCGCTCTTGGGGCTGGAGACGGACCAGACGACGCCGCAGGCGCTAATGCGCGCTATCCTGAAGGCGGATGTGGAGCTTTTCTGGCTTGGCGGCATCGGCACCTATTTCAAGGCGGCGCACGAAGAAAACGCCCGCGTCGGCGACCGCGCCAATGATTCCATCCGCATCAATAGCGACGAAATGCGGATGAAGGTTGTCGGGGAAGGGGCAAATCTTGGACTGACCCAAGCAGCAAGAATCGCTTTCGCGCTCGCGGGCGGGCGCCTGAACACGGACGCGATCGACAATTCTGCAGGCGTTGATTCCTCTGACCATGAAGTAAACATCAAGATCCTGCTCTCCGCCGCAATCGAAACAGGGGAATTGAAGCTCTCAGGACGCAATAAGCTTCTGAAAAAGATAACTGACGACGTCGGCGCACATGTTCTTCAGCACAATTACGACCAGACGCGCGCGCTTTCCCTGATGCAAAAAACCGCTTCGGTGGACATCGACGCCTATGCGCGTCTCATGGCGCGTCTCGAATCGTCAGGACGTCTCGACCGCGTTATTGAGGGATTACCTGATGAGAAAGGTCTCGCCGCGCGCAAAATGCAACGGCAAGGCCTCACGAGGCCCGAACTCGCCGTCCTGCTCGCCTACGCAAAGATGGAAATCTTCGAGGAGTTGGTTAGTTCAAAGGCGCCAGACGACCCGATGTTCGAGCGCGAGCTTGGGTTCTACTTCCCCGACGAAACTCATAAGTTCGAAAAGGCCCTGAAAGCCCATCGCCTTCGCCGCGAAATTATCGCGACGCGCATTTCGAACGAGATCGTCGACACATGTGGAGCGACCTTCATGGATCAGCTTATGGAGATCTCGGGCGCCGGTTTTGCAGAAGTTGCGTTAAGCTACGAGGCGGCCCGGCGAATTTTGGAATTGCGCGATTTCGGCGCCGCTGTCGATTCGCTTGACAATAGAGCTCCGGCATCACTTCAGACGGACCTGTACTCCACAGCGGTCGCGCTGCTTGAAGAGCAGGTCAACAAGATCATCTCCAATGTGGAAGCCGGCAATGTGCTGGCAAAGCGCGGAATCAAGGGCGTCGTCGATCAATACAAGGATCCGATCCAATCGCTGAAGGTCGCGCTTCCATTGATTCTTCCCCCTGACGAAGCGCGCGCGCTAAATGATCGCGCTGATCGCTGGAAAGCCCTCGGCGCGCCGGATAATCTGGCCAGACAGGCCGCACTGATGCCTGCGCTCGAGTTCGCTTTTGACATTGTCAATCTGTCGCGCGCGACGGCGTGGTCAACGGAATCGATCGCGGCCGTATTTTTTGCGGCCGGCCGTCACTTTTCAATCGAGCCGGCGCGAGTCGCTGCGCGCGCGGCGATCCCAGATGGGCATTATGACCGTCTTGCCGCTGAAAGGCTGAGCGACGAACTTTCGCTTCGCCAGGGCGACCTCGCCATCGCCATTGCGCGTTTCAGGAAAAACGAGCCTGCGCCTGGTGAAAAGAACTGGCTAGAACCGCTGTTTGAGAGCTGGTTCGCAAAACATTCGGACCAGGTGCAGCGCTATCAACGATTTGCAGACGATCTCGATATCAGCGCAGGAATGTCGATCGGCAAATTGTCTCTCATGAACCAGAAGCTGATCGAACTCAGCGAGCGGACCGTCAGCAAGTAGCCGACCCTAATGCCTGAAATGGCGCATGCCTGTGAAGACCATGGCGAGACCTGCTTCGTCGGCCGCCCTGATGACTTCATCGTCGCGCACCGAACCGCCGGGCTGGATGACCGCTGTCGCCCCCGCCTCGGCCGCCGCCAGCAATCCGTCCGCAAATGGAAAGAAGGCATCCGACGCGACAACGGAGCCCTGTGCCAATGGAGCCGTCAAGCCAGCCGCTTTCGCGGCATCGCTCGACTTCTGCGCAGCAATCCGGCTTGAGTCTACACGGCTCATCTGCCCGGCGCCGACGCCTACTGTCGCTTCGTCTTTCACATAGACGATGGCGTTTGACTTGACATGTTTTGCGACACGGAACGCAAAAAGCATGTCGCGGGTTTCGGCGTCGGTCGGTTTTCTTTTTGTGACAGCTTTTAGGTCGAGGGCCGTTATGCGTCCGTTGTCGCGAGACTGAAGCAGAAATCCGCCCGCTAGGGGGCGCATGGTGACGCCGCCTTCAGCGGGATCAGGAACACCACCCGCGGCGAGAACACGAAGGTTTTTCTTAGCGCGAACGACCTCAAGCGCTTCTTCATCGAATTCAGGGGCGATGATGACTTCCGAGAAAATTGATGTCACTCGCTCCGCCGTCGCGCGATCGAGACGGCGGTTGAGCGCGATAACGCCACCGAACGCAGAGACCGGATCGCAACGCAGAGCTAGGTCCCATGCCTCCGCCAAGGTATCGCCGCTGGCGGCGCCGCAGGGATTCGCGTGCTTGATGATCGCTACGCTCGGCCGCTCGGTTCCGAGTTCGGCGATCAATTCAAACGCCGCGTCTGTATCGTTGAGATTGTTATAAGAAAGGTCCTTGCCTTGCAGCTGGCAGGCGGTCGCAACCCCGAAACGCCGCTTTCCACTTGAATAGAAAGCTGCAGATTGATGCGGATTCTCGCCATAGCGCAGCGTTTGTACGCGCGTTCCGGCGACGGCGTAGCGGCGCGGAAACTCTTCTCTTACCTCTCCGGCGAACCAGGCGCTGATAGCGGCGTCATAGGCCGCTGTTCGCGCAAAGGCGGTCGCCGCTAGCCTCTTGCGCGTCTCCAGCGTGAGGCCGCCAGCGTTCTCAATTTCATTGGCGATCGCGGCGTAATCCTCAACATCTACAACGACGCCTACGCCCGCGTGGTTTTTCGCTGCCGCGCGAATCATCGCTGGGCCGCCGATGTCGATATTCTCAACGACGGTTTCGTAATCGGCGCCTTCAGCGACGGTCGATTCAAAGGGATAAAGATTGACAACGAGAAGGTCTATCGGTGCGATGCCGTGCGTCTTCATCGCCGCAATATGTTCCGGATTTCTACGCTGCGCGAGCAGCCCGCCATGCACTTTCGGATGCAGCGTCTTTACTCGGCCATCCATCATTTCCGGGAAACCCGTAATATCTGAAACGTCGAGCGCATTTATACTCGCTTTCTTCAGCGCTGCCGCGGTGCCGCCGGTTGATATAATTTCGACGCCCGCGGCGACCAGTCGGCGGGCGAAGTCTTCAAGGCCCGCCTTGTCGGAGACAGAAATCAGCGCACGGCGAACGGGCGAAAGATCAGACATGAAACGCTCCAATTCAGCGGAGCCGGTCTATTACGGCGATCCGCAAAACGGAAGCGACGTCAGGGCGCCTGGCGTGCGCCCTGCTCCTCGCCAATCGCAGGACTGAATTCCGGCACAAGCGCGTGAACCGCGGTATCAAGCGATTTACGGTCGCCATCTCTCGCCGCCTTTACAATCTCTCCAAGACGCGGATTTAGGAGCGGCAAATCGATCATTGCGGGAGAGGCGAGCAACACCCCGTCAGCACCCGTTGCGATGAGCTTGTCAGTATCGAGAAAAACCTCTTCGAACAGCTTTTCGCCTGGACGGAGCCCTGTGAATTTTATTTCAATGTCTTTTCCGGGAACGAGGCCGGCCGCCTCGATCATTCGCTTGGCGAGATCGAGAATCTTGATGGGATCTCCCATATCAAGGACGAACACGCGGCCGTCATGGGTCAGCACAGTTTTTTGAGCGTGATCGAGGCTAGCGGCCTGAAGGACGAGCTGGACCGCCTCAGACGTGGTCATGAAAAATCGCTGAATGTCGGGGTGCGTTACCGTCACCGGTCCGCCCCGCTCAATTTGGCGAGCAAATAGCGGCGCGACGGATCCCGTCGACGCAAAAACATTCCCGAAACGAACGGTTACAAATCTTGTTTCATTCTGCGCGACATCAAGCGCCTGCGCATATAGCTCGGCGATACGTTTGGTCGCGCCCATGAAGCTAGAAGGATTGACCGCCTTGTCGGTCGAAATAAAAACGACTTTCTCGGCTTTCGTCCGGGTCGCGTTGTCAAAAACAAGCTTCGCGCCCAGCACGTTTACAAGGGCGCCCGCGCAACGATTGTTTTCAACAATTGGAACATGCTTATAGGCGGCGGCATGAAGAACGATATCAGGCCGCATTAGGTCGAATACGCGGTCAAGATGCTCCTTGCAGCAAACGTCAGTAAGCGACGTAAAGAGCCGATCTCCGAGCCCCGCTTCGCGTAGCTCCATGTCAATCTGGTAAAGATTGAACTCGGAATTATCGATGAGCGCGAGCCGTTCGGGCGCCAGCGCCGCGGCCTGACGCGCCAATTCAGATCCGATTGTGCCGCCGGCTCCCGTAATGAGAACGCGCTTTCCCTCAATAAGGCGCCGCGAAAATCGTTGATCAATGCGCCGCTGTGGTCGTTTCAACAGACTCGCGACGTCAATAGCCTGAAGGAAATTGCGCGGCTTTTGGGGCCGCGTTCCAATCCGCATTTGGCGCAAGATCTTATCTAGCAAGCGCGTCTCCTCGACTTCGCGGCGCGACGTCAGACGCCGTCCATCCTGCGGAAACTCCATTTGACGACGATATCGGCGACAGATGTCCCTTCCAAGCCCGCCGGCGCCGGCGGTGAAATGACGATTTGCTCAGTCGCTTGCGGAAGGCCGCCGGCGCCGCAGTAAACGCTTTTCTCAAGAGCGACGGCGTCGATACTGGAGCGAAAGCGCCATCCTTCCTTATTTTGAAGGGATAGAATGACCGTCCTGCGGTCGCGCGCCAGAGACGCTTTGACGCCGGGGTGCAAATGAAATCGTATCCTCCATGCGCCGCCGATCGCCGGCACGCTCCGCGATAACCGGTCTTCACCGCGCAAATCATCGCCGCGCGACGCCAAATAAAATCGGCGCAAATGCGTCAACCCGCCCGGAGCGCCCGCGGAGGATCCCTCTCCGGCGAAGGCGCGTTCGATTTCAAGAAGCTGGCCTCGTTGCTCCTCGGCGCGTCGATGGGTGATTACGGCGCCGCGAAAAAGATTGCTCGCGATCGAAGGGGGATCGACAGACACGGTCGAATGCGCGGCGGCAAGCCGCAGGGCGCTCGGCCATTCGCCGGGCATCTGGTCGCCGGAGCCGCAGTTGACGACAAGACGGCTTCGGCCGGAGGAGAAATGAAAGGAACCGCCGCTTTGATAGGCGTTTGTGGCAATCGCTCCGCCGCGCGCCGCGCCGACATCGGCGATTAGCACGCTGCGCGCCGCTTCAAGCCGCTGAAACCCAGAATGCCGCGCAAATCCCGATGGCTCGATATCCGGCTCGACGGATCGCATCGCCGCGACAAGCGCCGCGCCATCATCCTCGCGCCCGCCATTAAAAACAGCCAGCTTGCCGTCCCCCGCGCGGAAGAGCTGGGCGTGCGCCGCAGCGCGGCCGACGATATGCCGGAGGAATCCCGGCGTCGTCATGCGCTGGGCTTCAAGCGCGTTCAGCACCATTCGCAAACGGACGACCAATTCCAGCTGGCGAGAAGGATTTCGGCTGATGTGGCCGCCGTCGGGCCTGATCTGCAATCGAAGTTCGCGGCGCAATAACTCCAAACCTTTTTCGCTCGCCGGCTCGCAACCCGGTAGAGACAAGGCGGAGACAGTCAGCGCCGTTGCCGTCATTAGCCGCTCATAGGCCGTGCCAGCGCGATGCCCGGAGCGCGCAAGATGCCGCGTCTGCCGCGCCATGGAAGAGAGCACACGGCTTCGCCACAACGCGTCGCCGGCGGCGAGAACCAGCTGCCCATGGCAACAAAGCTGGACAAGCCGTTCGCCTGTTACATGCGGCACCCAGCCGTCTGGCGACCATCGCTCATGCTCGGCGAACCAGGCCCGCGCCAGACGCATCGCCGGCTCTTTCGCGCGCACGCCGAAACGGGCGAGATGGCGGAGCCATAAAAACTGATGCATGAATTCATGGAGCGGGCCCTCGCGCCCGGCGAGATCCCAAAGCCGCTCCAGCTCGCCATAACAGTCGATAGTGTCGGTGCCGATGGACAAGCGCCCCCGCAAGATAGCGTCGCCGAGACCGGCGTTCGGCTCGTATGGATCGATCGGCTGATGTCCGAGACGGTCCGGCGCCGGACCGTCGAGCTGAGTCTGATAAAACGGGCTTTCCCCCCAGGCGCGCGAGACGCGGTCGAAGACGTCGGACACAAGCGCGCGCTCCGTTGATATCTTTCGTGCTGGCTGACCCACTAAACGCGCCCGCCTCGTAGCGCGGCGATGTTCGCCGCGTATTTTGTTTCATCGCCCTTGAAGACTGCCGACCCCGCGACGAGCACAGTTGCGCCGGCAGCAATGACGGACGGGGCGGTCTCCGCATTGATGCCCCCGTCGACCTCCAGCATGATGTCGCGCCCGGACCGGTCGATCAGGGCGCGAATAGTTTCGATCTTCTTCAATTGCGACTCGATGAAAGACTGGCCGCCGAAGCCGGGATTGACGCTCATCACAAGGATCAAGTCGACGTCGCCCAGAACCGGTTCGATCGCTGCGACTGGCGTTCCGGGATTCAGCGCTACACCCGGCTTTGCGCCAGCCGACCTAATCGCCTGCAATGTCCGATGGAGATGCGGACCGGCTTCAGGGTGGACCGTCAGAATGTCAGCGCCCGCCTTGACGAAGTCGTCGATGTAGCGATCGACGGGCGAGATCATCAGATGGACGTCAAACGGCAGCGTCGTTTGCTTTTTGATCGACTTGATGACCGCAGGACCGATCGTGATGTTGGGTACGAAATGGCCGTCCATCACGTCGACATGGATAAAGTCCGCGCCGGCTGCGCTCACGGCGGCAATTTCCTCGCCAAGACGAGCGAAATCTGCGGATAGAATCGACGGAGCGACGCGCGCGACGGGCATGCACCATGCCTATCTTGATGCGCGCAAAACGCGCAACAATTTCGCAGCGCGCGCAACGGATTAATTCATGGCTAAAGGGTTGAAAAGAAACCGCCCGGTCGGAACGTGCGGGGGGAGGACGCATCGACCGGGCGGCTTTGGGTGCAGGGTCTTCAGGGGCCGCTTAAGCAGTGTCTTTATATTGCAGCCCAATGGGGCAGAAATGAGGCGTCCCACGCCTCATTTCCATTTAGTGGATTGATTTTATTAGTTAATTTCTGGTTACCTGCGGACGAACAATTGGCCGATCCGGCGCATTCCGATGACGCCCGCAAGGGTCAATGCCGCGCCGGTCGCAAGGCCAGCCGCCCATTCGACATTGTAAAGTCCGATGCCCGTGAGGGCGAATAGAGACAAGCCGCCAGCAACCAACAAGAAGCGAAAGGGGGATTTCACGGCTTCGCCGACAAATCGAGCAGCCGCCGCTGGCGCCGCAACTGCAACCTCGCCGGCCTTTCGGAGCGCGGCCGATATGCGGGTCCATCCAAACAGGCGGACAAGGCCGGCGAGCGCTGCGGCTATTGCACCGCCGGCCAGCCACCGTTTCACTGCGTGATCAGCCCCGGGCGTCTCAAGGTCTGCAGCATCAACTGCGAAAGCGCCTTCAATTGGCGACGGCGCCGCATCCGCATCGCTTGCGGGTGCCGCAGCGCCGAGCGCCGCAAATGACACGGCGGCAAGCAAGACGGTCTTGATCGGCCCTTTCCTGAGCATTTGAACGCCCTTTCCATCCCGGCATGTGGGGATCGGCGGGCTGGTTCGCAATGCCTAGAGTGCGGGCTCCGCTAGCCCGCGACGGCGGGCGGCGGCCAGAACCGTGTTTCTTAGCAGGCAGGCAATTGTCATCGGCCCGACCCCTCCGGGGACGGGCGTTAGTGCTCGTGCGCGCGATTTGGCGGCGTCGAAGTCCACATCGCCGAGAAGCCGCTCGCCTTGCCGGTTGATCCCGACATCGATGACAATCGCGCCAGGCTTCACCCAATCGCCTTTCACGAGTTCGGCCTTACCGGCGGCGGCGCACAAAATATCGGCGGTGCGGCAGACCTCGGCGAGCTCCGCCGTCTTCGAATGCGCGATCGTCACTGTGCAATTCTCCGCAAGTAGCATCAAGGCGAGCGGCTTGCCGACGAGGATCGAGCGGCCGACAACAACGGCATTAAGTCCGGCGATCTTCGGTTCGACCGATTTGATCAGCATCACCGAACCCCGCGGCGTGCATGGTTCAAGCCCGTGCTGGCCGAGCACAAGGCGTCCGGCGTTCGTCTCCGTCAGGCCGTCAACATCTTTGCCTGGGTCTATTTCATTGATGACCAGGGACGCGTCGATCTGCGGCGGCAGGGGCAACTGCACCAAAATGCCGTCGACTGCGTCGTCTGCGTTCAGCTTGCGGACGAGCGCAACGACCACCGCTTCCGGCGTATCAGCCGGAAGACGATGCTCGATCGAGCGCATTCCGGCCTTTATCGCGGCGACGCCTTTGTTGCGAACGTAGATCTGGCTCGCCGGATCGTCACCGACGAGCACGACGGCGAGCCCCGGCGCAGCGTTCATTGATGGTAGGAGCTCAGCGACTGCGCGGGAGGTCTTCTGACGCAAAGAAGCAGCGATAGCCTTGCCGTCGATGATGGTCGCCGTCACGGGGCCTCTTTCATCAGCATATCAAGCCGCGCTTTTAGCACCGCAATATCAGCCGTATTGATCATCAGCGTTTTGAGGCGCGATTTTTCGCCTGCGGTAACGGCAATGGCGGATTTCGGCAAGCCAAGAGCTGCGGCAACAGCAGCGCATACGGCCTTGTTCGCCTTGCCGTCTTCCGGCGGCTCAGCGACACGGACAACGAGGCGCGCTAGCCCGCGCCCATCCGTCCAAACGCCGCCGACGCCTTCGCGCCGCGCGCCGGGGGCGGCCCTGATATGAAGAGTGAGGCTGCCGTTCAAGTCAGCGAATAAGCGGCCCGAAGAGATACGCGTTTACGCCGATCTGCAGGGCATTGAGCCCCAGGATCAAGATAATTGGCGAAATGTCGATTCCGCCCATATTCGGCAACATGTTCCGGATCGGTCGCAGCAGCGGCTCGGTGAGCCCTGTGCAGGTTCGCCAGATCGCATCGACGAGCTGATTGTGACGGTTGATGACGTTGAAGCCGATCAGCCAGCTCAAGATGACGGTGACGATCAACACGAAGGAATAAAGCTGGATTATCGCGTTGAAGAGATACGAAATCACGAGCATGCGCTTCGCCTCAGCATGGTTGGACGGGTGACCAATTGCGGGGTGTATGGCGCGTCGCCAAAGCGCGCAACTAACGCCTATTCTTCAACGGCGCGTGTACAAAGGACTGGCGTCGCAAACCCCCCTGCCCGCACAAAGCCGACCCCGTCGCGAGCGACGATGACCAGCGTGACATCTGCCTTAGCGCCATCCTGCGATGTGGAAAAAGGCAAGCCGTCCGCCGCCCACATCCAACGGCCATTGGCGCGAGCGACGCTCCCGTTGCCGGACCAGCAGCCCGAATAGGCGCAAACGGACAAGTCACCCGACGCGTCAGCCGATATGTCCATCGGCGTGAATTCGTCAGGATTTGTGGCTGCGCAGCCGTCGGCGGTGCACCAGACCTCGACCTGATTGCGGCAGTTCCAAGCGTCCGGCGGTCGGCCTTCCCGGCTCCCGGCGAATAGCAACGCGAGCGCGATTTCAATCATCAAAACGGCCCTTCAACCTGACTTTTCGGGACCATCGTCGCGGAATTGACAGAGCGCAAGCCCGCGCCTAGATGACCGCTTCCCAAATCCTGGGGCCGAAGAGGCCGCAAGGGGCTGTAGCTCAGTTGGGAGAGCGCGTCGTTCGCAATGACGAGGTCAGCGGT
>CAZHUI010000051.1:0-23302 GCA_964535605.1 uncultured Caulobacterales bacterium
CACGACCATGTCTTCGCGCTCGATGAAGGCTTCGTCTTCGAGGTCGAGATCGACTTCAACGAATTCGGACCGGCGCGGCTTGGCGAACGCGTCGCGGACGTTTGCAAGCTCGGTCTTGATGATGTCCATCACGCGAGCGCGCGAGGAGAGGATGTCGAGATAGTCCTTGATCGCGTCAGCGAGGCCGGAGGCCTCCTTGCCGATCTCGTCACGGCCGAGCGCGGTAAGGCGCTGCAGGCGCAGATCGAGAATGGCCTTGGCCTGTTCTTCCGAGAGGCGCAGACGGTCTCCGTCCGACATCAAATGGCGCGGATCGGCGACAAGAAGGACCAGCGGCGCGAGGTCCTTCGCCGGCCAGTCGCGCGCCATCAACTGCTCTTTCGCCGTCTGCGGATCGGGCGCCCGACGAATGAGCGCGACGATCTCGTCGATATTGGCGACGGCGATTGCGAGGCCGACGAGGATATGCGCGCGGTCGCGCGCCTTGTTGAGTTCGAACTTAGTGCGCTTCGAAATGACTTCTTCGCGGAAGTCGAGGAAGGTCGAGAGCACCATCTTCAGCGTCATCTGCTGCGGGCGCCCGCCCTTCAGCGCCAGCATGTTGACGCCGAAAGACGTCTGCAATTGCGAGTGGCGATAGAGCTGGTTGAGAACAACGTCCGGCGCGGCGTCGCGCTTCAGCTCGATGACGACGCGAATACCCTCGCGGTTCGATTCGTCGCGGATATCCGCGATGCCCTCCAATTTCTTTTCGCGTACGAGATCGGCGATTCGTTCGATCATCACCGACTTGTTCACCTGATAGGGAATTTCGGTGACGATAATGGCCGGACGGTCCTTGCGGATATCCTCGATCGTCGCGCGCCCGCGCATGATGACGGAACCGCGCCCGAGGAGCAGTGCGGCCTTCGACCCCGCCCGGCCAAGGATGATCCCGCCGGTCGGAAAGTCAGGACCCGGCACGATTTCGAGCAAGTCGAGTTCGGAAATGTCCGGATTTTCGATCAGCGCGACAGTCGCGTCGACAATCTCGTTGAGATTGTGCGGCGGAATATTTGTCGCCATGCCGACAGCGATGCCGCCGGCGCCGTTGACGAGGAGGTTCGGATAACGCGCCGGCAGGACAACCGGCTCTCTTTCCTGCCCGTCATAGTTCGGCTGGAAGCCGACGGTTTCTTTTTCGATGTCCTCCAGCAGCGCATGGGCCGGCTTGTCCATGCGCACTTCAGTATACCGCATGGCCGCCGGCGGATCGCCGTCGATCGATCCGAAATTGCCCTGCCCGTCGAGCAGCGGCAGGCGCATCGAAAATTCCTGCGCCATGCGCGCCAGCGCGTCATAAACGGCCTGGTCGCCATGCGGGTGATATTTACCGATGACGTCGCCGACGACACGCGCCGATTTCCGGTACGGCTTGTTCCACTCATAGCCGTTCTCGTGCATCGACCAGAGGATGCGCCGGTGCACAGGTTTGAGACCGTCGCGCGCATCGGGGATCGCGCGGCTGACGATGACGCTCATCGCATAGTCGAGATAGGACCGGCGCATCTCCTCTTCGATGGAGATAGTGGGCGACCCGCCGTCGCCGCTATGGGGCGGACCGCCGGCGCCGGCGTTTTCCGGCGCGATATCGTCGTCTTCAGGGGTCACGAAATTCCTTCGGGAATCAGGGAAGAAAGCTGGCGTGCGGGTAGCATTTTGCGGGGCCGCGCGGCAAGCCGACTCGGCGATCCATCCTTCGTGACGCGGCCCAAAGGCGGCCGCTCCTCAGGATAAAGATTGTCCCTTTGGCGGGAATATCTTCATCCTGAGGAGCCGAAGCGCAGCGGAGGCGTCTCGAAGGATGGGCTACGCGATCTCCGCTCATTGATCGCACGCGAACAGGACCTAAACTCCCCTTCATGTCTTTTCCCCCAGACGCCGCCAATCCCGCAGGCACGCTCGCGATGGCGCTGAGCCATGGCTTCGACCTCCTTGGAAAGGAGCCCGCGCTCGCCGCCGAGCAGGCCGAAGAAATTCTGAAGGTCGCAAAGGGCGATGCGCGCGCGCATTTCCTCCTCGGCGCGGCGAAGCGCAGGCTTGGTGAACCAGCGGTCGCCATACGCAACCTCGCGGTCGCGCTAAAGACGATGCCGCACTCCGCCGAACTTCTGCTTGAACTGGCGCTCGCCGAGGCGGCGCGCGGCGAGACGAAGCGCGCGATGGCCCTCGCCGCTCGGGCGATGGCGTCCGACGGCGGCGTCGCCAATGGCTGGCGCGCGCTGGCGGACGAACTGACGCGCGCAGGCGACGACGAGGCCGCGGGCCGCGCCTACGTCAATCATGTCACCGCTTCGGCGAAAGATCCCGCGCTTCTCGAAGCCGCAGTCGCGCTCAATGAAGGACGCATCGCGTTCGCCGAGCGCCGGCTCAAAGATTATCTGATGCGCCATCCGACCGACGTCGCGGCGATCCGCATGCTCGCCGAACTCGCGGCCCGTCTCGGGCGCTATCGCGATTCCGAAACGCTGCTGACACGCGCGCTTGAACTGGCGCCGGAGTTTCGCGCAGCACGCCATAATCTTGCAATCGTGCAGTTGAGGCAGGGCAAGACGGAAGAACCGATCGCCGCAGCGCAAACGCTTCTGAAGGCCGCGCCGAAAGACCCCGGCTATCGCACGCTGCTTTGCGCCGCGCTGGTGCGGCGCGGCGATTATGACCGCGCCATCGGCGAATACGAGCGGTTTCTCGCCGATCACCCGAACCACCCGAAATCCTGGATGAGCTACGGCCACGCGCTCAAAACCGTCGGCCGCACGCCGGACGCGATCGGCGCATACACGCGCGCGATCGATCTGAAACCGAGCCTCGGCGAGGCATGGTGGAGCCTCGCCAATCTCAAGACGTTCCGCTTCACCGCGGACGATATCGCAATCATGGAACGCGAAAACGCGCGCGAAGACATATCGGACGAAGACCGCGTCCACCTTTCCTTCGCGCTCGGCAAGGCGCTCGAGGACAAGGGCGACCATGCGGCCTCTTTCGCGCAGTACGACCGCGCCAACACGCTGCGGCAAGCCCAGATCGCCTATGACGACGACGAGATGGCGGGGCGGCTGGAAGAGATCGGCCGCTATTTCACGCCCGAAATTTTTGCCGCGCGCATCGGGCAAGGCCACGACGCGCCCGATCCCATCTTCATCGTCGGCATGCCGCGCGCGGGCTCGACCCTCATCGAACAGATCCTGTCGAGCCATTCGATGATCGAAGGCACGACCGAGCTGCCCGACATCATCTCGATCGCGCGGGAGCTCGGCGCGCGCGAGAAGGGTGACAAATCGGCGTACCCCGCGATCCTGTCGCGCCTGTCGCCAGGCGAGCTATCGGCGCTCGGCCAACAGTATATCTACCGCACGCGCCCGCAACGGAAAACCGGCAAGCCTTATTTCATCGACAAGATGCCGAACAATTTCATGCATGCGGGCCTCATTCGACTGATCCTCCCCAACGCGAAGATCATCGACGCGCGCCGACACCCGATGGCGTGCTGCTTTTCAAACTTCAAACAGCACTTCGCGAAAGGCCAGGGCTTCTCCTACGGGCAGGAGCGCATCGCGCGTTATTACCGGGATTATGTGATCCTGATGGCGCGCTATGACGCGGCGATGCCCGGCGCCGTTCACCGGGTCATTCACGAGCGCATCGTTGAAGACCTCGAGGGCGAAGTGCGCGCGCTCCTCGCCTTCATCGGCGTGCCGTTCGACGAAGCGTGCCTCAAATTCTACGAAACCGACCGCGCGATCCGCACGCCAAGCTCGGAACAGGTGCGCCGGCCGATTTTCACCGAAGGCCTCGACCAATGGCGGAACTACGAGGAATGGCTGGGGCCGATGAAGACGGCGTTGGGCGATGTGCTCGACGCTTATCCGGCGGCGCCCTAGAATGACGCGCAGGGCCAGCACGCCCTTATGGATGCAGTCGCGTATCATCGATCTAATGGATGATTGCGTTCGTTATTATCAATTTTTCTGATCGTGGCGCCTGTGCGACTTTGAATGGCGCTGAACGCCGCTTCAACGGCGCCGCAACCGCAGGAAGGAACCCGCTATGACCGCCGAACCGAAATGCCCGTTCGCGACCGCCGGCGCCGGCAAGTCCAACAGCGACTGGTGGCCGAACCAGCCGAACATCAAGATCCTGCACCAGATCTCTGCCCTCTCCGACCCGATGGGCGCGGAATTCGATTACGCGGCCGCGTTCAACAGCCTCGATCTCGCCGCGCTGAAGAAAGACCTTCACGCGCTGATGACAGATTCTCAGGACTGGTGGCCAGCCGACTTCGGCCATTACGGCCCGCTCTTCATCCGCATGGCTTGGCACAGCGCCGGCACCTATCGCGTGGGCGACGGCCGCGGCGGCGCCGGCGCCGGACAGCAACGCTTCGCACCGCTCAACAGCTGGCCCGATAACGCCAATCTCGACAAGGCGCGGCGCCTGCTCTGGCCGGTCAAGCAGAAATATGGCGCGAAGATTTCGTGGGCGGACCTGATGATCCTCGCGGGCAATGTCGCGCTAGAGTCGATGGGCTTCAAAACATTTGGTTTCGCCGGCGGGCGCGCCGATGTTTTTGAGCCTGACGAGGCTGTCTACTGGGGCCCGGAAGGAAAATGGCTCGACGACCAGCGCTACAAGGGCGACCGCGAACTCGATAACCCGCTCGCCGCCGTTCAGATGGGCCTCATCTATGTCAATCCGGAAGGCCCGAACGGCAAGCCCGATCCCGTCGCCGCCGCGCGCGACATCCGGGAAACTTTCGCGCGCATGGCGATGAACGATGAAGAGACCGTCGCGCTGATCGCCGGCGGCCACACATTCGGAAAGTGTCACGGCGCGGGACCGGCGGCCGCCGTCGGCGCGGAACCGGAAGCTGCGCCCCTCGAAGAGCAAGGCTTTGGCTGGCGCAACAGCCACGGGTCCGGCAAGGCCGGCGACGCCATCACCGGCGGGCCGGAAGTCACCTGGACGCGCACGCCGACGCGGTGGAGCAGCAATTTCCTCGAAAACCTGTTCGGCTTCGACTGGGAACTGACGAAGAGCCCCGCCGGCGCCCATCAGTGGGTTGCGAAAGGGGCCGGCGAGATCATCCCCGACGCGCACGACCCCGCGAAAAAACATCGGCCGACGATGCTGACGACCGATCTGTCGCTGCGCTTCGATCCCGCCTACGAAAAGATTTCGCGCCGCTTTCTTCAGCACCCGGACCAGTTTGCGGACGCCTTCGCGCGCGCCTGGTTCAAGCTCACCCATCGCGACATGGGCCCCCGCGCGCGCTATCTCGGCCCTGAAGTTCCGGCCGAGGATCTCCTTTGGCAGGATCCCGTTCCCGCCGCCGATCATCCGCTGATCGACGCCGGCGACATCGCCGCGCTGAAAGCGGCGATCAAGGCGTCCGGCCTTTCCGTTTCAAGCCACGTGTCGGCGGCATGGGCCGCCGCCGCAACTTTCCGCGGCTCGGACAAGCGCGGCGGCGCCAATGGCGGCCGCATTCGCTTGTCGCCGCAGAAAGACTGGGAGGTCAATCAGCCTGCGGTCCTCGCCAAAACGCTGGTTGCGCTCGAAAAGATCCAGCGCGACTTCAACGCCGCCGCGCCGAAAGGCAAAAGAGTATCGATCGCCGACCTTGTCGTGCTTGCCGGATGCGCGGGGGTTGAAACCGCGGCGAAAGCGGCGGGCGTCGACATCGCCGCGCCTTTCACGCCGGGCCGCACCGATGCGTCGCAGGCGCAGACCGACACCGACAGCATGGCGGCGCTCGAACCCCTCGCCGACGGCTTTCGCAATTACGCCAAGGGAAAACTCGCCGCCGGCGCCGAGCACCTCCTGATCGACCGCGCGCAACTCCTGACCCTTACTGCGCCGGAGATGACCGTGCTGGTCGGCGGGCTGCGGGTTCTAGGCGCGAACGCCGACGGCGGCGCACACGGCGTCTTCACACAGAGGCCCGGCGCGCTCACCAATGATTTCTTCGTCAACCTGCTCGACATGGAGACAGAGTGGAAAGCGGTCCCGGCGGATCAATCCCTGTTCGAAGGCCGCGACCGCAAGACCGGCAAGGTAAGATGGACGGCGACGCGCGCCGATCTCCTCTTCGGCTCAAACGCGCAACTGCGCGCAATCGCCGAGGTTTACGCCGGCGCTGACGCGGGGGGAAAATTCGTGCGCGACTTCGTCGCCGCCTGGACCAAGGTGATGATGCTCGACCGTTTCGACCTTCGAGCGCGCTGACAGCGGGCCGCCTCAATCACGCGGCCCGGCGGATCAGAAAACGATCCGGCGGATCGTTTTCCCGCCGATCTCTTGGGACGACGGTGAGCCGTGGCCTTGGAAGCAGGCACATCCAGGAAGATCGGCGCACCCGCCGGTCTCCCGCAGCCGCAGCGCCGCGCGCGCCATCCTGAGCATAAAATCGCGCGGGCAGATGGTGCAGCGCGGGAGCAACAGCGCCGGGGCAAATCATTCGGCCCTGAAATCGCGATTGTGACGGTTTCGCGAAGCGGTTAGCCTTTGACCCGAGGGCGGCTGTCCGCTGCGTGGGGTCTCGCGCCGGGGCGGCTTTACAGGGAGTTTTTCATGACCGACGCCAACGCTGCGCGCCGCCGGGCCGCAAAATCCGCGCTGCTTGCCTCCTCCGTTCTGACCGCCGCGGGCGCCATCGGCGCACCCGCGCTCGCGCAGGTCGACGAGATCGTCGTCACCACGCAGCGGCGCACGGAAAACCTGCAGGACGTGCCGATCTCGATTATTGCGCTCGGCTCGGAGCGGCTTGAGGAACTCGAGGTCGCCGCCTTTGACGATTACGCGAAATTCCTGCCGAGCGTGACGTTCCAGTCGACCGGCCCCAATTCGACGACGGTCTATTTCCGAGGCGTCGTGTCCGGCGGCGACGGCAACCACTCCGCGTCGCTCCCCTCGGTCGGCGTTTATTTCGACGAACAGCCGGTCACGACCATTCTCGGTTTTCTGCCGCTTCACATTTACGACATCGAACGGGTTGAAGCCGTCGCCGGTCCGCAAGGCACGCTGTACGGCGCATCGGCGCAGTCGGGCGTCCTTCGCGTCATCACCAACAAGCCTGACACAACCGAATTCGCGGCCGGCTATGACATTGAAGGCAACGCCATTCAGAATGGCGACTTCGGCTACCAGATCGAAGGCTATTTGAACCAGCCGCTTTCCGACCGCGCCGCGATCCGGCTTGTCGGCTATTACAAGAAGGACGCCGGCTACATCGACAACGTGCTCGGCGGTCGCGTGTTCCCGACCTCCGGCATCGGCAAGACCAACGCCAATCTCGTCGAAGACAATTTCAATGACATTGAGACCTATGGCGCGCGCGCGGCGCTGAAGCTCGATCTTTCCGAAAGCTGGACCGGGACGCTGTCGTTGATCGGCCAGGAATCGAAGGCGAACGGCGTCAACTTCCTCGACCCAGACGCCGGCGATCTGGCGATCAGCCGGTTCGAGCCGGACTTCAACAACGACCGGTTCGGTCAGGCGGCGCTGACGCTCGAAGGCAAGATCGGCGATTTCGACCTCGTCTACGCCGGCGCCTATCTGAAGCGCCAGATCGAGGCGAACACCGATTACACCGATTACGCATATTATTATGAGCTTCTCTATCAGAGCGACGGCGACCCCACGACGAACTTCGGCGCCTATTTCTATGACAATAACGGCGACCTCATCGACCCGACGCAGTTCTACGAAGGCAATGACAATTACGGAAAATTCTCGAACGAAATCCGGCTGACCTCGCCGCAGGACAAACGCCTGCGCGCGGTCGTCGGCTTCTTCCAGAACCGGCAGCGTCACAATATTCGCCAGCAATATTTCGTTCGCGATCTCGCCGACGCGCTGGAAGTGACCGGCGAGGCGGACACGATCTGGTTGACTCAGCAGCTCAGGATCGACCGCGACCTTGCGGTGTTCGGCGAACTGACTTTCGACGTCACGGACCGGCTCGCATTCACCGGCGGCGTCAGGGGGTACCGCTACAAGAACTCGCTGCAGGGCTTCTTCGGCTACGGCGCGGGATTCTCCGGGTCGACCGGCGAAGCGGCGTGCTTCGGCCCCGCCATCGTCGCCAATTCTCCGTGTACGAACCTCGACCGTACGGTCAAGGAGACGGGCGTCACCTACAAGCTCAACCTCACCTATGAGCTCGACGATTCAAAGCTCGTTTATGCGACCTATTCGACCGGCTTCAGGCCGGGCGGCGTCAATCGCCGCGGCACGCTGCCGCCTTATCTCGAAGACACGCTGATCAATTATGAAGTGGGCTTCAAATCGGCGTGGGCGGACAATTCGTTCGTTCTTAACGGCGCCTTCTTCTGGCAAAAGTGGAAGGACCTTCAGTTCCCGATTCTCGGACAGAACGGCCTGACGGAAATTCAGAACGCGGCTGAAGCGCGCATTCTCGGGTTCGAAGCCGATCTCACCTGGGCGCCGACCGACCGCTTCACACTGAACGGCGCAGTATCCGTCATCGATTCCGAACTGACGCAGAACTTCTGCGGGTTCGTCGATGTGAACCTGCAGCCGGTCACGGTCTGCGGGCCGGGCAATGTCGACGACCCGGCGACGGACGGCGATGAATCCGCGGCGCCGGAAGCGCCGGACGGCACGGCGCTGCCTGTCGTTCCGAAGTTCAAGGGCACGGTTACGGCGCGTTATGAGCATCCGATCGGCGGCCTGACCGGCCACCTTCAGGGCTCGCTCTCCGGCCAGACGACATCACCGTCGAACCTCCTCGTCGCGGACCAGGCGATTATCGGCGATCAGGAAGGGTTCGTCCTTGTCGACTTCTCCTTCGGCGTCCGCGATGAAAGCTGGCAACTGGTCGGTTATGTGAACAACGCCTTCGACGACAGGCCCGATCTCGTCAGCTTTGTCGCTTGCGCGATCGGCACATGCGGGCCGGGCCGCTTCCAGGGCACGGCGCAGCCGAGAACCTATGGGATCCGCTTTAGCCAGGACTTCTAGGGCCTGATCGTCAACGCTTGAACCACGGGCGGAACGGCGCGACCGTTCCGCCCGTTTTCGTTGGAGGGCGCGATGCAGCGGGTCTTCGCTCTTATAGCGGCCGGATTGGCGCTCGGCGGCGCAGCGGCGGCCGAGACGGTCTATGTCCGCGCCGGCCGGTTGATCGATGTCGAGCGCGGGGCGGTTCTCGAAGACCGGATGATCCGTATCGAGAACGATCGCATTGCCGAGGTGGCGGCGTGGACCGCCCCGCCCGCCGGCGCACGGATCATAGACTGGTCCGGCAAGACCGTTCTCCCCGGCCTCATCGACATGCACACGCATCTTGTTGGCGACATTCAGGGCGCTGGCCTCGCCGACCCTCTCACTTACACCGAGGCGGAGGACGCCCTTCTCGGCGCACGAAACGCAGGAGCGACGCTGCGCGCGGGCTTCACGAGCGTACGCGATGTCGGCGTCTGGCGCGCCTTCACTGACGTTGCATTGCGCGACGCGATCGAGGCCGGTCATGTCGAGGGGCCGCGCATGGCGGTCGCCGGGGGTTATTTCACCATCCCCGAAGGCGGCGGAACGCTGACCGGCCTCGCGCCGGACATCAACCTTCCGGAAGCGTTTACACGAGGGGTCGTCAACGGGCCGGACGATGCGCGCGCAAAGGCGCGGGAGTTTCTCCAGAACCGCGTCGATTTCATCAAGACGATTGCGACCGGCGCGGTCTTGACCGTCGGCACCGAACCCGGGCGGCAGGAACTCTCGGAAGCGGAAATGCGCGCTATCGTCGAGGAAGCGAAGGCCTACGGGCGCAAGGTCACCGCTCACGCGCATGGCGCGGAAGGCGCGAAGGCCGCGATCCGCGCCGGCGTCCATTCGATCGAACACGGATCGATCCTCGACGACGAGGCGCTGGCGATGATGAAGAAGCGCGGCGTTTATCTCGTCGCCGATATCTACAATGGCGACTATATCGACGAGGTCGGCACGCGCGACGGCTGGCCCGAAGAAACCCTGCGCAAGAACCGCGAGACGACGGACACGCAGCGCGAAGTGTTCCGCAAGGCCGTCCGCATGGGCGTCAAGATCGCCTACGGCACCGACAGCGGCGTTTATCCGCACGGAGACAACGCAAAGCAGCTTCCCTATATGGTGAAATACGGCATGACGCCGATGCAGGCGATCCGCTCGGCGACAATCGATGCGGCGGATCTTCTCGGCTGGCGCGCGGATGTCGGCTCGATCGCAGCCGGCAAATACGCCGACATGATCGCAGTCGACGGCGATCCTTTGGCGGATATTTCGGCGCTGACCGGCGCGAAGGTCGTGATGAAAGGCGGCGCGCTTGTCGACTGAAGCCTTCGACGTCATCGTTATCGGCGGCGGGCACAACGGGCTTGTCTGCGCGTTCTACCTCGCGCGCGCCGGACGCAAGGTTCTGGTGCTTGAGCGGCGCGAGGTCGTCGGCGGCGCGGCGATAACCGAGGAATTTCATCCTGGCTTCCGCAATTCCGTCGCGAGCTACGCCGTCAGCCTATTGTCGCCGAAGATCATCGCGGAAATGGATCTCGCCCGCCACGGCCTCACGGTCGTCATCCGGCCGATGGCCTATTTTGCGCCGTCGCCGGACGGGCGACATCTCTTGCTTGGCCGCGACAAGGCGGAGAACCACGCGGCGCTCGCGCGGCTGTCGGCGAAGGACGCCGACGCTTATGATCCGTATAATGATAAACTCGACCGGTTGGTCGATCTCCTGCGCGCCATGCTCCCCAAAACGCCGCCGAACGCCGGCGGGGGCCTGCGCGACATTCTTGCCGCCGCAAGTCTTGGCAACGACGTCCGGAAACTCGGCATAGAAGGTCAGCGCGACCTTCTCGACTTCTTCGCCAAGAGCGCCGGCGACATTCTCGATGCGACGTTTGAAAGCGACCTCATAAAAGGCGCGCTCGGCTTCGACGCTATCACCGGCTTTTACGGCAGCCCCTATACGCCGGGTTCGGCTTATGTGCTCCTCCACCATGTCTTCGGCGAGGTGAACGGGGTCAAAGGCGCCTGGGGCCACGCCATTGGCGGCATGGGCGCAATCACGCAGGCGATGGCGCGCGCCGCGCAGGAAGCGGGCGCGGAGATCAGGGTCGATGCGCCGGTCAAGGAAGTGATCCTTGAACGCGGCGCCGCGCGCGGCGTCGTTCTGACAAATGGCGAGAAGATTGCGGCGCGCGCGGTTGCATCGAACATTCACCCGCGTCTGCTCTTTGGCGGCCTTGTTCCGGATGACGCCCTGCCGCCCGAGTTTTCGCAGCGCATGAAGGGCTGGAAATCCGGCTCCGGCGTTTTGCGCATGAATGTCGCTCTGTCGGAGCCGCCCAATTTCACGGCGCTCCCGTCCTCCGGTCTCGCGCGCCATCACACAGCATCGATGCTGATCGCGCCCTCGCTCGATTATATCGACACGGCGTATACGGATGCGCGCCGCCTCGGATGGTCGCGATCCCCGGCGATCGAGATGCATTTGCCAAGCGCCTATGACGATACGCTCGCGCCCAAAGGCGCGCATGTCGCCAGCCTTTTTTGCCAGTATTTCGCGCCGTCGCTTCCCGCCGGAAAAAGCTGGGACGAGGCGCGCGAGGCCGCCGCCGACGCCGTCATCGACACCGTCACGCGCTTTGCGCCGAACTTCCGGTCATCGGTCATCGCGCGGATGGTGCTGACGCCGCTCGATCTCGAGCGAAAGCTGGCGCTGGTCGGCGGCGACATCTTTCACGGCCAGTTGGGCCTCGATCAGCTCTTCAGCGCGCGGCCCATGCTCGGCCATGGCGATTACCGCAGCCCCATTCAGGGGCTTTACATGTGCGGATCGTCAACCCATCCGGGCGGCGGCGTGACAGGATGGCCCGGACACAACGCCGCCCGCGAGATGTTGCGCGATCTCTAGAGCACGCCGCCCTAATAATAGTACCGGTCGTTCGGGTAGTAGACGTAATAGTCCCGGTGATGGCGGCGGTGGTCGTGATCGTACCGGCAATATGGCGGCCGATAGCGGGAATAGCGCCGGTCGTCATAATTGCCGCTGCGATAGCGGCGGCGGTCCTGATCCCGATACCGGTCGCGGCGGCGGTCATAGTCCCGGCGATAGTCGCGCCGATGGTCACGATCGCCGCGCCGGTCATAGTCCCGGCCGCGATCATCGTCGTAATAGTCGCTGTCGCGATGCCGGTCGCGCCGGTCATCATCAGCCGCCGCGGTTCCTGCAATGCCAAGCGCCGCTAGCCCCGCGAAAAGGCTCGCGGCCGCCGTCAGAATAGCCCTCATTCCTGCCTCCAGTCGTGCGCCCCTGCCCGACTTAACCATTCACATTGTCGCCGCGAATCTGGCGGAATTGGCGCAAGACCTGGACATGTTTTCGCCGCAATCGCGCGTCGCGCGTTCGCGCGGAATTGGCGGCGGCCGGAGGAGCGCCTATGATGCGTCGCCGAGGAGAACGCATGTCCATCACAGCCAGACCCGCCCCGAAGCTCGTCGCCGACAGCGCCTCCTGGAGCCTGCCGGCATGGACCTATTCCGATCCCGATTTCATGGCGCTGGAGCAGGACAAGGTGTTCATGCCCGCCTGGCACCTCGTCTGTCATGAGAGCGACATCCCGAACGTCGGCGACTATGCGACGTTCAAGATGTTCGGCGAGATTGCTTTCGCCGTGCGCGGCAAGGACGGCGAGATCCGCGCGTTCCACAATGTCTGCCGACATCGCGCAGCGCGCCTGGTCGACGGACATCAAGGCAATTGCGGGCGCAATATTGTCTGCCCCTATCACGCCTGGACCTATCAGCTCGACGGGCGACTTTCCGGCGTCCCGTTCATCGAACAGTATGAGCAGTTCGAAAAGTCTGACCACGGACTTTCACCCGTCGAATGCGCGGCCAACGCGGGATTCGTCTTCATCCGCTTCCGCGCCGGAGGTCCGGCGCTCAAGGACATGATGGCGCCGATCGCCGAGGAACTGGCGATTTATCGCACCGCGGAAATGAACCCGCTCAGGAAGATCGGCGAGCGCGTGCGCGCCGTGAACTGGAAAAACGCGACCGACAATTATTGCGACGCGCTCCATATTCCGATCGCGCATTGGGGCTTGAACGACCTTATCGGGCCGACCTATCGCCTCTCGATTGATCGCGGCGTCTTCAAAATTTTCGGCGATCTCGAAAACGGCCGCAGCCCGTCGCGATCGAATGCGGCGTACAAGGCGCTATTGCCGCGCGCCGACCATCTCCCCGAGGGGCGCCAGCGGCTCTGGACCTATTGGAAATTGTGGCCGAGCCTGATGTTCGACGTCTATCCCGATCAGGTCGACTTCATGCAGTTCATTCCGCTCACCGCCACAAGCTGCATCCTGCGGGAGAGCGCCTACGCCCTCCCCGACGCGCGGCGCGAGATGAAGGCGGCGCGTTACCTCAACGCACGCATCAATCGTGACGTAAATCTCGAAGACAAGGACCTCATCGAACGCGTGCAGGCCGGAATGGGATCCTCGAGCTTTCAGACCGGGCCGTTCGGCCGCGAAGAGATTTGCCTCCGGCACTTCGCCGAACAGATGCGGGAGGCGATCCCCCTCGCGAGGAGCCCCGAGCGGCCGGCGCAAGCCGCCATTGACGCCGCGCTCGGCCGATAAGCGCGGCGTTCAGGGCGCTCAAAATCGACATTTCGCCTGCATGGCGCGACAGGGCGCCGTTCCCGCAAGACGAAATGTGGGACGGATTGCGGCGCTATCGGCTAGCACTCCTTCAGAAACATAGAACCAAGGGGACTATATGCGCCGCTCGCTCAAGGTGATTCTCGCTGCAACGACGATAATGGCCGGGCCCGTCTTCGCGACACCCGCCTTCGCTCAGGCCTCGGCGGCGGAGGCGCCCGCGCAAACCGAAGACCAGCGTCTCGCCGCGTATTTTGAGGAAATCTTTCAGCGCAATCTGAAGAACAGTCCTCTCCTCCAATCGCAGCTCGGCATGAAGGGGCCCGATTACGGCAAGTGGGACGACTTCTCGGACGCCGAAGCGATCCGCCAGAACGAAGAGACCAAGGCCGACCTCGCGCGCCTGCGCGCCGAGTTCGATGTTTCGAAACTCTCGGAACAGTCGAAAGTGAGTTACAAGATTTTTGAATATCTCGGCGAGCGGTCGCTGCGCGGCTTTCCGTGGCGCTTCCACGGCTACGCCTTTTCGACGCAGAACAATCCCATCACTTTCCCCGCGACCTTCCTGCAGAACATTCATCGCGTCGACGACGTGTCGGACGCTGAAGCCTATGTGTCGCGCCTCAACGGCCTCAAAACCGCGATGGACCAGGTCATCGAAGGCATCGACCTCGCGGCCGCCAGAGGCATTGTGCCGACGTCCTACTCTTTCGATCCGGTCATCACCGACGCGCGCAACGTCATCAAGGGCGCGCCGTTTGACGACAGCGGCGAGGAGTCCGCGATATTCGCGGACTTCAAATCTAAGGTTGAAAAGCTCGACGCTGCGCCGGCCGTCAAGGCGAAACTTATGGCTGATGCGACCGCCTCGCTGAACGGCGTTTTCAAGCCGCAGGTCGAGCGTTTCATCGCCAAAGTCGACAGCCTGCGCGGGAAGTCGCTGGGACCGAACGGCGTCTGGTCCCTGCCGGACGGCGAGGCCTATTACAATTCGCAGATCGATTTCTGGACCAGCGAAAGCGATCTCACCGCTGACGAAGTTCACAAGCTCGGCCTTGCGGAAGTCAAACGCATCCGCGGCGAGATGAAGACAATCATGAAGCAGGTCGGCTTCAAGGGCGACCTGCCGGCCTTCTTCGAGCACCTTAGAACGAGCCCGGACAATTTCTTTCCGAACACGGACGAAGGCCGGCAGGCCTATCTCGACCAGTCGAAGGCCTATATCGACTCGATCTACGCGGATGTCGGAGAGTATTTCAACATTCTGCCGAAAGCCCCGCTGGAGGTTCGCCGCGTCGAGGAATGGCGCGAAGAGACCGCGCCGATCGCCTTTTACAACAGGCCGACGCCGGACGGCTCGCGCCCCGGCATCTACTACGTCAATCTCAAGAACATGGCCGACAAGCAGAAGCATGAGTTGGAGACGATCGCCTATCACGAGGGCGCGCCCGGCCACCATTTCCAGATCGCCATCCAGCAGGAACTGACAGGCGTGCCGACCTTCCAGAAGTTCGCGTTTTTCGGCGCCTATACCGAAGGCTGGGGGCTCTATTCGGAAAAGCTCGCGAAGGAACAGGGCCGCTTCACCGATCCGATGCAGGATTTCGGCCGCCTTCAAAATGAAATGCTGCGCGCCTGCCGCCTCGTCGTCGATACCGGCGCGCATTCCAAAAAATGGACGCGCGAGCAGATGATCAAATACATGCTCGACAACAATCCGATGAGAGAATCGGAGGCGACCAAGGAGACCGAGCGCTATATCGACACCCCGGCGCAGGCCTTGTCGTACAAGATCGGCATGATCAAGATTCAGAAGCTGCGCGAAAAAGCGAAAAAGGCGCTCGGCGCAAAATTCGACATTCGCGATTTTCACGACGCGGTTCTCAAGAACGGCGCGGTGCCGCTGCCGATCCTTGAAGAGCTTGTCGACAGCTATGTCGCGGCGAAGAAGGCCGCTTAGGCCGCTCCTCTCGGCGCGGCGATGATGATCGCCGCGCCGACCAGACAGAGCACTGCGCCCGCGGCATCCCAGCGGTCCGGCCGCGCGCCCTCGACGAGCCACAGCCAAAGCAACGACGCTGCGATGTAGACCCCGCCATAAGCGGCGAAAGCCCGCCCGGCGGCGGGGCTTTCGACAAGCGTCAGGAGGAGCGCAAACAGCGCCAGCGAAACCATCCCGGGCAGCGCCCACCACGCCGATTTACCGAGCCGAAGCCACGCCCAGAACGCGAAGCATCCCGCGATTTCGGCAAGCGCCGCGGCGCAATAGACGACTGCAGTCAGCACCAGTCCCTGTCCCCTGGAAAAACGGTGACGCCTAGCGCAGACGCGCCGCAGCGGCGTTGGAAGCGTAGGCGCCCGATCGCTCGCCGCGCAAGCCGCTGATCGTATCAATCCGGAACCCGCGCGCCGGCGCGCTCGTCAGCCATGGCCCCAGAACCGCCAGCGTGTCGGCGCGCGGATGCGCGATAGCGATGACATAGCCGGTCTCTTCGGCGATGCGCTCGGCGAGCGCGAGTTGCCGGCGGACCGCGGCCTGCCCCGGTTCGGCGTCGAGGAAAACGTCGCGCACCAGAACTTCGGCGCCGACCGACGCGCCAGCGACGCTCGCCTTGCTTTCGCCGGTCGTCAGGCTGTCGAGAAAGAAAAGACCCCGGCGATCGAGGAAAGCGAGGATGCGCTTCATCGCCTGCTCGTCGCGGGTCAGTTTCGAGCCCATGTGATTGTTGACGCCGGCATAGCCGTCGAAACGCGCGAGATTGTCGCCGAGCGCGGAGAAGAGTTCGCCCGGCTGCATGGTTGACGTGAGTGCGCCGGGACCGGGGTCGAAAGCGCCGGCGGGTTCCATCGGCAGGTGCAGAAGAATGTCGTTTCCCCCCGCAAGCGCCCGATTCACTTTTCGTTGCACATCGTCCGCATAGGGAAGAAAGCTGAGCGTCAGCGGACCCGGCAACGCCATCAGGGCGCCAAAGACCTTGGGGTCGAGGCCGACGTCGTCGAACACAATGACGACGCGCGGCGGGCCCGGCGGCGGCGAAGGCGTCGCCGGGAAACGTTCCGGCGCCCCGGCGCTGATGATCGCCTCGATGACGGCCCCCCGGCCCGGACCGCCCGAATTTGGGGCGACGATTGGCGCATCCCGCAGGTCGAGCGCGGCGGCGTAGCCGCCGGCCGCATCGGATCTCGACACCGCGCCGCTGAACGCGGCCGCCAACGCCCCGGCGATAACGCCGGCCGCCGCCGTCGCCGCAATCATCGGGAAACGCGACTGGCGCGGCGGCGCAAGGCTGTCGCTCCAGCGCTGCAGGCCCGACCAGAACGGCGGGAGAATTTCAACGCTTTTGGGCTTTCGCGCCTTGGCCCGAAACTTCGGTGAACTCCGTTTCATGGCCCGGCCGCAACTCCCCGAAGCTTTACGCCCTCAACGGGCCGGCGGCGCATCTTGCCCGGGATCGCCAGCCGTGCAGTGTCCCTTCCGATGATTCTGATGATCGATAACTATGACAGCTTCACTTGGAACCTCGTTCACCTCATCGGCGGACTTGGGGAAAAGGTTGAGGTCGTGCGCAACGACGCCCTGACGGCGGAAGACGCCCTGGGGCTTGGCCCGTCCGCGATCGTGCTATCCCCAGGCCCCGGCACCCCGGCGCAGGCAGGCATTTGCATCGGCCTTGTCCGGCGGGCCGTCGAGACGCGAACCCCGCTATTCGGCGTCTGCCTCGGACTCCAGGCGATCGCCGAGGCTGCGGGGGGCAGGGTCGTCCGTGCGCAGCGACAAATGCATGGGAAGACCTCGCGCATCCGCCATGACGGCCAGGGGCTCTTCAGCGGCCTGCCGCCTCTGTTCGAGGCGACGCGTTATCATTCTCTCGTCGCAGACGCTGCGAGCCTGCCGAATTCCCTGAAGGCGAGCGCGCATTCAAGCGATGACGGGGAGATCATGGCGCTTGAACACGCCGCGGCGCCGGTCGCCGGCGTGCAGTTTCACCCCGAAAGCATCGCCTCGGAACATGGGCTCGCGATCTTCCGCAATTTCCTCGACTGGTCTGGCGCGGCATGAGCGGCTTTGAAGCGCTTCTGGAGATCGCGCGGTCGGGCCGCGCGCTGACGCGGGCCGAAATGCGCGCGGCGACGGACGCTCTCCTTAGCGGCGGCGTCGCCGACGACGAAATCGGCGCGTTTCTTCTGGCGTTGAAGGCGCGCGGCGAGACAGTTGAGGAGATCGTGGCGGCAGCCGAAGCGATGCGGGCGCGCGCGTTGCGGGTCGAAGCGCCGGACGACGCCATCGACACCTGCGGCACCGGCGGGGACGGCGCGCACACCTACAATATATCGACCGCGGTCGCCTTCATCGTTGCAGGTTGCGGCGTTCCTGTCGCCAAGCACGGCAACCGCGCCGCAAGCTCGCGATCCGGCACGGCGGACGTGTTGCAGGCGCTCGGCGTCAATATCGAAGCGCCACCAGAGACGATTGCGCGCGCGATCCGCGAGGCGAAGGTCGGCTTCATGTGGGCGGCCCAGCATCACAAGGCGTTCTCGCAGGTCGCGGCGGTTCGAAAAAAGCTTGGCGTGCGGACGATCTTCAACGCACTGGGCCCCCTCACCAACCCCGCCGGCGCGCGCCGGCAATTGATGGGCGTTTACGATCGCGCGCTCTGCGAGCCCTTAGCGGCCGCCCTCTCCAAATTGGGCGCCGCGCACGCATGGGTCGTCGGCGGCGCCGACGGTCTTGATGAACTGACAACGACGGACAGGTCTTTCGTCAGCGAAGCGAAAAACGGCGCCGTGCGCTCCTTCACGGTGACGCCGGAGGACGCCGGCCTCGCGCGCGCGCGGCCCGAAGACCTGAAGGGCGGCGAGCCCGATCATAACGCGCACGCGCTGCGGCGCCTCCTCGACGGCGACCGCGGACCCTATCGCGACATCGCGCTCCTGAACGCCGCCGCCGCGCTGATCGTCGCCGGAAAATCTCAAGACCTTCGCGACGGCGCAATTCTCGCTGCATCCTCAATCGACTCGGGCGCGGCGAAAGTCGCGCTTGAACGCCTCGTAGCCATCAGCAATGGCGCCGCCGCATGACGATCCTTGACGACATTATCGACTACAAGCGCGACGAGGTCGCTGCAGCGAAACGCGCAGCGCCCTTGTCGGCGCTCGACGCGCTTGCCCGCGCCACCGCGCAGCCGCGCGGTTTTGAGCGCGCGCTTCGTCGCCGGAGCGAAACCGGCTTCGCGCTCATCGCCGAGATCAAGAAAGCGAGCCCGTCGAAGGGACTTATCCGCGCTGACTTCGATCCGGCGGCGCACGCCAAGTCCTACGCGCAGGGGGGCGCAGCCTGTCTGTCGGTGCTGACTGACGGGCCAAGCTTTCAAGGCTCGCGCCGCGATCTTGAAACTGCGCGCGCGTCCGTCAGCCTGCCGATCATCCGCAAGGATTTTCTCGTCGATCCCTATCAGATCGCCGAAGCGCGCGCCTGGGGCGCCGACTGCATCCTCATCATCATGGCGTCGTCATCGGATGCGCTGGCGGAAGAGCTGTTCGCCGCCGCGCGCGACTACGCGCTCGATGCGCTCATCGAAACGCATGACGAAGCCGAAGTCGAACGCGCGCTGGCGCTCGGCGCGACGATGATCGGCGTCAACAATCGCGATTTGAAGACCTTCAAGACCGCGCTCGACACGACAACGCGCCTCGCCCGATCGATCCCGCGCGACCGCCTTCTCGTCGCGGAAAGCGGGATCAATTCCCACAAGGACCTCGAGCGCCTCAAAGGCGACGGCGCCGGCGCTTTTCTCGTCGGCGAAAGCCTGATGCGCGCTCCCGATATCGCGGCGGCGACGCGGCAGCTGCTTGGGCCTGTGGGAGTCGCCTGATCTCCGTTCCGAATCAGCGGGATAGCCGGGTGGGACCGCTTGACGGTCAAGCGGAACATGCATAGAACGTCCTTGTTTTGTTCCCTTCTCGTTTCGGGCGCGCAAGGAGGCGCGGCCGGGCGGCGAAGGCCCGGACAGGCGGAGGCCGCACGACATGCTCACCAAAAAGCAGCACGAGCTCCTGCAATTCATCAATGAGCGCATCAAGTCGACGGGCGTCTCGCCCTCCTTCGACGAGATGAAGGAGGCGCTCGACCTCAAGTCGAAATCGGGCATTCACCGGCTCATCACGGCGCTGGAGGAACGCGGCTTCATCCGCCGCCTGCCGAACCGCGCGCGCGCCCTTGAAGTGCTGCGCCTCGCAGACGACGCCGGCGCCGCCCCGCCCCGCAAAGGCGCCAAATTCTCCCCGTCTGTCGTGCAAGGGAACTTCGCGCGGCGCGCCTCTGCGCCGAAGACGCGCCTTCCCCTCTCGGGCTCGACGACGACCGACCTTCCCATTTTGGGGCGTATCGCGGCCGGCACGCCCATTGAGGCGATCCAGCATGAGGTCGACCGCGTCGGCGCGCCGGAAGCGTTCCTGCGCACGGGCGAGCACTTCGTGCTTGAAGTACAAGGCGAGTCGATGATCGACGCCGGCATTTTCGACGGCGATTTCGCGATCATTCAGCGCACGGATGACGCCACCAATGGCGAAATCATTGTCGCTCTCGTCGATCATGAGGAAGCGACGCTGAAGCGCCTCCGGAAAAAAGGCGCCTCGATCGCTCTCGAAGCGGCGAACCCTGCATTCGAAACCCGCATCTACGGCGCCGACCGCGTGTCGATACAGGGCCGGCTCGTTGGATTGATGCGGAAGTATTGAGCGGGCGAGCCTTGCTCCACCCGCTTGCGGGGGAGCTCCGGCGTTCTTGGATAGGGCGGGCCTCCTCAGTCACGCTCCGCGTGACAGCTCCCCCGCTGCGCGGGTGGAGCAGGGCAGAAGTCTAATTTGCGCTCCACGCCCGTTCGCCGCGGCGGTCCTTGACGCTCTCTATGCTGACTTCGCCGCTGTCGCTGACGGCCGCCGAATGCGCGCCGCCGTTCCAGACCGAGCGCCGGTCGATCAGCGCAGCGGCGCATCCGGCGCGCTCGCGGCCGGTCGCGGGGAAAGTGGCGATGACGAGCGCGGCGCGCGCGCAATCGTCGTCAAGCGCGTCGCGCCGGTCGGTGACGGCGACCTGCGCCCCGTTGACCGGCGCGACGCAGCCGAGCTGATCGCAAAAACCGGCGCGGCGCATGGCGATCGGCTTATCGGCGCGCGCATCGAGCCCGGCATGTTCAAGAAAGACGCTAGCGGCGAAGCGATCCTTGCGCGGATCGAATATGGCGAGCGCCCGCGCGCCGTCGATCTCGACAATCGCGGCGGCGTTGTCGCCGGACGCGGTGACATAAACGTCGGGCGCGCGCGACGAGGCGATCATCAGCGCGGCGAGCGGCAGCGCCGCCAGCCCGGCGAGCCGCCACGGGCCCGTCATCAGGCACAGCCACAATCCGCCGAGCGCGAAGACAGGCAAGACCGTTTCGGGCCATTTCGGAAAGACCGTCACCGCGCCCGGCAATCCGGACACCCACCGGCCAAGGGACAGCATCACATCTATGCCGGCAGCGGCCGCGCGCCATAGCGGGGCGTCGAGGCCGAGCGGCATGGCGATGAGGGCTAGGATCGCCATCGGCATCACCCAGAAGCCCATCAACGGGATCGAGATCGAGTTCGCGAGCAATCCGAAATTGGCGGCGCGGTTGAAATGAAAAAGGCTGAAGGGCGCGGTCGCCAGCGACGAGATTATGTCGGTTGCGACGATGCCCTGAGCGTAGCGGCCAAGGCGCGCCGGCGCTGAAAAACTGCGCAAGGGATCGGCGCGCGCCGACGCCCATTCGTAAAAGGCGATGAGCGCGGTCACAGCCGCGAAGGACATCTGAAAGCCGGGATTGGCGACGGCCTCGGGCGCGATCAGCAGGATGACAAAGGCGGTGATCGCGACATTGCGCAAGGACAGCGCGCGCCGGTCAAAAAGGATTGCGACATAGACAATCGCCGTCATCAGGAACGAACGCTGCGCCGGCCATTGAAGGCCGGACATCGCAAGATAGGCGGCGCCCGACAGAATGGCCGCCGCCGCCGCCCATTTCTTGATGGGATAGCGCAAGGCGACGGGCTCGATCAGCGCGAGCCCTGCGCGCAGCGTGAAAAAGATGATGCCGGTCGCAAGGCCGATGTGAAGCCCTGAAATCGACAGAAGATGCGTGAGGCCGGAGTCGCGAAAATCATCCTCCGCCTTGTCGCTGATCGCCTCGCGTTTGCCGGTGACGACCGCAGCGACGATCGCGCCCGAATCGCCGGGCGCGGCCGCGATGATCCGGCGCGTCAGCCCGAGGCGCGCGCGCTCGATTGCGCCCGACAGCCGCGCGGAAAAGGGCGGGTTCACTTCCGCAATCGGCGATGGCGCGGAATAGGCGAACCCGACCGCGCCGATCCGCAAGAAATAAAGATGGCGCGCGAAGTCATAGCCGCCCGGCGTCACTGGCTGCGGCGGCGGCGACAAGCTGCCCGTCAGCGTGACACGCTGGCCCGGCAATGCGCTGAAGTCCTTGCCGCGCCACGACAGTCGAATGCGCGCGGGCGTTTCATGCGCCGCGACGCCTTCGATACGGTCGGCGGCGATCACGAGACGCCGGAGCTTCGCCGATTCCTCAACCGCGAGGAGACGCCCTTCAATTTTTGCAAAACCGATCTCGCGGGACAGAACCGGCGCGGCGACCCTGCTTGCGCGAAAGTCGGCGGCGGCGAAGCCAAGCGCGAAAAACGCCGCCGCAAACAAAGCCGGACGCCAGCGCGGGAATCGCATCGCCGCAATCATGGACGCGGCGAGCGCGAGTGGTGCGGCAATCGCGGCGGGTTCCGCTTTCAACCCGAGATAGGCGGCAGCGCCGGCGCCCAGCGCGACCGGCGCCCATAGGCCGAGACGGCCGGCTTCTTTCGCCAACGACGCCCGGACGAAGCCTGCGACTTTTCCAGCGACGCTGCGCCAGTCAACCGCCGCGATATCGGCGCCGGCGACTTCCCGCTCCCTGACGACGCCGGCCATAGGCCCCCGCGCGCGGCCGTGCTAAGCGCCAAGACCGCCTCATCACTCGCCACAAAAGCGCAATCAGCGACATCCTGCAACCATGCCGTCAGCCGTCGTCACCCGCTTCGCCCCTTCGCCCACCGGCTATCTCCATATCGGCGGGGCGCGGACGGCGCTGTTCAACTGGCTTTATGCGCGAGGTCGCGGCGGGCGCTTCCTGTTGCGCATCGAGGACACGGACCGGGCGCGCCACAACGAGGCCGCCGTCGGCGCCATTGTCGACGGGCTCACCTGGCTTGGCCTCGACTGGGACGAGGAGCCGATCTCGCAATACGCCCGGCGCGAGCGGCACGCCGAAGTCGCGCATGAGCTTCTGAAACGCGGCGGCGCCTATCGCTGTTTCATGACCGCCGAAGAGGTGACCGCCGCGCGCGACTTCGCGATGGCGGAAAAGCGCCGCTTCGAAAGCCCGTGGCGCGAGGCTGATCCCGCCTCAGCGCCGGACCGTCCGTATACGATCCGCTTCCGCGCCCCGCGCGAGGGAACGACGACCGTGCGCGACGCGGTGCAGGGCGACGTCACCTTCCCGAACAGCGCGCTTGACGATCTCATCATCCTC